>QXWW01000024.1 GCA_009911185.1 Lachnospiraceae bacterium
ATCACGCAAAAATATTAGGAGGAAACACTATGCAACCATTTTTTCATCCGGGAACCTCGCCAGAGGTTCCCACTCTGTATCATAAACACGCCCAGGCAGTGTGAAAACATATTTACTTTATCGCAAAATACCGTTCCATGTACTATTTTACTTACCAACAGCCTCTTTCCTCTCATAGTCTAATATACCTTTATGTATCAAACGCACTCCGCGTTCTCTCCCGGCTTTATACTTGCGCTACATCGGACTCTTTAGAGTAAAAGACGCAGCCTTTCAATAACAGGCTGCAGCTTTTGCCACTGGTTACCGTCGCATACGCCATAAAGTTTTCGGCTCATTTCCTCCAATGTTTCCTGGCTACAGGTTCCCTTTAGAAGTTGGTTCACTACTTCTGTCTCATACAAAGACAGCAAATGCCTCTCCTTCAGGGTAAGAGAGGACTTTAAAGTCTCAGCGCAGGTCTTACGCATGGTATCCAGAAAAAAAACAAGCTCCCGTTTCTCTTTTTCCTCTGTCAATGAGGCGTGTTCCAATTCTTTAAGATTCTCTTTTGCATTTTTTATCTTTTGCTCTAAAATCAATTTTTCCTGATGCTCTTTCTCCTGTATGTCATAATACTCAAAAGCTTCCATAACTGCGCTGCATATCTCTTCTCTGAAATCTGCAGACTTTTGAAATATCCGGAAAACTTTTCGCTCATTGACCAGAAGCTTCAGATGTGCCAGTTCCAGCCGCCTGGTATATACGATACAAACGGTCTGGGGGCAGTAATGGTTCAGATAAGCAATAATCTTAGAACCGTCAAAACCGTGCATATTCATACCGGTAATTACTACTTTATATTTCTTTTTCTTTAATACAGCGGCAACCTCATCTCCCGTGTCCGCCGTATCAATATCCAGAGTATATTCCTTCATGGCATTGAGAAACTCCCGGATTATCTCCCGATTATGGTTTACAAACAGCAGATTATTTTTCATCCCATACCTCCCGGTGTATATTTGCCACCCTGTCTTTTTGAAAATCTTTCTTCTATTATAATAGGCTGTTCTGAAAAAATCTACCATTTTCCGCAAGATTTCAATTTATTACTCCGGCGGCAAATTATCTGCATTGCGATATTTGACCGCTGGAGTAATATGAGGCATCATTCTAACTGTTTTGCATCGCCTGTTAAAAACGCTTTCTGTTATGATTGCTATTCTACATCCAGCAATGCCGGCAAATCCTCCTCCCCAGTCCGGATCTTGACCACTTTCGCCACATCGTAAATAAAAATCTTTCCGTCGCCGATATGTCCGGTATAGAGAGTCTTTCTGGCCGCTTCAATTACCTTTTCCACTGGAATATTCCCCACGATAATCTCCAGCTTTACTTTAGGCAGCAAGGTTGCGTCCATCTCTACACCCCGGTACTTCTCGCCGGCGCCTCTCTGAATACCGCAGCCCATAACCTGTGTTACTGTCATTCCTGTAACGCCCAGTTCATTCATTGCTTTTCTAAGCTTATCATATCGTGACAACTTCGCAATGATAACTACCTTGTACATGCCTGTGCTTTCTCTGGGAAGCGCCGAAATAACCCTAACCGCCGCCTCTTTCTGTACCTGGGAGGCACTTTCATATTCCCCTGTGCCCAGATTTGTATTTTCATTCACTTCCATAGTCATTGTATTCGAAACATCCATAATACTGAATCCGGAATACGCGGAGGCAAGACCATGCTCTGTCGCGTCCAGCCCTGTAATTTCCTCTTCTTCTGTCACACGCAGTCCCACAGTTGCACGGATTATAACAAAGGTAATTGTTATACAGACTGCCGCAAACGCCGCCACGCTAATTACACCCAATAGCTGAAGTCCAAGCTGATGGAAACCGCCTCCATAAAACAGGCCGTTTATCTCACTCTCTGGAGCAGAAGAAGTAGCAAAAAGACCAACTGCAATCGTACCCCAGATACCATTCATCATATGAACAGCCACGGCCCCTACCGGATCATCCACATGAAGCTTATAATCCAGCAGCCATACGCCAAATACTACCAAAAGCCCCGCCACAGCCCCAATTGCAATAGCTCCGAACGCATCGGTCACATCGCAGGGCGCCGTAATTGCCACCAGGCCGGCAAGAGAGGCGTTCAAACACATGGAAACGTCTGGTTTTCCATATTTTATCCAGGTGAATATCATACACATTACCGTTGCAACCGCAGGCGCTATCGTCGTTGTCAGGAAAATAGATCCTAACTGTGGGATTGTGGTTGCTGCCGCGCCGTTAAATCCGTACCAGCCAAACCAGAGGATAAAACAACCCAGACAGCCCAGAGGCAGATTATGCCCCGGGAAAGCATTTACTTTTGTAATCTTTCCCGTTTTGTCTTTCGTAAATTTTCCGATACGCGGCCCTAAAATCGCCGCACCAATCAGAGCAGAGATTCCGCCTACCATATGAATGGCGCAAGAACCAGCAAAGTCATGAAATCCTCTCTGCGCCAACCAGCCGCCCCCCCAGATCCAGTGCGCTTCAATCGGATAAATCAATGCGGAAATCACGCCGGAATAAATACAATAAGATAAAAATTTTGTTCGCTCTGCCATAGCCCCAGATACAATCGTTGCCGTCGTAGCGCAGAATACCAGGTTAAATACAAAATTAGAAAAATCGAAGTTTGCGTAAGCAGTAAATATATCAAATCCCGGTTTACCAATCAGCCCTATTATATCCTCCCCTAACAGCAGGGAAAAACCTATCAGGATAAATACAACCGTCCCAATACAAAAATCCATAAGATTTTTCATCAGGATATTTCCAGAGTTTTTTGCCCTGGTAAAACCTGCCTCTACCATAGCGAATCCTGCCTGCATCCAGAATACCAGCGCCGCCCCAATGAGAAACCAGATCCCAAAGGTATGCTCGCTTACTAAATTGATGATTGATTCTTGTGACATAAAAATTCCTCCCTTTCTGATCCATTCCCGGCAAAAAAACGTCAGGATATGGATTTTGGCGGCAATTTGCAAAATAACCGCATACATGTTGTATCATAGTGCAATATAAAAAACGATACTTTCCCCGCTCTCCACAGCTTTGTGGCTCAGAAAAAATACCGTTTTTCTTTTTGTTCATAATTTATTCATTTTAGATTCAAAAAAGTTTCATGATACTAACACGAAAACTTCATTTCTTAAGCGTATAATAAAGACAACATAAAAGACAATTTCAGTAAATCATTATTTGAGTAAACTTTTTCATAATATATGCCAGGTGGCGGAAGCCCCCTGGCATCCTCCCTTTCATCAGGATCTTTTTTTATTTATTTTGTTAACGATAAAAAGCCGTTTCATTTCACAGTTCCTATTCCGATTTCCCAGAAAACTTATACTTCGAAAATTAAATCTCCGTAAGACGGCATAGGCCACATGTCCTTGTCAACCATCATTTCCAATTTGTCAATTGGCGCCCGCAGCGCCTCCATCGCTGTTTTCACCTCATCACGATAACAAATCGCCTGTTCTCTTCCTTCGGTCATAGCATATGCCTTCTCGGCAATTTCCGTCAGATTCACAAGCGCTGCTTTCGCTTCCGCCAACAAAGCCGAAACCTCTTTCAACAGCTCTTTTTGAGTGGTGACATCCGCATCACAGGCAGACGTTACTGCATTGATGGAATTTGCCAGCACCGTAGTATATTTAATAATCGCCGGAATAATCTGTTTGCCAGCCATATCAATCATCGCACGGGCTTCAATATTCAAAGCTTTTGCATAGTTTTCATACAAAATCTCTCCTCTTGATTCCAACTCCGCCCTGGTAAATACATTAAATTTCTCAAACAACGCCACGGCTTTTTCCGTCGTCAGCGCCGGAACTGCATCTACCATATTTTTAATATTGGGAAGTCCTCTGCGCTTTGCTTCTTCAATCCACTCGTCGGAGTAACCATTTCCGTTAAAGACGATGCGCTGATGGTCAGACGCCTGCTTTTTAATCAGATCATGTACCGCCTGCTCAAAATCATCTGCCTGTTCCAGAATATCACAGGCGTCAGAAAATGCTTCTGCAACAATAACGTTTAATATTACGTTGGGCGCCGCAATGGAATCGTTGGAACCGACCATACGAAACTCAAATTTATTTCCAGTAAATGCGAACGGTGAAGTACGGTTGCGGTCTGTAGCGTCCTTCATAAAATCGGGCAGCGACTTCACGCCTGTCTGAAGCACTTCTCCTTTTAAACTCCTGGTCGCTTCCCCTGTACTGATAAGCTGCGACATCACATCCTGAAGCTGTGCGCCCAGGAAAATGGAAATAATGGCTGGCGGAGCCTCGTTCGCTCCAAGCCTGTGATCATTTCCTGCATCTGCTGCAGATTCACGGAGCAGGTCTGCATGTTTATCCACTGCCTTTAAAATACAGGTCAGGACCAGAAGGAACTGGATATTTTCATGAGGCGTTTTTCCAGGATCTAACAGGTTGATGCCATCGTCCGTGATGATAGACCAGTTATTATGTTTACCAGAACCGTTTACCCCTGCAAACGGCTTCTCATGTAGCAGGCAGCGCAGTCCGTGGCGTCCCGCCACTTTTTTTAAAGTCTCCATCACAAGCTGGTTATGGTCCACGGCTATATTTACTTCTGCATAAATAGGCGCAAGCTCATGCTGTGCCGGAGCAACTTCATTGTGTTGAGTTTTGGCGCTGACACCCAATTTCCACAGTTCTTTATTGACATCCCGCATGTATGCCGCAATACGTTCACGGATCGCGCCAAAATAATGGTCATCCAATTCCTGCCCCTTGGGCGGCATTGCACCGAACAGGGT
This sequence comes from Lachnospiraceae bacterium, assembly GCA_009911185.1. Taxonomy (GTDB): domain Bacteria; phylum Bacillota; class Clostridia; order Lachnospirales; family Lachnospiraceae; genus Petralouisia. The sequence continues at coordinate 4,822 of QXWW01000024.1, forward strand.
ACGACCGGTAAAAATCAAATCTTTGCGCTTTAAGTATTTTTCATGGTCGACCAGAAAATATTCCTGCTCTGCGCCCACTGACGGTGTCACACGCTTGGAAGTTGTATTTCCAAAAAGCCGTATCAGACGCAGCGCCTGTTTATTGATTGCCTCCATAGAACGAAGAAGCGGAGTTTTCTGATCTAACGCTTCTCCCGTGTAGGAACAAAATGCCGTCGGAATACAGAGCGTCGCTCCTGCCGCATCCTGCCTTACAAATGCCGGCGACGTACAATCCCATGCCGTATAGCCCCGCGCCTCAAAAGTTGCCCGCAAGCCTCCTGACGGAAAAGAAGAAGCGTCCGGCTCTCCCTTAATTAATTCCTTACCGGAAAAGCTCATCAGAACTTTGCCGTTTGGCATGGGAGCCGTGATAAAAGAATCATGCTTTTCTGCCGTGAAACCGGTCAGCGGCTGGAACCAGTGGGTGTAATGCGTTGCGCCTTTCTCAATCGCCCACTCTTTCATTTCATGCGCCACCACGTCTGCCGTTTCCAGATCCAACTCTCTGTCTTCCTGAATGACTTCTCTTAATTTCTTATAAACCTTTTTCGGCAAACGTTCCTGCATCACTGCATCATTAAATACATTTTCACCAAAAATTTCTGATACATTGAAATACTCACTCATATTCTCTACATCCTTTCTAACATGCGCGCCCCGTTTCCCCCGAACAAAATCCGGCGAAGCTCTGGGATTCTTGAGGATGAACCGGAAGATTATCCTATGAGATTTACGGAAATCTCTATTAAGATAAAAAAGGGTATTCCAAGCCTCTTGGAACACCCTTGTTCTACATGTTTGTTTTCTGTTGCTAATAAGATACTCTATAATTTTTAAAAATGCAATAGAAATTTTAGAAAAATTTTATTTTTTGCTATTTCCAACAAATTTCTATGATTTTTCCATTATTTTTCTTCAAAACCTACAAAAAATTATGCCGGCTATTCCGCTTTTCCAACGGAACCGAATAATTCCATCTTTTCTTTTACTGTCGCCTTGATAGCTTCCGCTCCCGGAGCCAGTAATTTCCGCGGATCAAAGCCCTTGCCCTCCTGATCCTTGCCTGCCTCGATATATTTTCTGGTAGCCTCTGCAAAAGAGAGCTGGCACTCCGTATTTACATTAATCTTAGCTACGCCAAGTGAAATTGCCTTCTTGATCATCTCTTCGGGAATACCAGTACCGCCGTGAAGCACCAAAGGCATCTCGCCGGTCTTCTGCTGAACGGCGTCCAACGTCTCAAAACTAAGACCTGCCCAGTTATCCGGATATTTGCCGTGAATATTGCCAATTCCTGCCGCCAGCATATCTACGCCCAAATCAGCAATGGCCTTACACTCATCCGGATCCGCGCACTCACCTGCGCCGACAACTCCATCTTCTTCACCGCCAATAGAACCTACTTCCGCTTCAATGGACATTCCCTTGTCATGGGCAATCTTCACAAGCTCTGTAGTCTTTGCTACATTTTCATCAATAGGATAATGAGAACCGTCAAACATAATAGAAGAAAATCCTGCTTCCACACATTTCAGGCATCCTTCATAGCTGCCATGATCCAGATGCAGTGCAACGGGAACAGTAATATTTAACTCCTCCAACATACCGTTCACCATGCCTACAACCGTCTTGTATCCGGTCATATACTTTCCTGCTCCTTCAGAAACACCCAGAATAACCGGGGATTTTAATTCCTGTGCAGTCAATAAGATAGACTTTGTCCACTCCAGATTGTTGATGTTGAACTGTCCAACAGCATAATGGCCTGCTTTTGCTTTCTGTAACATTTCTTTTGCAGATACTAACATTTCTTTTCCTCCATTTCCGTCTCCTGCCCCTGGCAGAAAACCTGTTTTCAACTCCGCTTCGGGCGGTATGTGTCTGACGCTATTATAACTTATTTCTCCTAAAAAGAAAAGCACTTTCTGGAAGAAATTTCATCCCCGGCTTTACCATAATTTCGACCGCCTGCTTCTTGTTATAAATATCAACCTCCGTATGATCCCCGCCATACTCTCCGTCCAGGGTCCAGGAAATTTTCTCTAAGGACTTAACATTCAGACAGTCGGCCTTAAAGGTATAAATCAGATCTGTATCATCAATCAGATTGGTAAGGCTTGCAATAATTGCGTTGAGTTCGATTGGGTTTTTCGGCATCCTGATCAGGGTCACTTCAAACATGCCGTCATCCAGCTTTACGTTTTTTCCCGTAATATTTTTAAACCCGCCCGCCGAGGTAGAGTTTGTAATCATGCCATAGATAAACTCATCTTCAATCTCTTTTTCGTCCACTGAGATCTTCAAATGAAAGGATTGAATGGAGGCAATGCGTTTTACGCCCTCAAGCAGATATGCAAGGTGCCCAATCCTGTTCTTTAAATCCTGGCTTGTTGCATAAGAGACATCCGTAAACAAGCCAAAGGCCGCAATATACACGAAATATTCTCCATTGAAACTTCCCACGTCACAGGCAAACGGCGTTCCTTCCACGGCCACCCGTGCCGCTCTGTCCATATTTTTCGGTATTTTAAGAGAACCTGCAAAATCATTGGTGCTTCCAGAAGGGATATAACCGATGGGTACTCTGTCATGGCGCCTCATCATTCCGCTCACCACTTCATCTAACGTGCCGTCCCCGCCGCTGCAGACAATCAATTCATATCTGCCTGCCTCCTGCTCTATCAGATCTACTGCATCATGGGGCTGCTGCGTGGGATAAACAGTTACTTCATATCCGGACTTTACAAAATAGTCCACAATACTCAACAATCTGTTTTTAATCTGCCCTTTTCCGGAAAAGGGATTGAACACAAATAAAAGCTTTTTCTTCATGCATGATTTCCTCCATTTTGTGCATATTTTGCACAAACAGGTGAATGAACAAATGTTTCACGCTTCACCCCTTTTTGCTTCCCTAAGGTCTTCTGCTATCTCACATAATCTGCGCAGACGATGATTGACCCCCGATTTCCCCACTGGAGGATCTAAAAGCGTACCCAGCTCCTTCAGCGCCGCCTGTGGATACGCGAGGCGCAGCAGTGCAATTTCTTTGAGATTATCCGGCAGACTGTCCAGTCCTTTCACAGATTTTATGTAATTTATATCTTCCGCCTGTTTTACGGCGGCGTTGACCGTCTTATTGATATTTGCCGTCTCGCAGTTCACCTGACGATTGACAGAATTGCGCATTTCTTTTAAAATACGTACATTTTCCAGTCTCATCAAAGCCACATGCGCTTCCATAATGTTCAGCATATCCACGATCTGGGCGCCTTCCTTCAAATAAACCACGTGACTCTTCTTCCGCTGCACAATTTTTGCGTCCACCTCAAAGCTGTTGATAATTTCCTGAAGCTGTCTGGCGGCCTCTTCTCCGGAACAGACGATCTCCAGATGATAGGACTTCTCCGGATCACTCATGGAACCTGCACTGAGAAAAGCGCCGCGGATAAACGCCCGGCGGCAGCAGGATTTCTGCACTAGAAGACCATTGGCAAGCGCCCTGGTACGAATATTTTCTCCCTGTTCGTTCTGCCATTTCACCGCCAGAAGAACCTTCCGGAGTTCTTCCTGATTTCTGAGAAAAATCACAAAAATCCTGTTTTTGTGAAGATAAATATTCTGCCGCACAGCAATGCTTACATGCGCCTGAAAAGTTTTGCGCATCAGGGAAAAAATTTTCCGTGCAAGAGAAATATTTTCTGTATAGACACAGAGCTGTTTCCCCCCCTGAAAGTCTTCCAGCTTGCCGGCAAAACTTAAAATTGCTGCAATCTCAGCAATCTGGCAATGTCTGCTCTTATGAAACTGCCGTGACAATTCCTCTTTCACTTCGCCTGAAAACGACATATCCTCCTCCTGCCCCTACTTATTGCGGAGCGCATCCTTTTGAATATCCCGGTGTTCAATCTTAAGCCCATACTCTCTCTGGTGGCGGAGCCGTTCATACAGCGCGTTGGCAAGGGTTACGGAACGGTGCTTGCCTCCCGTACATCCGATTCCAATTACAAGCTGGGTCTTACCCTCCGTAATATAATTGGGTATGAGAAATTTCACCATATCTTCCAGTTTATCTAAAAATATTCCCGCCTCTTTGAACTGCATCACATACTCCTGGATGTCGCTGTCATTTCCGGTTTTGGCGCGCAGGCCTTCCACATAATAGGGATTGGGCAGAAAGCGCACATCAAATACCAAATCGGAGTCTGTAGGGATGCCGTATTTGAACCCAAAAGAAACGATGGTTATAAACAGGTTCTTATAATCCTGATTCTGTACAAAAATCTTCTCCATCTCTGCTTTTAGCTCTCTGGTAAGCATATTGCTGGTATCGACAATATAATCCGCCTGGTTTTTCAGAAATTCCAGCCGTTTGCGTTCCTTTTGAATCCCTTTGTCCACCCGCTCGCCTCCTGCAAGAGGATGCGTCCGTCTTGTTTCTTTATATCGCTTCACCAGCACTTCATCCGCAGAATCCAGATAGAGAATATCAAAGGCTTTTCCATTCTCATTCAATCTGTCAAGCACGCTCTGCAGTTCACCTAATTTCTGCCCGCTGCGGATATCTACTCCTACGGCCACCTTCTGCAGTTCCGAGTCCTGCTGGTCGGCAAGCTGGGCAAATTTCTCAATCAATGCAATCGGCAGGTTGTCCACGCAAAAATAACCAATATCCTCCATAATTTTCAATGCCGTACTTTTTCCAGCTCCGGACATCCCTGTTAAAATTATAAATTTCACTGCCGTCCTCCCACAAATATTCTCATTCAAAATTCTCCCAAAAACCGCACCTCTGTCTCAAGTTTCACTCCTGAATGTCTTTCTACCCTATTCTGTACCTGGCGGATCAGCTCGGCAATCTCTGACGCCGTAGCATTCCCCCGGTTAATCACAAAGCCGCTGTGCTTCTCCGATATCTGCGCGTCTCCCACCCGGAATCCTTTCAGGCCAGCATCCTGTATAAGCTTCCCTGCAAAATATCCCTCCGGCCGTTTAAAAGTACTGCCTGCACTTGGATACTCCAACGGCTGCTTTTTGCAGCGCTGGGTGCGCAGCTTTGCCATCTGCTCCTGAATCTTCTCAGAATCTCCCGGTTCCAGTACCAGTTCCGTGTCCAGCACAATATAATCGTTTTCAGGAATACAACTATGGCGGTAGCCTAACTGTAATTCCTGCAAATTCAGCTCTTTTTCTTCCCCTTCCGGCGTCAGAACGGTAGCTTTGTTCACAATCCGCTTCATTTCACCGCCATAAGCACCTGCATTCATCACGACTGCGCCGCCAATCGTACCCGGTATCCCAGACGCAAACTCCATTCCGGTAAGCCCCTGCTCCGCCGCTACTCTGGCCACGGATGACAGCATCGCCCCGGCCTCCGCCTTTATGCTGTTCCCCTCCGTCGTTATCTGCGACATCTCCCGGCCCAACTCTATCACCAGACCTTTGATACCCTTATCGCCCACCAGAAGATTACTGCCGTTTCCAATAACCAGCCAGGGAATTGCATAGGTTCGGCACAGAGAAAGAATCTTTGCCACCTGCATCCGTTTGGGACGGACATAATATTCCGCCGGTCCCCCGGCATGAAATGTAGTATGTCCGCTCATTTTCTCCTCTGCAAAACAATGCTCTGTTATCTTTCGTAATTCTTCCCAAAATGATTCCTTCACATTAAGCCTCTTTCAAAAATACTGTATATCCCAACTTCGCCTCATAAAGATCCGCTTTGCTGATAATCTCCCACGGCGCATGCATATTAAGCACGGCCACACCGCTGTCAATCACCGACATATTATAATTTGCAAGAATATAAGCGATCGTGCCGCCGCCGCCCTGATCCACCTTTCCCAATTCGGAAGTCTGGAAAGAAACGCCGTTGTCCTCCATCATACGGCGCAGCTTCGCCATATATTCCGGATTTGCATCGTTAGAACCGCTCTTTCCCCGGGAACCAGTGTACTTATTAAATACCAACCCGTTTCCAAAATAAGCACAGTTGCGCTTCTCCATCACAGACGCATACAGCGGGTCATAAGCTGCGCTCACATCCGAGGACAGCACGTTTGAATTTGCCATACAGCGGTTGAATACAACCTGACTATAGCTGCCCATTGCCTCCAAAATTTCAGCCACCATATAGGAGAAAAACTGGGAGTGCATACCGGTTGCTCCCACGCTTCCCACTTCTTCCTTGTCTACCAGCAGACAAACGCTGGTCTTTTCACACACGCCGGCTTCCAGAATCGCCGCAAAGGAAGGATACGCGCATACCCGGTCGTCATGCCCATATCCCATAATCATACTCCGGTCCAGTCCATAATCTCTTGCCTTCCCGGCAGGTACTACTTCAATTTCCGCAGACAGAAAATCCTCCTCTTCTATATTATACTGTTCTTTCAAAATATTCAGTACATTTATTTTCACGGCTTCTTTGGATTTCTCCTTCTCCTCTGCGGAAGAAAAGGGAATACTTCCTACCAGAAGGTCCAGGTTTTCCCCTTCGATTACCTTTGCCGCTTTTTTCTCCAATTGCTCAGAGGCAAGATGGACCAGAAGATCGCTGACGCCAAATACCGGATCCCCGTCGTTATCGCCGATATTCACCATGATTTTTGTTCCGTCTTTTTTCACAACAACGCCATGGAGCGCCAGCGGAAGCGCTACCCACTGGTACTTTTTCACGCCGCCGTAATAATGGGTATCCAGCATCGCCATCTCGGTATCCTCATAAAGGGGAACCTGCTTTAAATCCAATCGGGGCGAGTCAATATGGGCGCCTAAAATATTCATTCCCCTCTCCAGGGGCTGCTTTCCAATCACAAACAAACTGAGCATTTTACCCATATTTGCTGCATATAACTTATCTCCAGCCTGGATACTGCGCCCCGACTCTATTACTTCCTTCAAATCTTCAAATCCGGCCGCTTTTGCCTGGACAATCAGTTCTGTTACGCATTCTCTCTCTGTTTTACAGTCTGAAATAAACTTTTTATACTCCTCTGCAAAAGAAAATACCGCTTCTTTCTGCTCTTTTGAATACTTATTCCATGCATTTTTTCGTTCCATAGATTAGTCTTCTTCCTCCTCACTGGAATTTTTCTGAAGATTCGCCTGTACCCGGCGATACAATTCCTGAGCCGCATTATATCCCATTTTCTTCTGCCTGTGATTGACTGCAGCAGTCTCGCAAATAACGGCCAGATTCCGGCCGGGACGTATCGGCAGGGAATGGCATACGACCTTATTGCCCAGAAATTCCGTGTATTCCTCTTCCATGCCCAGACGGTCGTACTCATTCTCTTTTTTCCAGTCTTCCAGCTTGATTACCAGATCGATATTCTGCTTCTCTTTTACGCACTCCACGCCAAATAAAGTCTTGACGTCGATAATGCCCACGCCCCTCATTTCAATAAAATACCGGGTAATGTCCGGCGCAGTCCCCACCAGGGTATGCTCGTTAATTCTGCGTATCTCCACCACATCGTCGCTTACCAGACGGTGGCCTCTGCGAATCAGCTCCAACGCCGCCTCACTCTTACCGATACCGCTCTCACCCATGATAAGAAGCCCCTCGCCATATACGTCCACTAAAACGCCGTGAATGGAAATGCAAGGTGCAAGCGCTTCACCCAGATAGTAGATAAGCTCCGCCATAAATGCGGAAGTTCCGTAATCTGTGGACAAGACCGGGGTCTGGTTCTCAGTGGCTATCCTCATCAAATCCTCATCCGGCTTCAGGTCACGGCTGAAAATCACACAGGGAATATTATGTGAGAAAAATTTCTGGTATACATCCAATTTTTCTTCCTGGCTCAGTTTTTGTATATAAGTATATTCCACCATACCGATAATTTCTATTCTGGTCTTTTCAAAATAATCAAAATATCCTGTAAGCTGCAGGGCCGGACGATTCACTTCCGCAGTCGTTACTTTACGGGAATTAACATCCACCTCCGGATTGAGTATCTTTAATTTCATTTTGTCTACGATCTTTTTTACGCTTACACCGCTCATTCTGCTTCTCCTTTCATTGGGAAAATCCTATTTCGGCCATATACTACACGCATCCGACCTCCATTTATGCTTCGCCGTTCGCTTCTCATTTTACCATAAAACCTATTCCTCTTCAACAGACGGCCTGTGGAAAAATTCATAGACCGCTTTTGCAGACTGTTCATTCATGGAGGGCAGCTCTGCAAGCGTCTCCACATCCGCCTCACGTATGGCGTCCAGGGATAAGAACCTTTTCATCAGCGCTTTCCTTCTAACCGCGCCAATCCCCGGAATATCGTCCAAAACAGAATGTACCTGCTCCTTGCTTCTCAGCGAACGGTGAAATTCAATGGCAAACCGGTGCGCTTCGTCCTGTATACGGGTAATCAGCTTAAATCCCTCGCTGTGGCGGTCAATCGGAATTTCCTGATTATGATAGTATAGGCCCCTGGTTCTGTGATTATCATCTTTCACCATCCCGCACACCGGAATTTGTAACTTAAGTTCTTCTAATACCCGCAACGCCACATTCACCTGTCCTTTTCCTCCGTCCATCATAATCAAATCCGGAAAACGGGTGAAACTGCCGTATTGCTGTTCCATATTCCGCTCTTTCAGTTCTTCCTGTTCCCTCATTCCATGGGAAAAACGCCTGGTCAGCACCTCGTACATGGAGCCATAATCATCCGGCCCGGTCACTGTACGCAGTTTAAATTTACGGTAATCGCTGCGCTTTGGCTTTCCCTTCTCATACACAATCATAGAACCCACCGATTCAAAGCCGCTGATATTCGAAATGTCGTATGCCTCCACACGTTTTAAATCCTCCAAATCCAGCAACCTGCCAATTTCCTTTAACGCCCCTATCGTTCTTCCCTCTTCACGTTTGATTTTTTCCTTATCCTGGGAAAGTACCATGCCGGCATTCTGTGCGGCAAGCTCCACCAGTTTTTCCTTTGTTCCCTTTTTGGGCACGCGCACATAAACTTTCTGCCCCCGCTTCTGAGAGAGCCATTCCTCAATCACCTTTACTTCTTCAATTTCCTCCTGAAGCATAAGCTCTCTGGGAATAAAAGGCGTACCGGCATAGAATTGTTTTAAAAATGTGGCAAGCACCTGGGGTCTGGTGTCCTCACTCCCCACGCTTACATGAAAATGATCCCGACCGATCAGCTTTCCGTCGCGAATGAAAAACACCTGTACCACAGCGTCCTCTGCGTCGGATGCCATTGCGATAATATCCTTGTCTTCTCCATCAGAGCTGGTAATTTTCTGCTTCTGGGCAATCTGTTTTACTGCTTTTAATAACTCCCGGTATTCAATTGCCTTTTCAAAATTCATATTTTCAGAAGCCGTCTGCATCTTTTCTTCCAGTTCCTTTAATACGGGCTGGTAATTTCCATTTAAAAATTCCATTGCCCGTCCGATTTTCCGACGGTATTCTTCCTCGCTGATATATCCTTGGCAGGGCGCCATGCACTGGTGGATATGATAATTCAGACAAGGCCGCTCTTTTCCAATATCTTTGGGGAGCGTACGGCTGCAGGTCCGGAGCGCATAGATCTTATCAATCAGCTCTATGGTATCTTTGACTGCGCCTGCACTGGTATATGGACCAAAATAGCGGGATTTATCTTTTTTCATCTGACGTGAAAAGAGGACTCTGGGAAAAGCTTCTCCCAGCGTCACTCTGATATAAGGGTATGTTTTGTCATCCCGCAGCATAGTATTATATTTTGGTCTGTGTTCCTTTATAAGATTGCACTCCAAAATAAGCGCTTCCAGTTCAGAATCGGTAATGATATATTCAAACCTCTCAATCTGTTTTACCATCTGTTCCTTTTTCAGTCCCTCATTATGGCTGGGACGAAAATACTGGCGCACCCGATTCCGAAGACTGACCGCCTTGCCAATATAAATAATGGCGTCTCTCTTATCATGCATGATATAAACCCCAGGTTTCTGGGGAATTTTTTTTAATTCCTCCTGAATGTCAAACATTATTTCATCCCTTTTAACAATTTATCTAAATAATCCTCTCCATCTTCCGGCTCAGGCTCTTGTGTCTCCTCCTGACGAGTTTCCTGAATGATCTCTTCCGGTTCCTCATGAGAAGCCTGCTGAACCTCTGTTTCTTCCGCCTCTTCCACGGACGTCTTTCTTGCATTTTTGCGGAACATTTCAAGGGCAGATATTTTCGGTTCTTCCTGGACCTCTTCCACAAGAATTTCCTTCTCTTCCCGATTAAACACTTTTCGCGTTAATTCCTCCGGAATCACTTCACGAACAATCGAATGTTGTGCAATCTCCTCCGCTTCCAGAAAAACCACATCTTTCTCATCCGCTTCTGAAGAAACATTGAACGCTTGCAATGAATTATCTTTCACCAAAGCTTCTCCTTCCCCGCTCCAGGCATTCGCTTCTTCGAGAGCATTCCTCTTCCGCTGCAACGCTTCACTTCCCTCCAGGGTATTCACTTCCTGCGGGAAACCTTCCGCTTCCTTAAGCGTATCCACTTCTTCCTCGTCATTGCCTTTTAACAGGAACTCTTCGACGCTCTCCAGAGTATTCACTTCTCCCTGAACATTGCCTTTTAACAGGAACTCCTCGACGCCTTCCAGGGTATTCACTTCTTCCTGGTCATTGCCTCTCGCCAAAAACTCTTCGCTTCCTTCCAGGGTATCCACTTCTTTCCCGGTCATAGCATTCCTTAGAAGCTCTTTTGTACCCTGCTGCGTACTTTCTTCAGCTTTCTGCTGTACATTACTATCCAGGGCACTCATTTCTTCTAAGACGCCCACTTTCCTCAAAAGTCCTTCTGCCCCCTCCAGAGTATTTACCTCCAGCGGGAAACCTTCTGTTTCTTTCAGGGTATTCACTTCCTGCGGGAAACCTTCCGCTTCCTTAAGCGTATTCACTTCCTGTGAAAAACTTTCCGCCCCTTCAAGCGTATTGACCTCCAGTGGAAATCCATCGGTTTCCTCCAAAGTATTGATTTCCTGCGGAAATTCTTCCGCTTCCTTAAGTGTATTCACTTCCTGGGGGAAATCTTCCGCTTCCTTAAGCGTATTCACTTCCTGCGGAAATTCCCGCCACCTGTCGACATCCTTCAGACTCTCCTTCCTCTCTTCTTGTGGCTTTACTCTGGGTTTCACCCGGTAATACTCTTCATAATTCTGTTCTTCCTGAGAAAACTCAGGCATATCGTTCTCTTCCTGTCTGAACTTCTCTGCCGCTTTATCTGTCTTTGACTGCTCCTCTTTCTCTGCAATACCTTTTAATTCCCGGAAAATTTTCATAAATTCCTTGCCGGTAATGGTTTCATGCTCATACAGATATTGAGAAATCTTATCCAAAATACCCCTGTTTTCCTGAAGAAGACGTACCGCTTCATCATAGCTCGCTTTCAATATCCGCATCACTTCCTGGTCTATCTGCGCCGCCGTATCTTCTCCACAGTTCAGACTCGCCCTGCCATCCAGATATTGATTCTCAACAGTAACAAGCCCCATCAGTCCAAACTTTTCAGACATACCATACTGCGTTACCATGGCGCGCGCGATCTTGGTCGCCTGCTCAATATCATTAGAAGCCCCTGTGGTAACTGAGTCAAATACAATTTCCTCTGCTGCACGGCCGCCCATGTACGTCACTAAACGCGCAGCCAGCTCGTTTTTGGTCATCAGGAACTTTTCTTCCTCCGGCACCTGCATTGTGTAACCCAGGGTGCCCATAGTCCTGGGCACAATGGTAATCTTCTGAACTGGCTCAGTATCTTTCTGCAAAGCAGTTACCAGGGCATGGCCGACTTCATGATAAGCCACCATTTTCTTCTCTTTGGGACTCATAATCCGGTCTTTCTTTTCTTTTCCCGCGATTACTACCTCCACAGATTCAAAAAGATCTCCCTGATTTACATACTTCCTGCCAGCTTTGACAGCATTGATCGCCGCCTCGTTAATCATATTTGCAAGATCAGAACCCACCGCTCCCGACGTAGCCAGGGCAATCGCATCCAGATCAACCGTTTCATCCATCAGCACATTCTTGGCATGTACCTTCAACGTCTCCACCCGGCCCTTGAGATCCGGCTTATCCACAATAATTCTGCGGTCAAACCTTCCGGGTCGCAGCAATGCCTTATCCAGAACCTCCGGACGGTTGGTCGCAGCAAGAATCAGCAACCCCTTAGACGTATCGAAACCATCCATTTCCGCCAAAAGCTGGTTCAATGTCTGCTCTCTTTCATCATTCCCGCCATATCTGGTATCACGACTCTTACCTATCGCGTCAATCTCATCAATAAAAATAATACAGGGCGCCTGCTTCTGCGCTTCTTTAAATAAGTCCCTGACGCGGGAAGCTCCCACGCCGACGAACATCTCTACGAAATCCGAACCCGCCAGGGAGAAAAAAGGCACCTTCGCCTCTCCTGCAACTGCTTTGGCGAGCAGGGTTTTACCAGTTCCCGGAGGGCCTACCAACAGCGCGCCCTTGGGAAGCTTGGCGCCAATATCCGTATATTTCTTGGGATTATGCAGAAAATCCACCACTTCCTGCAGGGAGTCCTTCGCCTCGTCCTGGCCTGCAACGTCCTTAAAGGTCACTCCTGTAGATTTCTCCACGTACACCTTGGCAGTGGTCTTGCCCACTCCCATGACGCCTCCGCCTCCCATCTTACGGAATATGAAAAAATACAATAAGATCCAAACAATTACCAACGGAAGAATATAGCTTACCATGTTCCACATAATCGCGGAAGAAACGTCCTCCACCGTGCCGCTGAATTTCACGCCATGCTCCTTGAGCAGGGGCAGCAGGGTTTCATCATTCAATTCTGCGGTATAATAACTAATCCGGTATAATTTATTCTCACTCTTAGGCTTAATCTTAATTCTGTTGGAAGTAAAGGTAACTTCTTCCACCTTGTCGCTTTCCACCATATTAATAAATTCGGAATAAGTAATCTCTTTATTGGTGGCATCTTTGGCACAACTGTTCAGAAGACTTGTCAGAAACAGCACCACCAAAGCCGCAAGGATGAAAATCATAATCGTCATTCCATTCCGGTTATTCCCGCCGTTATTATTCCCGCCATTATTGTTCCCGCCGTTATTATTCCCATTCATATTGTTATTTCCTTTGTTCTCCATTGATTTCCTCCTGAATATCGCTCCCTACTATTCGGCGACACTATTTTATTATATGTGCATTCTTTTTGAAAAGCAATATTTTCTTTGGAAACTTTTCTACAATATTTCTAAACTTTTTATAAACTTTTTTACAAAAATCCTAGATTTCTTTCTTCATAGGTTGTATAATGTATTAATTATTGAAAATGATACATACTGAAGGAGGATCTACTATGTCCGTAAAATACGTCTTTGTAACTGGTGGCGTGGTTTCCGGCCTGGGAAAAGGAATTACAGCAGCTTCCCTGGGACGTCTTTTAAAAGCGCGCGGATACAAAGTTACCATGCAGAAATTTGATCCGTATATCAATATTGACCCCGGAACCATGAACCCTATCCAGCACGGAGAAGTTTTCGTCACGGATGACGGCGCAGAAACAGATCTGGATCTTGGACACTATGAACGCTTCATTGATGAGAACCTGGGGAAAAATTCCAACGTCACCACCGGCAAGGTGTACTGGTCCGTACTGCAAAAAGAACGCCGGGGAGACTACGGCGGCGGTACCGTCCAGGTTATTCCTCATATCACCAATGAGATCAAAAGCCGTTTTTACCGGAATTTCACTACGGAGGACACTCACATTGCCATTATCGAAGTGGGCGGCACCGTAGGCGATATGGAGAGCCAGCCTTTTTTGGAATCCATTCGCCAGTTCCAGCACGAAGTCGGACATGAGAATGCCATCCTGATTCATGTAACTCTGATTCCCTATATCAGCGCCTCCGGAGAAATGAAGACAAAGCCTACACAGGCAAGTGTAAAAGAACTGCAGGGCATGGGGATTCAGCCTGATATTATTGTTTGCCGTTCCGAGTATCCCTTAGACCAGGGAATCAAAGACAAAATTGCCTTATTCTGTAATGTGCCGTGCAGCCGCGTCCTGCAGAACCTGGATGTGGAATATCTTTACGAGGCTCCCCTTGCCATGGAGGCGGAAAACCTTGCGCAGGTAGCATGTGAATGTCTTCATTTAGATTGCCCGCAACCGGATCTTACCGACTGGATCGATATGGTGGACGCACTCAGAAACCCTAACAAAGAAGTGGAAGTCGCCCTGGTTGGAAAATATACGGCTCTGCACGACGCTTACATCTCTGTGGTGGAAGCCTTAAAACATGGAGGAATTGCAGAACGCGCCACAGTAAATATCAAATGGGTTGATTCTGAATTGCTGCATACAGATAATGTAGAAGAAATCCTCGGAAAAGTACAGGGCATTTTAGTTCCCGGCGGCTTTGGCGACCGGGGCGTGGAGGGCATGATCACCGCAGCCCGGTATGCCCGCGAACATAAGATACCGTACCTGGGTCTCTGTCTTGGAATGCAGGTGGCCATCATTGAATATGCAAGAAATGTCTGCTGCTTTCACGATGCCCACAGTATCGAGCTGAATCCAAACACTACCCATCCGGTAATTGCACTTATGCCGGATCAAAGCGGCGTGGAGGATATCGGCGGAACACTGCGGCTCGGTTCTTACCCCTGCCTCCTGGACAAAAACTCCAAAGCGTTCCAGGTATACGGGGAAGACACCATACACGAAAGGCATCGGCACCGTTATGAGGTGAACAATGATTACCGGTCTGTATTAACCGAACACGGTATGAAACTGTGCGGCCTTTCACCGGACGGCAGGATTGTGGAAATGGTAGAAATCTCAGATCACCCTTGGTTCATCGCCACCCAGGCGCACCCCGAATTAAAATCCCGGCCCAACCGCCCCCATCCGCTGTTCAAAGGATTCGTGGAGGCGGCCATCAAGACAACAAGATAACAAAGTAAGTATCTCCTTATAGAAAGAAATACGAAAAAACAGCCTGGATGGTATCTCCTTTCCAGGCTGTTTCTGATTCTAATCAGAACTGATTTCCCATAAGCATTTTATCTGACCGCTTAAAGTTTCAAAATCCCACTGCTTCTCACTGTTCTTTCTGCTGTTCGGGTCATTGACAAAAAATCCTCTCTCATCATATCCCCGAAGAAGAATGAAATGCCCTGTCGTTGTAAAATCTCCCGGCCTCATACTGCAGATAATTACATTCCCCAAATCCAGCGCCTGCTTCATGACGTTTTCGCTCAAAGGCAGTTCCCGTCCGCAAAGTCCAAGCCCCGCCGCTCCTTCTGTAAAAAAACTCCAGCTTGTCCCTGCTTCTGTACTATATTTGTTTTTTTGCGCATACTCTGCCATATTTCTGGGATTCATTTGCGTATCGCCAGTCAGACCCAGATATGCCATAGCCATACAGGTAGGCCCGCAGCCGGCAGTTCCTATCATACTGCCGCTGTAATTATCGTATCCCCAGCGCAGATCCCACTGCAGCAGCAAAGGTATTTTTTCTTCCTTACAGACATCGGAAACATCTATTACTTGTCCCAGAAATTGCTCGCGATTAGGGTAATTTGCCACAAACTCATACGTCTCTTCATTTCTTTGCAGCATTTCCAAAAGTTCCTGTGGATACTCTTCCTGCACGGCGCTGTTTAACAACTGCAGAACTCTGCCCTCCCCGGTCTGCATTATCCCCGGAATCAGCGTCTTGGCGCCGAGAAAAATACCTGCCGCCAGCAGCAGAAGCATTCCCGCGTAAATTCTTCTGCGTCTGCGGCGGACCGCCCTTTTCTTTCTAAGAGAAGTTTTTCTTTTCCTTCCTGAAATCCCTTTATAATCTGCACCAGTATAATATTCCATAGCCCTTCTGTCCTTTCTGCACTCAAATCTTCAGATTCATCTGGTTTTCGCTTACTCTTAGTATAGACAAAGGACATCAAAGGTTCTTACGTTTTTTCTCTCAAACTTTTTAAGATTTTATGAAGATCCGCTTCATTGTTTCGCAGGAATTTCTACTGTAAATATGGTCTTCTCTTCCCGGCTTTCTGCCTGAATCCTTCCGCCGTGACGCTCTACGATTTCCCTGGCAATGGCAAGTCCCAGCCCGGCGCCTCCGGTTTTACTCTGCCTTGCCGAATCCAGACGGTAAAACTGTTCGAATATACGGTTCAGCTTTTCTTCGGGAATCGTTGCGCCCCGATTTTCCACCTGAATACACAAGTTTTCAGATCGGGCCTTTGCCCTGCAGATTATAACGCTTCCCTCATACCCATAGAGCAATGCATTGCGAAGCAAATTGTCAAAAACCCGCTGCATCTTATTCGTGTCACAGGTGATTTTCAATTCCTCTGTTTCCAGTTCCAGGCTGCATGTCATTCGCTTCTCTGCCAATACCGGCTGAAATTCATAAACAATCTGTTCTAGCATTCGTTTCAGGGAAACGGTCACCGTTTCCAGTTCCAGATCCGTCAGGTTAAATCTGGTTATTTCAAAAAATTCATTGATTAGCTCCTCCAACCGTTCTGCTTTTTCCAGGGAAACGGAGAGGTATTTTTCACGCAGCTCTGATGAAATCTGTTTTTCTTCCCGCAGCAGGGTCAGATAACCAATGACGGAGGTAAGGGGCGTTTTCAAATCATGGGCAAGATACACCACCAGATCGTTTTTCCGCTGTTCTGCTTCCCTTGCCAGTTGCTCATTACGCCGAATCTGAAACTGTACTTCGTTCATGTGTTCTTCCACCTCGCGCAGTTCCGCCCGCAGCCGAATCGGCTCTTCGCCAGCAAGCTTCTCCATGGCGTTTACTACCTCCTGAAAATAATTCAAAAGTCTTATCCAGTAAAAGATTCCAACTAAAAAAAGCCCCGTCAGAAACAGGCCCCCTACAAAGATACCCTGGTTTTCCGAAATCCAGTGAAGCAGAGGATAAGCGCCCTCATTACCATACCAGACAAAAGAACCAAAAAAAGCCTTTCCCAAAAAGAGGCAGGCCAGCAGCGCCGCCATGCAAATCAAACCGGCAAACAGCATTTTACGGAAAAAACGCTTTAATATAACAGATGTAATATGCTTGTCATCCTTCATAGGTTCCTCCAGCTTACTTCTCAATCGTATATCCCACGCCCCATACTGTTTTAATAAATTTATGATTGCGATAAGAATCCTGCATTTTTTCCCGGATTCTGGCCACATGCGCCATTACCGTGTTATTGCTGTCCAAATACCTTTCTTTCCAGACTTCTTCAAACAATTCTTCCGCTGAAACCACTTCTCCCTGATGCTCGCACAAATACCATAATATAGAAAACTCCCGCGGCGTCAAATCTAATTCCTTCCCATACAGCGTACTCTTATGAGTGCGGCAATTTATTACAAGCCCCCGCACTTCCAGTTCATCCCCTTCGTTTTCCACAGTTTGAGCATTCTCCGCCTGATTATAACGGTGATAGCGGCGTAGCTGCGTCTTAATCCGCGCTACCACTTCCAGGGGATTGAACGGCTTGGTAATATAATCGTCTGCGCCCAGCATGAGACCATTAATTTTATCCACATCCTCCACTCTCGCCGTCAGCATTATGATAGGAAAATAATGATTTTTACGTATTTTCTGGCAAAGACCGAAACCGTCCGTGTCCGGCAGCATCACATCCAGCAGCGCCAGGTCAATTGTTTGCCGTTCCACACATTCCAACGCCTGCGTGCCCTGATAAAATTTGCATACCTGGTAGCCTTCATTTATCAGATAAAGTTCCAACAAATCCGCTACCTCTTTCTCATCATCCACCACTAAAATTCTTTCTGCCATGCGTTCCTCCATACCTGCACCAGTTTTCGTACCCGTCTATTTTTGCGTAAGCTGTGCAAGCGCCTGCGGAAATAATTCCACGCTGCGGCGCAAAATCCCCTGCATATAGGCAATGGCAGTCCCATAATTGGTGATAGGAATCTCCTGATCTATGGCGCATTTCTGGCGGTAACGCATCTCCCTTTCATTCAGCATACATCCCCCGCAATGAATAATCAATTGATAGGCAGACAAATCTTCCGGAAATTCCGTCCCGGAGGATAATTGAATCTCAAGCTGTTTTCCTGTATATTCTTTCAGCCAGCGGGGAATTTTCACGGAGCCAATATCATCACATTGCCTGTGATGGGTACACCCTTCCGAAATCAGAATCTTATCGCCGTCCTGTAAACGTTCTATCGCTGCCGCACCCCGTACCGCCGTCTCAAGATTCCCTTTGTACCTCGCAAATAAAATGGAAAAAGAAGTTAATGGTATCTCACCGGGCGTATCCTCACTGACCCTGGCAAACGCCTGGCTGTCCGTAATTACCATTGCCGGCCGCTTCCCAAGCTGCCGCAGCGTGCCTGACAATTCAGGCTCCTGAACTACCACCGCCACCGCCTCTGACTCCAAAATATCGCGAATCGTCTGCTGCTGAGGCAGAATCAGCCTTCCTTTGGGCGCAGCCTGATCAATTGGCGTCACCAGTACCACAAAATCCGAAGGTTTCAGCAAATCGCCCACAATACGCCGCTTATTCTCTTCCACAACCGCCAGATTTGCAATTTTTTCTTTTAAATCTTCGATCTGAAAGCCGGTTCGGGCGCTGACTCTGACAAAATGTCCCTGTTCTGCCGTCCCCCAATCGATATCATCCGCTTTTTCTTCTCTCAGGTCTTCTTTATTAAAAGCCAGAACATAAGGAATTTCTTTCGCTTTCAATATCCTGAGAAGCTCCTGGTCCGAGGACGTAATCCCCGCCGTGCCGTCTATCACCAGCACCGCCACGTCCGTCTTATTTAAAATCTGTCTGGTTTTCTGCACGCGCAGCTCCCCCAGTTCCCCTTCATCGTCTATCCCAGGGGTATCTATAATTACAACTGGTCCCATAGGCAGAAGCTCCATTGCCTTCTGCACGGGATCTGTGGTAGTTCCTTTCACCTGGGATACCACCGCCAGGTTTTGTCCTGTCACTGCATTCACCACACTGGATTTTCCTGCATTTCTTCTTCCAAAAAAACCGATATGAACACGGTCTGCGGAAGGCATATCGTTCAAACTCATACACAAACTCCTTTTCATTCAGATCTTAGAATAAGCCGCTTTACTGCTGATTCCAGGCAGCTTTCCCAGCTTGCCGGAAAGGGCGCTGATTACGTTTTGAGGGGCGTCCACTGCAATACTGATGATGTGAATGCCTTTCTGCGGATAGGGAATGCCCATTCTTCCAATAATATATGCTCCGTACTCATGAAGAATCTGATTTAATTCCTCCACAGAAGATTCCTCCTCCACAATAATTCCAATCGTCGCGACCCGTGTCTGCAATTTTTCATTTTCCAATATTTTTGCTGCCATATTTATCCGCCTTTTGTCCTTTCAGCCATCATTCACCTATTTCATTTAAAAAGCACTGTTTGCTTTCCAGCGATCAAAACCACTGCCGCATCGTTTACATTCGTCCCAGTAGCTCCGGTCACAATCAGCCCGCCGCATTTCTGCAGGGCATGATAGGAATCGTTTTGTTTTAATACTTCGTCGATGTCCATTCCCTGTTGATACAAACGCTCCCTGGTATCTCCGTCGCAAAAACCTCCTGCCGCGTCCGTCGGTCCATCCGTACCGTCACTGCCAAAGCTAAATACTGCCGCACCTTTCAGCCCCGCGATCCCCAAAGCCGCCGCCAACGCCAGTTCCTGATTGCGTCCGCCTTTTCCTTTTCCGGTCACATGCACCACGGTTTCTCCCCCCGCGATAAAAGCCAGACTTTGGACAGAATCCACATGGCTTTTTGCTACGGAGGCTAAAAAGGAACCAGCTTCTTTTGCCTCACAAGCCAGTTGATCGGTTAAAATTACTGTCTTATATCCTAATTTTTCACAGGCCCGGGCCGCTGCCTGGCATAAATGTTTCACGCTTCCAGTAACCCTCGTTTCCACGTTGCCAAGCTCCTTAGGCGTTTCGATGTTCAGGCACTCTCTCGCCCTTCTGCTAAGCCGCAGTCTGTACTTCTGTACAATGGCGCGCGCCATTTCACAAGTGGAAGAATCCGGGTAAGCCGGACCGGAGGCAATCATATCCAAAGGGTCTCCTAAAACATCACTGAGCACAATGTTATATACCTGCGCCGGTTCACAGCATTGGGCAAATTTTCCACCTTTGACAACGGAAAGGCGTTTGCGAATGGTGTTGATTTCAACAATATCAGCGCCGCAAGCCAAAAGCTGTTGTGTAATTTCTGCAAGCTCTTCTCCTGGTATTAACGGTTTTTCGAACAAAGCTGAACCGCCGCCGGATAACAAAAATAATACGGTGTCCTGCGGCGCCAAATCCTGAACAAGTTCCAGCACCGCTTCCGTACCTCGAAAAGAATTGTTATCTGGAACCGGATGCCCTGCTTCATAACAGACCATACGGGGAAGTCCGGAAAAGGCATGATGGTATTTCGTCAATACCACGCCCCTTTCTATCCGGTTTCCCAACAGCTCTGACGCTGCTTTCGCCATCTGCCATGCCGCTTTTCCAACTGACGCCACGACTATTTTGCCATTTCCGAAATCTTTTTCCTCCAACGCCTGTTTCACTGCCTGATCCGGCAGGACTTCCCGTATGGCTTCTGCGACAATCTGCTTCGCATCTTGTCTTAATGACATTACGTTCCCTCCATTTTATACAGGATTCATACGCTTTTCTTCTTCCTCAAATTCCACCGTCACGAAAAAACCTTTCGAAGTTTCATGAATCTCTACCACTTTCCCCTCTTTCGCATGAAGCCGCTCGGAAAAAGAGTAGTTTGCTGACATGGCGTATGCCTTGCCCAATGTATAATAATATGAGGTGGGAAGCTTTCCCTCCGTCACCGGAAGAATATCCCCCTCTTTAAGTAAACCGGTCCGCTCCATCTTAAATTCCATTCTGCGCATCCGAACACTTCCTTTCCATTGTCCACATACCGGAAACCATCAGGACCGCTTCCAGGTTGAGGGCGTAAACAACAGCAGCAAGGGGAACAATTCCAAACGCCCGGCAAGCATATCAAACATCAGCACATATTTTGCCGGCTGGGAAAATACGGAGAAATTACTGGCCGGCCCCACCTGGTCCAATCCCGGTCCAATATTATTCAAAGTCGCGGCCACCGCGGTAAAATTCGTAGTAAACCCAAGGTTATCCAGCGCAATGAGCAACACGGAAAGCCCAAAAATCACGGCATAGGCGATAAAAAAAACAGAAATGGAACGCAATACCTCTTTACTCACCACGCGTTGTTCAAAATGAACCTGGCGCACACGTTTGGGATGAATCAAATACGACAGCTCACTCTTTACCAGTTTCAGCATAATGATAATGCGAGACACTTTAATCCCGCCTCCGGTGCTTCCGGCACAGGCGCCCACAAACATCAACAGCACCAGAATAAACTTGGAAAATTCTGGCCACAAGTTAAAATCCACAGTGGAAAACCCGGTAGTTGTGATAATGGAAGCCACCTGGAAAGCTGCATGATGAAACGCCTCCAGCAAGGAAGCAAATCCCCCACGTATATTTATGGTAATCAGCAGAATTGCCGCCAAAATAATGCCCAGGTAATACCGCATCTCTTCATGGCGGAACGCCTGCAGGGGTTTTCGCACCCACAACAGATAATAGACATTAAAATTAATGCCAAACAAAATCATAAATATGGTAATGACCGCCTGGGAGGCAATGGAATACTCTCCAATGCTGGTATTCAATACCCCAAATCCTCCCGTACCCGCCGTGCCAAAGGAATGCGTCATTGACTCGAAGGGAGACATTCCTGTGATTAGAAGCAGTACAATCTGTATCACTGTCAAAATGAAATACATTTTATACAGCATCCGTGCCGTATGCTTTACTCTGGGAACCAGTTTACCCACCGTAGGACCGGGGCTTTCCGCCCGCATCAGATACATATTATATCCTCCGGCAAGCGGAAGGACAGCGAGAATCAGCACCAGCACGCCCATACCTCCAATCCAATGGGTAAAGCTGCGCCAGAACAAATTACACTTAGACAATGCCTCAACATCTGACAAGATACTTGCCCCAGTCGTTGTCAAGCCGGAAATCGTTTCAAATAACGCGTCTGTATAAGAAGGAAATTCTCCCGACAAAAACAGCGGCAGGACCCCCGTGACACTCAAAAGAATCCAGCTTAAGGAAACTGCGACAAATCCCTCCCTGGCATAAAATACCGTACTCCTGGGCCTCTTCAGTTTTCCCACCTCGCCCAGAATCAGACACACGGCAAGTACCGCCAAATAGGCAAATCCTTCTTTCTCTCTGTAGAAAACCGCCGTCAAACAGGGCAGCGCCAAAAATACTGCCTGAAATTCCAGGACCCTGCAAAGAATATACCTGATAATTGAATAATTCATGACTCTCTTCCGCTTCCTCTCTTACCGTAAAATGTCCTTCAAATCATTGAAGCCCTGATTGGTCGTGACAATCACCACCGTATCTCCCATTTGAATCGAATCCTGCCCGCCGGGAGTGATAACAATTCCTTTGCGATTGATACAGGCAATCAGTAAATTATCCTTTAACTGTAATTCTTTTAAAGGTACGCCCACCAGCCTTGACTGCTCATTTACCCGAAATTCCAGTGCCTCCACCTTATTTTCAATAATCTGATACAGGGTTTCAATATTGCTGCCAATGGTGTTCTGCATCGCGCGCACATACTGCAGAATATATTCCGCAGTAATGTTTTTGGGATAAAGTACGCTCCCCAAATCCAGGCTGTCTATAATCTTATCATAATCAATCCTATGTACCTTGGTAATCGTCTTCGCCTTAGACGTACTCTTGGCATAAAGGCTCAGCATAATATTTTCCTCATCCATACTGGTCCAGGATACAAAAGAATGTACTTTATCCAGCCCTTCTTCCAGAAGCAGATTCCGTTCCGTTCCATCCCCATGAATAATCATGGCCTGCGGCAGCAGATCACTAAGCTCATTGCATCGTTCCTTGTTCTGCTCTATAATCTTGATTCTGATTCCCATGGGCAAGAGCTGTTTTGCCAGATAATAAGTAGTTTCCCCGCCTCCTATAATCATACAGGTTTTAATGCGGTTGGTAGCCATGCCGATTTTCTTAAAAAATTCATTGGCATTTCTGGAAGGAGCCACCACCGTAATCACATCTTTTTCCTGAAGTTCAAAATTTCCATCCGGAATAAAGACTTCATCCCCCCGCTGCACGGCGCAAATCAGCACCTCACAGTGCAGCCCGCTGGACAGATAAGTGAGCGGCCGCCCGTGCAGTACGGATCCTTCATTAATTTTACATTTTAAAAGCTCCACACGCCCCTTGGCAAAGGTGTCCACTTTGATCGCAGAGGGAAATTTCAGCAGCCGCGCAATCTCGCAGGCAGCCGCATATTCTGGATTAATCACCATAGACAATCCCAGCTCCTCCTTGATATATGCAATTTCTTTATTATAAATTGGATTTCGTACCCTGGCAATGGTACAACAGCCCCCGGCTTTTTTGGCTATCAGGCAGGATAACATATTCAGTTCATCTGACGCCGTTACTGCAATCATCAGATCTGCGTCTTCAATACCCGCCTCATTTTGTACCGAAAAACTGGCTCCGTTTCCCACAATTCCCATGACGTCATATTGATTTGCCACTGACTCCACTCTGTTTCCATCAATATCGATGGCTGTTATATTATGTCCTTCCTTACTAAGCTGCTCCGTCAGGGTTGCCCCCACGTTGCCGCAGCCCACAATGATTATCTGCATGTCCTATTCCTCTTTTCATCCCTTTTCATATTTACGTATCAGTCCCAATCCTATTGGGTAGGGACCTGTATGCACGCCAATGGTCGCCCCGATTTGAAAAATATCAATCTGATCATACTTCGCATAAGTATTTAAGGAAGCCAGCAATTGATCACGAAATACTGCCGCCTCCTGATAATCATATCCATATCCCACCACAATCTGATAATCTTCAGGGGATTCTCCAACCTTGGAAAAATGATCCTTTGTCTGCTCAATCAGCCGCTTCATTGCTTTCTTGCGGCTTCGGGAAAGACCAGTTGGAAATATCTCTCCTTCACGCAGCATAATCAGCGGTTTAATTCCCAGTGTAGAAGCGGCAGTCCCCATCACTTTGCCGATTCTTCCTCCATGAATCAGGTATTCATAATTTCCCACAGTAAAAATAATCCGTCCTGTGGTCTTAATACGCTCGATTCCCTCCAAAGTCTCCTCAAAAGACATGCCTGCCTGCTGCATCCGCACAACTTCCAACACCAAAATCCCCTGAAGAACGGTGTTAACCATGGTATCCACCACCTGGATTTTTACCGCCGGATAGTCCTCTGAAAGAAGTTCCGCCGCAGTCCTGGCCGAATTATAAGAACCACTGAACTTCGTAGTGATACACAGACAGATAATATCCTTCCCCTCTTTGGCGTACGGCGTAAATGCATCCACATAATCCTGTACGGAAGGAAGGGAAGATTTGGGAAATTGCTGCGGGTGGTCTACCATCTGCTGATAAAAATCGCGGATACTGATTTCCTCGATTTCTTTCTTGTAATTTACACCGTCAAAAGTCACATAAAAAGGGACCACCTTTATGCCTGTTTTCTGTGAAATTTCCTGCCCCAAATCACAGGAACCGTCTGTAATAATCTGATATGCCATATCATTTCCCCTTTCCCATTTTTACTAAATGTACTGTCTGATTTATATTCCGGCAAACTCACTTGCCTGTCTGCCGCGTTGAATGTTCCGGCCGCAGCCACAGCTATGACGTCAGACATCCGCTTTGCAGATGAACAGATATCTTTTGTGGTATTACCTAAATATCATTGAGCCAATACACAAGTACAATGAAAAATAAGTTTCTGGTACATGGACGCAGAATCTTACTTATGATTCGTTGTACGAAAAACCCGAATTGTGTTCTTTTCTAAAATTTTCCGATCTTAGCTTCTGTCATACTGATCAAATCCTGCACCGACAGGCAGAGGGTGGTTCCAATCCTTCCGCCGCTGACATAAATATTGTCATAATCTAACGCTTTTTCATGCAGAAATACAGGATATTGTTTCTTCATGCCCAGAGGGCTGCAGCCTCCCCGAACATATCCCGTGACAGCGGTAATGTCCTTTACCGGAATCATCTCCACAGATTTTTCTCCGGCAAGCCTGGCGGCTTCTTTCAACTGTACTTCCTCTTCGACCGGCAGCACAAACACATAATACTGCCGGCTCCTGCCTCTAAGCACCAGCGTTTTAAAAGACTGTTCTCTGGGGACTCTGGTCAATTCTGCCGTGTGAATCCCATCTATAAATTCCTCACACTCATATTGAATTACTTGGTAACTGATCTTCTGCCTGTCCAAAATCCGCATGGCGTTTGTCTTAATTTCTTTTTCTTTTGCCATGGCCTCCTCCATTCTGTACGCCTGAATTGCACAATTAACATATCTTTTTTACCCTTTCTCCCTGCCTGGCTCATTCTGCGCCGCTATTCTCTCAGCCAAATCATTCAAATACACCCAACGGTCCATTTTATCCTCCAACATGGTTTCCGCCTGCTCTTTTTCCCTGACAAGTTCTGACAATTTCACGGCGTTCGTAGCGTTCTTCTCCATATCAAGTTCCAGGCGTTTCCGTTTTTGTTCCAATTGATGTATCTCATCCTCTATAGTAGCATATTCCTGCTGTTCTTTATAGGTAAATTTTAATTTCTTTTCTCCAAATCTTGGTTTGCCTTTTACCGTCGTATTTCCTGAACTATCCAGTGTTTTTTTCCGGACGGTTTCTTTTGCATGCGGCGATGAAAGCTGCCTTTGCTCTCTCGCCCTGCTATAATCGAGGTATCCTCCCTCATACTGCTGCAGACGCCCTCCGTTTTCAAAAGCAAAAATTCTGTTTACCAGGCGTTCCAGGAAATAACGGTCATGAGACACAATGAGCACAATCCCCTCAAAAGCGTCCAGATAATCCTCCAGAATGGTCAAAGTCTTAATGTCCAAATCGTTGGTTGGCTCATCCAAAATAAGCACATTGGGAGCCCCCATCAATACCCGCAGAAGATACAGCCTTCTGCGCTCGCCGCCGGACAATTTCCCGATCGGCGTCCACTGCATCGTTCCATCAAAGAGAAAACGCTCCATCAGCATGGATGCGCTGACTTTGCCGTCCCCGGTATTAATATATTCTGCCACTTCACGCACATACTCAATAGCTTTCATGGACTCTTCCATATGGGAATTATCCTGAGAAAAATAACCGATGCGAATGGTTTCTCCTATTTCAACGTTTCCTGCGTCCGGCAAAACCTGTCCCAGAATCATTTTCAACAAGGTGGACTTTCCGCAGCCGTTGGGACCGACAATGCCAATCCGGTCCCCTTTCAGAAAAATATAACTGAAATCATCCACCAATACCTGCTCTCCATAAGATTTGCACAGGTTTGAAAGTTCTATGGTTTTCTTCCCCATCCGTGAAGCCAAAGAAGATAGCTGTACATTTTTTTCTTCTATGGGACCCTCCTGGGCAAGCATATCTTCAATGCGCTGAATATGCGCTTTCTGTTTTGTGGAACGGGCCCTGGCGCCTCTGGCCAGCCAGGCAAGCTCCTTTTTCAAGATACTTTTCCGCTTACGCTCACTGGCCTGCTCCATACTCTGCCTTTGCATTTTCAATGCCACATAATCGGCATAACTGCCGGGATAACTGTAGATCCCGCCTTGCTCCACCTCCACGATCCGATCCACAATCCGGTCCAGAAAATAACGGTCATGCGTCACCATCACCACCGCCCCCTTAAACTGCAGAAGATAATCTTCCAGCCATTGGGACATTTCATGATCCAAATGGTTGGTAGGTTCGTCCAGAATCAAAAGCTCTACTGGCTGCAGTAACGTATTTACCAGCGCAATCCTCTTTTTCTGTCCGCCTGACAAATACTCGACAGCGCCTTTGGTATCTGCAAATCCCAGTTCAAAAAGCATAGATTTCGCCTGACTGACCAGTACCATATCCTGCACGTCCAGCCCCCGCAGCGCCGCTTCTAAAATTGAATCCGTATTTTCCAGCACGGGCGTCTGCTCCAGCCAGGCAAGCTTCACATGGTTTCCCATGATCACGACGCCTTCATCTGCCTCTTCTGTCCCGGCAAGAATCTTTAACAGGGTGGATTTTCCCATGCCGTTAATTCCGATAACACCGACCTTTTCTCCCTCCTCCAGACTGAAAGAAGCATCTTTTAGCAGAATCCGCTCCGCCGTGTATGCTTTATGTAAGTGCTCTGCCGTTAAAATATTCATCTCTTATCTCCTCAAATAACTGCTTCTTTATTACAATTAAAAGCTTCTTTGTTTGACATTCAAACAAAAAATGGAAGAAATGCTGACCCCTCAGCGCCTCCTCCATTTTCAGCCACTCCATCTATCATCTGAAATTCTAAAAAGCATCATAGCACGAAACACCTGCTATGTCAATCGCTCTGCCCCGCCGAAATGCCGCCTCTCAGTCCGTATCATCTGTCAGATACTTCCTGAGCTCCTCCACCAATTTGTACACGGTTGTTCCCGGATCATACATAGACGGCTTCATCTTCTTTTCATCAAATTCTCCCATTCTTCGTTTCGCATTCCTTATGGCGTGGTTTACTCCATCACCAACATTCAGCATGTTATAAATATCTTCATAATTTTTGCGGTATTTTCCATCTCCCAAATTATATTGCTGGAACATTTCGTTTAATTTTTTATTCCATTCGTCCCTGTGAAGCCCGGAATCACTGTAATTAAAATGCAGATAAATCCAATATTCAAACGACTGATTGCTCCAGGCAATCTTATATCCTTTTTCCATTCCTTTTTTTATCGCCTGATCAAAATCGTCAAAATCATCTCTGTCAAATACAACCCATACATTTTGATAAATTATTTTCGCTTTCTTCACGATTTGTTCTGTCATTTCGATTAATTTTCCCGTGGAACATCCTTCTCCATATATGTCAACAACAGGAACACTTACGACATCGATCCTTCCTCCGACTTTTTCCTGAATCAATCTCTGTATTCCTTTAAAATAAAACGGCTCTGTCCGCTTACCCTCTGTCACTATCAAAAAAGAATTTGCCTTAGGCGATCTATATTCAAATTTTCTCTTTTTCCGCTCCCGGTTTTTCTTCTTAAATAAATCATCCGTCCCCATCTATACATCCTCTCTCAGTGTAAACTCCTTAAGAAATGGAATCCCCCCGTACACTCCCGCCAGATAGTCTTTTTCAAAAGAAGCATCGGATCTGACTTTGTAATCCGACAAAGCAGACAGTTCCGAATAACCAAATTCATCTTTCTGTACAAACCAAATCTGATCTCTCCTGAAAAATTTCTTATCCATCAAGGTGGTATCATGCGTGGTATAAATCAACTGCGCCCTTGAATGTTCCTCATAAAACAAGTCTATAATAAATTTTAACAACAGCGGGTGCAGTTTTACATTTAACTCATCCACAAACATAGAACCATTTCTTGGAACAGCGATCCAGGCATAAATAAACAATACAATACTTTTTATTGTTCCCTCTGATTCTGAATACAGATCTAATTCATATTCCTCCCCTTTCTTTCCCGTATGGTACGTGATAAAATCAATTTCTCTGTCGCTGTCATCATAAGCAATATCTTTGATGCCGGTATCAATCGCATTCATAAACTCCAGCAGTTTTTCTTTGTCGCTGTCTATAATCTCGGGTAAGAACTGGTCGAGAATCATTGGATTCTCACAAGAATCCGCAGAAGCAATCAGAGTGCTCATAATTCCCTTATAAAGTTTTTTAAATATATCTGTTTTTAATTTTAATTTATTAAAAAAAGTCAGGGTTAACGTTTCGGTAGGAATCTGTTCTTGAAACAGTTCGCATTCTTTTTTCACAGAAGGTCCAAAAGCGAGCATTTCTCTTGTTCTTTCAAAAATCATCACTCTTCGGTTCGTATTGAGATTCTTTCTATACAACCATTCTGCCGCAATATATTCTGCATTATATGCAAAACCATAACAATATTCATAATCACCGAGAATTTCTACTATCTGAAATTCTGAGTCTTCCATTTTATTTTCAAACATAAAAGGATAATAGTATTTTTCTATTGCAGAGCTTTTTCCATCTTCAACACTATTTAAAGATTCTAAAACAATTTTCTGAAAATACCGCATTGCCAGATAAAAATTTGATTTTCCACTGGCGTTCGCTCCGTAAATAGCTGCAACCCGGATATATTTCTCTTTTTTGCCAATATCTATCAAATTACATTTATGTTCCTTATACGCATTGATCGCTGTCATATCCAGTGTTGCTTCTTCTTTAAATGATAAAACATTTTTTACTGTAAACTGAACCAACATTTCACAACACCTCCTTTACACATTATAATATACCGTTTTGTCAATATTATGTCAATATTTTTGAGATTTTTTCACAATATTTAAAATAAAATCTTTTTAAACAAAGTAGGCAAGGCTGCATCAACTCTTACCACAACTTTCTTACGTTCTTCATATTCTTCATTCTGTCTTGCTCTTTCTCCAACTTCTGTTTATATTATGGCACACTGAAACAGTATATTTAATAAGTGTTTTATACAATGCTTAAGTATATTATAACACATTGATATATATTGGTTAATTGTATATCAATGTGTTATAATATACTTACAGTAGTGAAGCGGCAGAACAAAAGGCCAACCCAAGCAGGAGTTGAAGTTTGTCACAAGGGCGATAATAGCACAGTTCAAACACTTGAAATGATAGAGGGCGACATGCCAGCCAAGGGGCAGACTCTTATCAAAGAGCGGGCGGCGCCAAATTGGAATGCAAGCATTCCAGCTTGGCTTCTGCCTTCCTCGCAAATAAAAATCACACCATAAATTGCCATCCTTACGACAATCTATGGTGTGATTTTATTCTAATTAAAATTAGACAACTCCACCAGCCGCTTTAGCACTCCGTTTGCCTTTCCGGAGTCAATGGATTCCGCTGCCATTCTGATTCCATCCGCAATGCTGTCAGCACACCCTCCTGCATAAAGTGTGGCGCCGGCATTCAGCAGCACAATCTCCCGTTTCGGTCCCCGAATTTCCCCTTCGAGGATGCCCCTGGTGATCCTGGCGTTCTGTGTGCCGTCCCCTCCCTGCAGTTCTTGTAAGGAAGCGCGGTGCAGCCCAAACTGTTCTGGCGCCACCTGGTAAGTATCTACCTTGCCGTCTTTGATTTCAGAGACGGTGGTCTTGCCTGTCAGCGTAAATTCATCCATATAATCCTCGCCGCTCACAACAAAGCCGCGTTCCACCCCCAGATTGCGCATGGCCTTTGCCAGCAGCTCTGTCAAAGACGGATCATAGACGCCCACCACCATGCACTTGGCGTCCGATGGATTGGCAAGGGGACCCAGAATATTAAATACGGAACGGATGCCCATATCTTTCCGTGCCTGGCCCACGAACTTCATAGATTTGTTAAAACTGGGGGCAAACATAAAACCAATCCCCGCCTCTTCCACACATTTTTCCACCACTTCTGGTTCTGCCGAAATATTGACGCCCAGCGCCTCCAGCACGTCTCCGGCTCCGCTTTTGCTGGAAATGGAACGGTTGCCGTGTTTGGCAATGGGAAGCCCTGCTCCCGCCGCTACCAAAGCAGAAGTGGTAGATACATTAAACGTAAAGGTTCTGTCGCCCCCCGTGCCAACCAGATCTACATAATTTGCAGTTTTGGGCGCTATATGCTCTGCTTTTTCCTTTAATACCGCTGCAAATCCGGTAAGTTCTTCTAAGGTTTCTCCCTTCATCCGCATTGCCGTGAGAAATGCTCCCAACTGTGCCTGGGTTGCCTCTCCGCCCAGCATCAGATTCAT
This sequence comes from Lachnospiraceae bacterium, assembly GCA_009911185.1. GTDB lineage: Bacteria > Bacillota > Clostridia > Lachnospirales > Lachnospiraceae > Petralouisia. The sequence continues at coordinate 35,810 of QXWW01000024.1, forward strand.
TACCCGCTTTGCCTCTTCTTCTGTCAGATTTTGTCTGTCTACTACCTTTTGAATTGCTTCCTGCATTCCGATCACCCGTTCCTTTCCTGTCAAATACTGTTGCCTGCCTTATAATTCATTCAATTCTTTTTTAAAATTGCTGCAGTATTTCCTGGCAGCCTCTGGTTTATACTCATTTGCTTCCAATAATTTAATCAAATGAGATCCTACAATCGCGCCGTCTATCACGTCTATCATAGGAGCCACATCTTTGGCCTGTTCAATGCCAAATCCCATCATCACCGGAATCTTCGACACTTTTTTCACCTCCGTGAGATAATGCAGAATCTTTTTGTGGAAATTACCGCTCTGCCCGGTAACACCCATGCCGGACACACAGTACACAAATCCCCTGGCCCCCTCAAGGATTCTGGGAACACGCTCCGCCGATACCGGAGATACCAGCTCAATCAGAATTGGCGCGCCTTCTCTTCTCAACGCTTCCTTTATCTCTCCCTGCTCTTCCAGAGGCAGATCCGGAATGATCACTCCGTCCACGCCGTTTGCAATACATTCCTCCACAAACTGCTCCAATCCAAAGTACAGCGCCGTGTTGTAATACATCATAAATACAATCGGCATCTGTACCCCTTCTGCCCGAAGCTCTTTCATCATGCCAAACACCTTTTTGAGATTGGTGCCCAATTGGATGGATTGGTAGGAAGCATTCTGGATCACTGGACCGTCGGCCACTGGATCTGAAAATGGAATCCCCAGTTCCAGTACATCCGTTCCCGCCTCTTCCTGTGCTTTCACCAGCGCCTTACTGCCTGCCATGTCCGGCAGCCCCGCTGTCATGTAGGTGATAAATGCCTTTTCACCGCTTTCTTTCAATTTCTTCATTTTCCGTTCAATTCTGTTTTCCATTTTCTTACCTCCAAACTGCCCGCCTGTTTACTCTCTCATTCAATCGTCATTACTTCTGGGACTGGATATAATCAGCCACGGTATGCACATCTTTATCCCCTCTGCCAGACAGACATACAATCATGATTTCATCTTTTCCCATATTCTTCGCCTGCTTTCTGGCATAGGCGATGGCATGAGCGCTCTCAATCGCAGGAATGATTCCCTCCAGCCTGCACAGATCCATCAAAGCTTCCATTGCTTCCTGATCGGTAACAGACACATATTCTGCTCTGCCGCTGTCTTTTAAGTAAGCGTGTTCCGGTCCTACTCCCGGATAATCCAGGCCAGCCGAGATAGAATGTGCAATCTGAATATTTCCGTCCTCATCCTGCAGCAGATAAGAGCGCATTCCATGAAGCGTTCCCGGTTTTCCCAATGCCATGGCGCAGGCATGTTTTCCAGTTTCTATGCCTAAGCCCGCCGCTTCCACGCCGATAAGCCTCACGGAGGGTTCCTCTATAAAATCTGCAAACATACCGATGGAGTTAGACCCTCCTCCCACACATGCCATCACGACATCCGGCAGCCTGCCTTCTGCCTTTAAAATCTGCTGTTTGCTCTCCCTGCTGATGACACTCTGAAATTCTTTCACTATTTTAGGATAAGGATAAGGTCCTACTGCTGATCCAATCACATAAAATGTGTCCTCTGCCGTTTTTGCCCAGGTTCGGATCGCCTCATTGGTGGCGTCTTTTAAGGTGCGGCTTCCAGACATGACACATTCCACTTTTGCCCCCAGCATTTTCATGCGAAATACATTCAGTTCCTGACGGCGCATATCCTCTTCCCCCATAAAAACCGTGCATTCCATTCCAAAGAGCGCCGCCCCGGTGGCAGCAGCCACGCCATGCTGCCCGGCTCCCGTCTCTGCAATCAGCTTTTTCTTGCCCATGCGCTTTGCCAGCAGAATCTGTCCAATAACATTATTGATTTTATGGGCGCCTGTATGGTTTAAGTCTTCCCGCTTCAGATAAATTTTGGTTCCATATTCCCGGCTTAAATTTTCTGCAAAATAAAGGGGATTTTCTCTGCCCACGTATTGTCTCATGTAATAATCATATTGTTTCAAAAACGCTTCGTCATGTATTGCTTCCTCATACGATTGTTCCAGCTCTTTTAAGGTATTCATCAAAGATTCCGGCACAAACTGTCCGCCAAATTCTCCAAAATATCTCTTATCCTTTTTATTCATCTTTTCCTCCATTCTCTGCGCTCTCCTAATATATTGACCACCTGACACCCCGGCAGCTCGCGACACAATTAACAAGTTCTTTCACTGTTTCTGGCCTTTTCAGCAAATTCTAATATAATTCTTCTTTCTTTTCCCCCATCGCTCTCCACGCCAGAACTTACATCCACCACATCCGGTGAAAATATTCTCACAGCCTCGGAGACATTTCCAGGGTGCAAACCTCCGGCAAGGACAAATGTTTTTCCCGCAAAATATCCGGTTTTCGCCTGCTGCACTGCCGCTCTGCTGCTCTCCCAGTCAAACGTCCTGCCGCCTCCGGCCGTCCCCGCGTCAAGCACATAACCTCTGATATTTTCATGAGGTATCAACTTCTTTAAATCCTCTGGCTCTTTCAAATTACAAGCCTGCCAGATCGCTATTCTGCTCTTATCCAAAATCTCGTTCCGCAAACATCCATGAATTTGTATCAGATCAAATCCGGACTGTTCTATTTTTCTTAACAACTCCAAATCCGGACTGACTGTCACTGCCACACTTTTTATATTTTTCTGCAAATGCCTGCGGATTTCTTCTGCTTTCTCTATCGGAACATTGCGTCTGCTTTTTTCCCAGAAGACAAAACCTGCATATTCTGCCTGAATCTCATTGAGAAATGCCGCTTCTTCGAATCTGGTGATTCCGCAGATTTTAATCTGTGGCCTTCTTTGCATTGCTATCACCCTTTCAAACGCTTCCTGCTTACAGAGATTTCCAATGTGCCGCCAGTCTTCCGGGATTTTCGGATTCCATCAGCGCCCTGCCGATGAGAAATGCGTCCACACCAGCTTCTTTGAGAAATTTCACATCTTCATCACTGACGATGCCGCTCTCTGCCACAAAAACCTTTCCCTCTGGCATACCCTGAGATAAACGCCTGGTGGTGTCCAGCCGGATCGTAAAATCATGAAGGTCGCGGTTGTTGACGCCGATAATCCTGGCGTCCAGCTTCAAGGCGCGCTCCAGCTCTCTTTCATCATGCGTTTCCACCAGCGCATCCATGCCCAGTTCTTCGGTAAGCTGATAGAACTCTTTCATCTGCGTATCCTCTAAAATGGCTGCAATCAGAAGCACCGCGTCCGCTCCAAGCGCCTTCGCTTCATAGAACTGATATGCGTCAATCATAAAATCCTTCCGCAGCAGGGGCAGGGGCGACATGCTCCTGATTTCTTTTAAATCGTCTGCATTTCCGTGGAAATGATCTTCTTCGGTCAGGCAGGAAATTGCGTCCACAGCTGCATTGTATTCCCGCATCCGTTCCGGCAGGCTGAGTGTGCTCTCAATTGTTCCCAGACTGGGCGACGCCTTCTTAAACTCTCCGATAATGGAAATCCCAGGCTTTGCCAGCGCCTGATAAAAGGAGGATGCACCCACTTTCTTCTGTTTCTCTGCCAGCCTGCGCATTTCTGTTTCACTGACCTTCGCTTTGTGTAAAGGAAGGCGTAATTTTTTATCTTCTACAATCTTATCTAATATCATTTTTATTCCTTTCAGATGATGCCGTTTACAAAGTTATCAATCATTCTTTTTCCATGCTGCGTATAGATGGATTCCGGATGAAACTGCATTCCTACCACTGGATATTCTCTGTGGCGCATCGCCATAATTTCGCCATCTTCTGTCCTTGCCAGCACTCTTAAGCAGCTTGGAAAATCTTGCTCCCAAACGGCAAGAGAGTGATAACGGGCAACCTTCAGCGGGGAATCAATCCCTGTAAAAATACTTTCTTTCGTATGTTGTATCACCGACTGCTTACCATGAAACAATTGTTTGGCATAACTGACGACGCCTCCCAGTGCCGCTCCAATGCACTGATGTCCCAGACAAATACCAAGAATGGGAACTTCTGTAAGAAATTCTTTCACCACGTCCATACAGATGCCTGCCTCCTTCGGGCTTTTGGGACCTGGAGACAACACGATCCGCTGCGGTCTCCGCTCGTATATTTCTTCTATGGTTATCTTATCGTTTCTCACAACCTGAATATCTTCGGTAAAAATTCCCAGATACTGATACAGGTTATAAGTAAAGGAATCATAATTATCAATCAAAAGTATCATGCTTCTCCTCCTTATGTCACAAATTTTCTTCTTCCACCAGTGTCTTTGCCAGCGCCATCACCTTATTGCAGCATTCCTGATATTCCAGTTCCGGTTGGGAATCTGCCACGATTCCGGCTCCTGCCTGGAGATATACGCGGTTTCCTTTTTTGACCATAGTGCGGATGGTAATGCAGAAATCCATACCTCCGCCAAAATCCACATAGCCGGTAGCTCCTCCGTACAATCCCCTGCGGCTTTCTTCCAGTTCATCTATAATTTCCATCGCACGGATTTTAGGAGCTCCGCTTAAAGTTCCTGCCGGAAGAAAGGAAGCTGCCAGGTCCAGAGGATGGAAATTTCCTTTCTTTCTCCCCTCCACCATCGAGGTAATGTGCATCACATGGGAATAATTCTGTACCTCCATAAACCGTGTTACCTTGACCGTGCCAAACTCTGCAATCCGCCCCATATCATTTCTCGCCAGGTCTACCAGCATCACATGCTCCGCGCATTCTTTCTCATCTTGGAGAAGTTCCTGTTTTAACAGCTCATCTTCCGCCGCGTCCCTGCCACGCTTTCTGGTTCCTGCGATCGGACAGGTAAACACGCTGTCTCCCTGCTGCTTTACAAGCATTTCCGGTGAACTTCCAATCACTTCAAATTCTCCGAACTGAAAGTAATACAGATAGGGAGAGGGATTTAGTTCTCTCAATTCTTTATACAATGCAAAGCCATCCTGACCAGTCTCAATGGTCCATCTTTGGGACAACACCGTCTGAAATATATGCCCTTCCCTGATATATTCTTTTATTTTTTCCACTTTCTGGCTGTACTCCGCCAGGGTATCAGATTTCTTAACAATTCTTCCGTCATGGACAAATGTCTGCCCCCTGGGTTTTTCTCTGGCTCTTCTTGCCTGAGCGATCATGCGCTCTGCCTCCTGCAGCGCTCTTACCTTTCCCTCTTCATGATCTTCCTCCAGCACGACTGCCGTCAATGTCTCCGCCACATGGTCTATCAGGATAAATCTTGTCATCAGCATCATCTGAATTGTCTCAATGCCGATCTCATCTGGATTGGCGTCTGGCAGCTCTTCCGTATAGCGCACAAAATCATACCCCAGGTTTCCCACCAGACCGCCGCTGAAATTCAACCCGTCTGCATCTTTGTGAATCTCAAATTCACTGTAATATTCTTTCAGCCGCATCAGAGGATTCCCTTCTCTTACTTCCTCTCCGTTTGCCCTGTGAATCACCAAGGCATTTCCGCGGGAGGTGATAATCTCATCCGGCTCCGCCCCGAAAAAGGTATAGCGGTCATAATTCTTATCATAACTTTCCAGAAGAAAGCCTTTCTTTTTTCCCACCAGATTTTCATACATTTCAATGGCGCTTTCACCGACAATGCTTACAGTGCGTTTGTATACTCTTAAAATACGTTTCATTGTGAACTCCTTTCTGAAACAATTATTTTTAGGATTAAGATAAAAAAATCCCTGGTAAAAGTTTAAACAACTCTTACCAGGGACGATTTTGGTCGTGGTGCCACCCTGTTTCACTATAGAACTGGCAGTCGAGACAGTATCAGAAAATCTAAAAGGATTTCCGTTCAAACAAAAAGCAGACATTTCAAATTAGAAATATCCGCCACCAATTCTATAATCTCAATCCGATACACATGATATCTTACCTCTGTAACGTGAGGACACGGCAGCCGCTACTATGTTTCCATTTCGCTTAGCATCTTACAAACCCATTCTCATAAAACTTTCCTGTTATCTTCCACCAGCCGATAACTCTCTGTGAGGAACCTTTCTATGATACTACTTTTGCTCATTGATTTTTTCTTTATATTTTAACTATATGCAGTTTAGCACATTAAAGTACCTCTGTCAACTATTTTTTTCTCTTCTAAAAAATTTTCCATATTTTAAGTTATACCGTTCATTCTATATTTTCAACCGTTTTTTGTTTATACTCTGTTCCCCACTCTATCATTGCGTCTAACACTGGCTTTAAGCTATACCCCGTTTCTGTCAAAGTATATTCTACCCGCGGCGGCACTTGCGGATATACTTTTCGGATAAGCAAACCGCTGTCTTCCATGGAACGCAGATTTGCCGTTAAAACTTTTTGAGATACATTTCCCACAGACTTTTTTAATTCTCCAAATCGTTTCGTACCCTCTAATAAGTCACGGATAATCAGTACTTTCCAACGGTCGCTGATAAGCATTAAGGTTATTTCCACCGGACAGGCTGGCAATTTTTTCTCCATAAAAGTCCCCATTTCTCCACAATAGTTTCTACTTGGTAACTATGGCACCATAAAGTGCGTACTTTACGTTTTGCCTTTATGATTATATTATAGCCTTGCAAACACAAAAAAACAATCTTTAAAACAAAATATCATATCATTCAGGAGGATAAGACTATGAAAATCGCAGTTATTTGTGCAAATGGGAAAGAGGGAAAACTGATTGTTGCAGAAGCTATTGCAAGGGGCGCAGACGTTACCGCCGTTGTACGCGGCGAAAACCTGTCGGCAGCAACAAATGTCATCAAAAAAGATCTGTTTGATTTGACCGCAGCCGATTTGGAGGGCTTTGATGTTGTAATTGACGCTTTTGGCGCATGGACGCCGGAAACTCTGCCGCAGCACAGCACTTCTCTGAAACATCTTTGCGACCTTGTAAGCGGCAAAACAACCAGGCTTCTTGTTGTCGGCGGCGCCGGCAGCCTGTATGTGAATCCGGAACATACCCTGCAGGTAATGGACGGGGAGGACTTCCCGGAGATGTTCAAACCGCTGGCTTCCAGTATGGGCAAGGCGCTTGACGAACTTCGTACCAGAACAGACGTAGCATGGACGTATCTCAGCCCTGCCGGAGATTTTCAGGCTGACGGAAAGAAGACCGGAAAATATATCTTGGGAGGCGAAGAACTGGTTTTAAACGCCAGGGGTGAAAGCGTTATCAGCTACGCCGATTATGCGGTTGCCATGGTGGATGAAGCTATCAACGGAAATCATATCCGACAGAGAATTTCTGTTGTAGCGGAATAAACAGATAAGATCCCTGTGTTTGAAATATCTCTGCCCCTGTGGACAGTGAAGTTTCCCAGTGTACTGACTGCTTGACACTTGGACGAATTGCGCAGAATCAATTGTTCAGTCCACAAGACTGATTTCTCACGGCGCAGCAGTGATAGTTATCATAAGAAGGCGCCCGTTTGCGGGAAGATGCCTTATGATGTACAGCCAGGAAATCAGACGAAGCAGATGGAAATTTAAGCAGTCCATCAGGCAAGTGGCCAGGTGGTCAGTACACTAGCAGGATTCGCATGTCCCTTGCAGACAATAGAAAGGAAAAATCATGACGCAGACGCAAAGACTTCTTTATTTAATCAACTATCTGATAGACGAGACAAAAGATCTAAAATCTACAGATATTCCGGCAGAGGAAAGGGAACGGAAACGTCTGTTACGCTCCCTTATGAATGTTCGCCCGCCCAAAGCAATCGCAACTGAGTTTTTAGAGATACAGGACGCATATCTACAGGAGGAACATATGCAAAAAGGCGTTATCTCTTTGTCAGACCTTTCTCGTGCACAACCGGGAATTTATTTATGGCAGGGAGATATTACCCGTCTGTCCACAGACGCTATCGTTAATGCGGCTAACCGCGCCATGTTAGGCTGTTTCATCCCCTGCCATGGGTGTATTGACAATGCCATTCACTCCGCTGCAGGTGTGCAGCTTCGTCTGGAATGCTCCCGTATCATGGAAAAACAGAATACAGAAGAACCGGTAGGAACAGCAAAAATCACCAAAGCCTATAATCTTCCCTGCCGCTATGTCCTTCATACGGTCGGTCCGATTATTTACGGAGAAGTCACACCAAAAGATTGCGCCCTCTTAGCAGACTGCTATCGCTCCTGTCTGGAGCTTGCAGCAAACTATCGGTTAACATGCATCGCCTTTTGCTGCATTTCCACAGGAGAATTTCATTTTCCAAATGAAACAGCCGCACGGATAGCAATCCAAACCGTACAGGAATACCAAAAGAAACATCAGAATTGCCCGGAGGTGGTCTTTAATGTTTTCAAAAACAGCGACTATGAAATCTATAAACGGCTATTGGGATAATGAAAAACCAGAACGTTTCCTGGAAGAAGTGAAAATAAAAATAAACGACGCAGACGCCGTTGTGATAGGAGCAGGCGCGGGCCTGTCTGCATCTGCCGGTTTTTCTTATTCCGGGAAACGCTTTGAAAATAATTTTCCGGATTTCATAGAAAAATATGGTTTTAAAGATATGTATACTGCAGGCTTCTACCCCTACAAAACATTGGAAGAACACTGGGCGTACTGGAGCCGTTATATCACCATCAACCGCTATCAAAATGCACCGAAACCAGTTTACCAGAATTTATACAATCTGGTAAAGGATAAGAACTATTTTGTTTTGACAACCAATGTCGACCACTGCTTCCAAAAAGCAGGCTTTGATAAACGCAGACTGTTTTATACGCAGGGCGACTATGGGTTATGGCAATGCTCTAAGCCCTGTCACAATAAAACTTATGACAATGAAACTTTAATTAAAAAAATGACCGAGCAACAACAAAATATGCGGATTCCATCTGCTTTGGTTCCTTATTGTCCCGTTTGCGGCGCACCTGTGTCCATGAATCTGCGAAGCGACCATACCTTCGTTGAAGATAAGGGGTGGCATACAGCGGCGGACAGATATCAGGATTTTATCCGCCGCCATCAGGGACTTAAAATTTTATATCTGGAACTGGGTGTCGGCAGCAATACGCCGGGGATTATCAAATATCCGTTCTGGCAGATGACGGCGGAAAACCCAAAAGCAACCTATGTTTGTATCAACTATGGCGAAGCGGTTTGTCCGCAGGAGATTGAGAGCCAGTCTGTCCGCATAAATGGGGATATTGGGGAAGTATTACTGCAGTTAGCGGACAGATAAGATCACTTCTGATTTGGAAAAGAACCGGACGCATTACTGTATAGGAAAATGCCTCGAAACATAAGCATGGATGAAACAGTATAGAAAGACAATGGACCTCGGTACCACAAAATATGAAATTCATTTAGTCACTTGTGCGCGCACAGGCTACCCGGAAAATAATGTTTTACAGTGCAAAGGGAGCGCTACTCAATCATCTTATTTTCCGATTGAGCGGCACTCCCCTTATGATATATTATTTTTTAGTACGCACCGTCTTTTTCCCAGACCAACCAGAGTATAGTTTCTTGCTCTTTCCGTTTATTTTCACAATCTTATAGGTTCTTATGCGGACATAGTATTTCTTTTTTCCTTTCAAACCGGAAATTTTCTTTGCCGTGGCGCTTTTTTTCACTGTAACTTTTTTTAACGTCATGCCTTTGAAATTTCCGCTTGTGCAACATTGAATCTCATATCCGTCTACCTGTGACGTCTGTTTTTTCCAACTCGCCTGGAGCCCTCTGGATCTTGCAGATACCTTCCTCAAACTTGTTTTTTTCGGTCTTATCGTATAATTTGCGGTGAGCTTGCCGCTATATTTCCCCTGAAATTCAATCGTCACAGCATAGATTCCTGGATTTTTGCTCCCCGCAGGATAGATTACCCTGTAATCTGTTCCCGCTGTCAGGCTCTTGTCCTTCGTATCTTTCACAACTACAGAAGGTGTTTTCACTTTGCCGTCATAGGTGAACTCATTCCTGTTGAGGATCATCTTTTGAGGACTGTCAATAACAGCCATATTCTGGATATCTGAACATCTCCGGCAAATTTGCTGCACTTTCCCGCTGCTATTCACGGCAGCCGGAATACAATCTTCTACATACTGATGACTGATAACCGCAATTTGTTCTGTGTAATGTTCTCCACAAGTACAGGTATACGTTTTCATTCCCGGTTCTTTACACGTAGGCTCTTTCGTTACCACACAGTGGTAGATATGCTGATGTTCTGCAGGTTTTCCCGTCGCCGGGATCGTTTCCTGCTCTTTCAGTATCATTCCGCACACACCACAGTGGCTTCCCTCCGTTTTTCCCGGCTCCGTCTCCGTAGGCTCCACACGCGCATCTGTCACCTCCTGATGCGCTGTCATCGAAATCTCTTCCGTATACTTCTCTCCGCAATCGCATCTATACGTGCGGATTCCAGCCTCGGTACAGCTTGCCTCTTTCGTTACCTCGCTCACATAACTATGTTCGTGCTCTGCAGGTTTTCCCGTCGCCGGAATCATTTCCTGCTCTTTCAGTACCGTTTTGCACACGCCACAGTGGCTTCCCTCTGTTTTTCCCGGTTCCGTCTCCGTGGGCTCTACCCGCGGGTCGATCACTTCCTGATGCGCCGTCATTGGTATCTCTTCCGTATACTTCTCTCCGCAATCGCATCTATACGTGCGGATTCCGGCCTCAGTACAGCTCGCCTCCTTCGTTACCTCGCTCACATAACTATGTTCGTGCTCTGCAGGTTTTCCCGTCGCCGGAATCATTTCCTGCTCTTTCAGTACCGTTTTGCACACACCACAGTGGCTTCCCTCCGTTTTTCCCGGCTCGGTTTCCGTGGGCTCTATCCGCGGGTCGGTCACTTCCTGATGCGCCGTCATTGGTATCTCTTCCGTATACTTCTCTCCACAATCGCATCTATACGTGCGGATTCCAGCCTCAGTACAGCTCGCCTCCTTCGTTACCTCGCCCGCATAACTATGCTCGTGCTCTCCCGGCTTTCCCGTTGCCGGGATTGTTTCCTGTACGGTCAGTATTTCGTTACAGACACTGCAATGGCTTCCTTCTGTTTTTCCCGGTTCTGTCTCCGTGGGCTCCACTCTCGGGTCAGTCACAGGCGTATGCCCCAAAGCCGGGATTTTTTCGGTATATTTCTCCCCGCACTCACATACAAATGTCTTTATTCCCGCTTCGGTGCAGGCAGGTTCCGTGGTCACAGTCCCCTGATAAGCATGTGTATGTTCTGGTTCCTCCGGTTCCCCTTGATCCTGATCATAGAAGAGCACACGCTTCTCTGCCATTACCGTGCTCTTGAGTGCTTTAACATCCGCTACCGTATTCAGCTCCTCAAACGATTCCGCACAGAATAAAAAGGTGTAGTCTCCCGGCGTCGCTCCTTCCATTGCCTCCAGGTAGTATCTGCCTGGATGGTCCTCTGACGCCAAAAGCCAGACCGACTGATACCAGTCTGTCTTATCCAGAACCTCGTCAGCATCATTTTCCCAATAATCCGTGCGGATTTTCACCACATAGTTGCCTTCATAGAATCCATATTCCTGCAAAACATCTGAAGCACTGAATGCTTCCCCCTTTAAGTCGTACCATTTCACCTCAAAATAAACATTTTCATCTGGAACAGACCCATCCTCCTGGGAAGGGATTTTTCTCAAATCTACTTTTGACGGCGCAGAAACAATCTCAATGCGCCCAATCTCCGCGCAATCTATCTGTCCGCCATCTACCTTCCACCCATCTGTTTCGTATTTCAGTTCAAATCCATTATCTGTGCTTTTTTGCGCTAATATGAAATTGGGAACCGTCCCGCTTCCATCCTCCGCATAGATATAGGTTTTTCCCGGCGAAAGCCATCCCGGAAATAAGCGGCTCCCGGTCTGAAATTGAGTCGTTCCAGTAACTTTGCCCGCAATCGTCAGCGAACCCTCCGCATCCAGCACAAGGATTCCCCGCTCTGCTGCAGGATCCTCCACTCCGCAAAAATCCCCGGTTAACACCGCGTTTCCAGCTCCATTGAGATCCAGACATGCTCCATTTCCCAGCGTAACATTTTTAAACTGCTGTGTGGAAGAAGATATACACGCCCTGTCTTTCAGGACAATATTCCCCACATCTTCCACCTTTGCATGTTCCATGATTCCCTGGCTCAATGTCAGCGTTGTATTGTCATTTCCATAAATATCTTCCAGTTTTACAAAATCATTTGCTGCTGAAGTTATATTAATTTCTGCCTCGCTGTTCAAAACGGTATCTACGCCTTCCCGCACGATAGCTTTGGCGTCGAGATTCAGAACCGCTTTGCCATAATAGGGAACTTTGTTGTCCGTCCCTCTGCCGTTCCCCATATAAATTGCCTGAAACATCGTTTCGTCGTTAGAATTTTTTACTGTCAGAGAAGCGTTCTGGCCAACGGCCGTATCGGAAAATCCGCCTGCATAAACCGTGGGCAGCAGCTCTTTTTCACCGCCTCCAAAAGCCCCCAAATTGGGGTTTCCCTCAAGATAAGTATTCACATTATCCAGGGTAAGGCTGTGCCCGGCCAGAAAAATCTCCCGGTGCGGAACACTGCCCAGCGCAGAACCGGATACAAAAATCAGCTCAATATCCTGAAAACATACCCCGTCGCCTTCCAACTGAATAGGAGCCCGGGAACTAATGGCGCCTCCGTTTGTTCCCCGTATCCATGTGTTTTCTGGAATTACTACCGGAAGCATTCTCTTATCTGCGCCCGCTTCTTCCCCAATACTGATAAGATTACTTACTGTAATTGGGCTTTGGCGCTGTTTTAGGGCATTCATGAACTCATCCCTTGTTGAAACAACCACGCCCTCTTCTGCTGCCGGAGCACTGCTCCCTGTCTGCCGCCCGCTCTCCTGGGCCTGTACTGCCAGCGGCGCCTGTATTGCGGCCAGCAGCACCGCCGCAGCCGTCAAAATACAGCAGCACTTTCTGATAACTTTTTTCATCCGCATCTCCCTTCTGCAACATTACATAACTTGCAAAAAATAATTATAGATATGCCGATTATAACAGGAACATTTCCTTTTCACAATATTTTTATTTTAAAATAAATCGTGCAACTTTGCCGTATTCCCGATTTGTATGAAACGTGCGCGAACATAGCGCCCGCCTCCCGTCTCTTTTTCCATATCAAAAATTGCCGGAATTTCATGCCGCTCTCAGATAAACGGGGCTGCCGCACTAAGTAATTCGTACGACAGCCCCGTTGCCATCATCTATCTGCTTCCATTAGTTTTTCTGCCTGTCGGCTGGCTTAAATGTATATTCACTTTCCGTGATAATCTGTCCGAACCGGTCTGTAGGCACATATAAAATACCTTTATCATCTTCATACTCATGCACTTTCAATGTATGCACTGCGCTCTTTTGTACAATTTCCTCATCCAGTGTAAGAATCACGCTTTTACTGGTACTTCCTTTCTCTACAGAGCGAATGGTATACGGCGTACCGTCATCTCTTTCCAAAGTAAACTGACCCGGATTGAGTGTATCGAACAACACACTATTTGTAAAATATAACTCTATCGTTTTGGAATCTGCTCCCACCTCTACCGCATATCTGTTCGTCTCATCCGCCGCGATGGCAAATTCTCCATCCGCCTTATCCGTGTAGGTAATCGTAGCATTCCTGGAAAGAGAATCCTTTACGGTAACCTTAATCGTACTGGTCGTGGCCGAAATATCATATGCTGGCGGTAAGAGAATACTTACCAGACCATTTTCATCACTCATGCCCGCGTACGTTTCCTCCTGTGCGTTCACACCATTGATTACATATTTCACGTCGGCCCCTTCAATCGGATTGCCATATGAATCCACCACTTTTACATAGACATACCTCGGGGTATTTATATATATCATTTCCGGCGCGAGAATCTGCACTTCCGTTCCACTGGTCTGCCACGACGTAGTAACTACCAAACCAGCATTTCCCATACTGGTGGGTTTTCCTTTTCCAATATTCTTAGCAGCTACCTGCTCCCCGTTCTCGTCAAAATAGGTAAAAGTTACATCTTCCGGCACCAGATGATCTAGATCAAACATACCTGTCAATTTTACATTTCCTGCAACCGTCGAAAATAATTTCGCCGTATTATTTTCACTGATTAAGTTTACATTTCTGTTATCTGTCTCATATCTTACCGGCACGCCGGACACTCGGACAAACTCATTCTTTTCTGTTACCGGAATATGCACGTTTTCTTCCAGAATATTATCCTGTGCATCCATGGTTTTGATAAAATTATATCGGAATTTCATAGAACGTGCCACTACCTGATAGCCTATATTCCATCCTTTCTTATCACTGACCGTATAGACCGCGTTTTTCCTAATCGACTTTAATTCATTATCAAATTGCGTCGTTCGTTCCGGAGTGTCTGCATCTACCGCGCTGTCTACAAAAGTCAATCCTAAATCAACCCAATATATGTTTCCGGATTTCACATATTCTTTTCCGTCGAAAGTAAGCCGTACATTATAGTTTTTATCGGAAGATTCTGCCGTAAGTTCTTCAATAAAGGAAAAATACTCATTACTCGTAATGTCCCGGAAGGTAATCTTAACAACGCCGTCCCCATCCGTGGCTCCTTTATTGCTGACATCCACCAATGCCGCCTGGCTCCCCGCCTGGCTTCCATCCAGATCTATTTTCAATTTTTCCCCATCTTCTTCGTATGAAAACGTAATCTGCTTATTGGGGGTAGCGACATTCGTTCCATTTTTGTCATACAACTGCGCCGTAACTGTCACTTCCTGTCCTTCAATTGCAAAATAATCTTCCGACTCGGACACTTCATCTTCATTTGGCACATTTACCCATTGTACCGAAGTATACAGTACTCCGCCATTGCCTATGCCCAGCTCCTGATTTTTTAAGCCTTCAATGCTGATTTCTGCTTTCAGGGATGTGACCCCCAATTCTCTTGCATCAACGACAGCGATATCTCCCTGTGTTGTTAAAGTTCCCACTTTTTTATTTAATGCCTCATTAGCTATCATAACGGCGTCAATTCTCATACTGACCGGGGCCAGAACATTCTTATTGCTTCCATTGTTTACAGTCGGATACAAGAACGTGGTTTTATTCCCCTGCGTATCCTCCACAGTAATCATTGCGTCTCCGGTATGCGGGAATCCCGGAACCCGATAAGAGTATTTATAATTACTGTTCAAATAGGAAGAATCTGAGGGGAAATAGCGCCTTGCCTCTTCATACGTCCATGGAGAATTTTCATATCCCATGTCCTCAGAAACATTTGTCCATTTTACAGAACCCTGAATTTGCTCCGGTTCATTTCTCTCATCATTTGTAGAAGCCCATACGCCCTCAAGTTTCGTGAGAATATATCCCTGGCTGTCAGTATCCACCTGTCCCTGTGAAACAAGAGACACTACCAGATAAGACGGCACATCCCACTGTTCTTCTATCTGGATCAAATCAGATTCATTCTGCCCTTCGGTAACTTCCTTGTGATGCAGATTTATCCCGGTTTCCCTGCTGTATATATCAATATTCATCGTAGTATATCTTGATATATCAATTTTATTGAATCTAAGATTCAAATACCTCAGACCGGCAGGAATTTTTTCTATCTGAACGGTTGTCGTCTCGTTCGTTGCATCATTATAAATCGAACAGGGGCCGGACGTACCGTCTGTTACAGAATATTCCCATTTTTCGTCCCTTGCAGTTTCCTTGGTAACAGGCATCAAAAGCTCCGGCGCCGCTGAGAAATATACGCGGTTATCATCCCCCTCGTTTGAGCTGTTCTGCTGGCTGGTTACATATTCTTCCGTTTTATTTTCATCAATATACCAGGTCGCATACAGACCATTATCCATAGGGTTCGCATACGTGCTCGGCTTAATCGCCGGATAACCGCCCGTACCATTGAGTACAGAAATACCATTTACCCGAACAGACGCAAACTTAACTGTCATTTCCTGTGAGACATTCGAAGAAGACTCCTGCGCCTTAACAAGATAACTCTGGAACTTTTCACTCAGAGCATCTAAATTCTGGTCTGTCTTTAAACCAACCACAAAATTTACATACCCGTTGTCGTCTGTCTTCTCCGTAGGTGTACGAACACAAAAAGCATCGGGGCAGTTTCCATACAATTTTGCCATAGAGAGCGTTACGCTGGTATTTCCTACCGGCTGTCCTTCTTTTATGACGCGCGCTCTTACTATCATATCATTTCCAATTAACGCCGTCTCAGGATATACTTTTCCATCTTTATCTATGTATGGATTCGTCACTTCAATCGATACCCCGTCCGCCTCCACTACTTCTTTTTTCACTTTGACATTACATTCGCCATACACGCCATTGCTTGCCGTTGCACGGATAACTGCGGTACCCTCTGACACACCTCTTATAATCCCGTCTTTATCAACCGTAACAATATTAGCGTCGCTTGATTCCCAGGTCAAAGTCTGTATGGTTGCATTTTGCGGAAGAATTTTAGCAGATAGTTTTGTGGAGCCTGTAACTGTAAGTTCCTCATTTTCAGGTTCAATCGTAACGCTGGTAACGGATACTTCCAATACCCTGATATCTACCCATGCCGTTTTACCGTTGCTCGTGCTTACTGTAATTCTGGCCGTCCCTGCGCCAATTCCAACTACAATACCATTTGCATCCACCGTTGCGACTTTCGGATCGCTGGAATTGTAGGTAACTGACTTATCCGCTGCATTTGCCGGAAGAACCGTTGCTTTTACAACCGTTGTCCCCCCTACATTGATGGTCGCAGTTTCCGCCTGCGCCGTTATGCTCTGCGGAACTACGGTTGCCAAAACTACGGGATTCACCGTCAGTTTTATAGACTTGCTAATCTTTTTCTTCCTGGCATTTTTGTCAACGGTCGTCACCTTAATGGTCGCCGTTGTTTTTTTCGTCACCTTTTTTGCAGTAACTGTAATACTGGTTACGCCCTTCTTATTTGGCTTTCCCACCTTTATGGACGCCGCGTTCTTATTCGATATGGACGCCTTGACATTCTTCTTTGCCGCTCCTTTCGTGGAAACAGTCGCTTTTATCGTAGTTTTGGCGCCCGCCTTCAAAACTTTTTGTTTTGCTGAAACCTTCAGCGATTTCACATACTTTTTTGGCGCTGCGCTGACTTCTGCAGGCGGTGTTAACACAAACGCAGAAACTGCCAGTGCAAATACAAGCAGAAACACCAACGCCTTTTTGACTCTCGGTAAATACTTCATATCCCTATCCTCCTTGATTAAATGAAACGTTAATAATTAATAACAATACTTAATCTATGCTTAAACTATGGTGTAACCATAATACCGCCAATAATCCATTACGCTCAGTGCGAAGAAACCGAACAAAGCGGACAAGTCCGCTTCCACTCCCGAAATCCCCCATTCATGAGGGACTTGGGCGATTTGTTGCGCCGAGTGCAGTCGCTTCAGCGACATATTTCTCCTTGCACGAGTGCGGATTTGTCCTAAGGGGGACCGTGCTAGCACGAAGGATTCCTTAGGACAGTTAGGTTCCGTTTTTTTATTTTATAGGGAGACACTTTCACGCTTTCGCGTGACAAGGTCTTTCCTATAAGACAAAAAACAGTAAGTATAACGCCCTGTAGAACAATCATCCGGATTTTTATAACCTAAAACTCCATCTTTTTACATCTGCAGTTTCACGGTTAATATCCGTTTCAAAGATTCGTCTATGCGTTCCTCTGTAACAATCCCTTCCTGCACGGCATTTAGGATTCCCTCATATGCGCTTTTAAAATCCTGGGGCATCAACAGCATATCGTTTCCTGCTAAGATGGCTTTTACTGCCGCCTCGGAGGACGAATATTTATCAGCAATTGCCTTCATATTCAGCCCATCTGTCAGTACAATCCCGTTGTATCCCATTTCTCCCCGCAGCAGCGCCTGTATGATATGCGAAGAGAGGGAGGCTGGAACCTGGTCTTCCGTCTCGTCAGGCAGTGAGATATGTCCCACCATGATAAACGAAACTCCCCAGGCAATGCTGCTCTCAAAAGGAATTATCTCGCTGCGTCTTAATTCCTGCCAGGTTTTATCGGTATAGGCATAGCCTTCATGCGTATCTCCCACCGTAGCCCCATGTCCGGGAAAATGCTTCACACAGCCAAAAACCCGCCGCTGTTTCAACCCCTCTAAAGTATTCAATACCATCTCGGACACAAGCTGCGGATCACTGCCAAAAGAACGCCGCTTTACCACCGTATTGTTCGTATTGGTCAGCACATCTGCCACCGGCGCGAAATCGAGATTAAACCCCATGCGGTTGAGATATTCCCCAATCGCGCTGCCCGCTTCAGCGGCCAGTTCCGGGTTCATGGATGCGCCCAGCTCCGCCATATCCTCAAAGGACGGCACGTCTATCCCCGGACATGACGCGATTCTGACGACCTGCCCTCCTTCCTCGTCAACGGCCGTAAACAAAGGCAGCCCCGTCCTCTCAGCGCTGTATTCCTGATATTTTTGAAGCAGCAAAGTTACCTGGGGTTCTGATAAAATATTTTCCTCAAACAATACCACTCCTCCTACCGGATACTGATAAAAAGCTTTTCTGCTTGTTTCTCCCGCCTGCGTCACGGAGGAAGCGCCGGTCAGCGCTTCAGGGGTAATGATAAAAAGCTGCGCTGCCTTTTCCTCCAAACTCATATCCGCCAGTTTTGCCTGTATCCTCTCCTGCAGCTGCTGTTCACTCTCTTCTGCCGTTATTGATTCTTCTGTGTTTTCACTCTGTGCCGATGATTCTTCTATCGTTTCTCCCGCCTCTTTTGCCGATGATTCTCTCCTGCCTTTGTTCTCTTGCGTTTCAGTCATTTCCTTGTTGTTGCCCTCTGTACCAAATTGCCCTGACTGAGCCGTATCACCTCCTGCTCCATTTCCCTGAAACAGCTTTTTTGCGGCCGCACCAAGGAAAATTGCCAATACTGCCAGGCTCAACGCCAGTACGATTTTGGTTTTACTTCCCTTTCTCATCATTCACCTCGCCATATATGCCGCGCTACTCGCCAAACTCACAGATATACGCTATCTGATCCGGATAATACTTTGTAATATCCCCTGCCACATCATTAAACAAAAATTCCCCTTCATAACAAATCAGGTTCATATACATTTCCTCCTCATTATCAGAAAAGAAACTCGGTTCATTTGCCATCCAATGGGTTGCGCTCCATTCCGTCCCCCCCGGATTTAAAGCGTTCCCCTCAAACTCATTTTCCTCATTTATCCAGTAATATTCCGTTCCCGTCCGGCTGCGCCTGCCTCCCAAATAAAAATGATAATTTTGATGGTTATTTTCTGTTATCGCGTTCGTAATCGTCTCCCATTCCTTTTCTGAATTAATCTGTGCCAGATAACCTCCTCTGGCAATACAGTCGTCATACGCCTCCTTCCAGGTAACATTGCCATAAAGCATCAGATAATAGTGTTCTCCCGGCTTATGTTCTCCCAGACCAGCCACTTCTGCGCTGCATCCTTCAAACATATCCTTGTCCTCTTTTACATTTGACATATCAAAACCGCTCACATCCAACTGTTTCAGGCTTTCACAATAATAAAACATCTTAGCCATATCCGTAACCTGGCTGGTATCAAAGCTGTTCACATCTAACTGCTCTAAGCTTCTGCAGTAATCAAACATAGCATTCATATTTGTAACCTGACTGGTATTGAAACTGCTCACATCCAACTGTCTTAGCTCTGAGCATGTAAGAAACATTGTCTTCATATTCGTTACCCGGCCGGTATCAAAACTGCTCAGATCCAATTCTTCGAGAGCGCTGCACCCCCAGAACATCGAACTCATATCCGTAACCTGACCAGTATCAAACTTGCTCACATCCAATTGGCGCAGACTTTGACACTCATAAAACATCTGATGCATATCCGCAACCTGGCTGGTGTCAAAACTGCTTATGTCCAATTGTCCCAGGCTTTGACAACCATAAAACATATCTGACATGTCTGCCGTCTTACTGGTATCGTAACATTGATTAAAATTAATTTCTACGGCGTTCTTGTAGTTTTTAAATAAGCCTTTACATGATAGTGGAGCCTGTACGCCTCCTTCTCCGCCGACATATAATTCATACTGGTCTGCCCCTGCCGGATTTACCCATGCCATAACTGTTCCATTTTGTTCGGCCGACACATCCCAGGCATTCTCTGACTGGTTTTCCAGCGTGTCAACAAAGGTAACGCTAAGCATCTGCTCACGGCTGTAACCATTATTCTCCAGATAAAAGTCTGACGCCATGACTGACAGCGTCTTTACTGTCGGCATAGGCTCTGCTTCCTGGTACTGAACGGAATCTCCGGCTTCCTGACCGTCCGCGTTCCCCCCGTCCGCTTCCGATTCCACATTCTGCGAAACTGTCGCCTGGTAATCCGCCGCAAGTTCAGGCTCTTCCGGAATCATCTGAATAAAGACTGCGAACAAAAGCAGGCATAAGCCCAAAGCCGTCCAGCGATTATTTTTCATAAAAGATATCATAAAACCAGAAGCGGCTGTTTTTGCGGAAATATTTCCCGTGGGAACAATCTTCTCCATCTGCGGCTGTTGCCCGAAATGTGAAAAATCAGTTTTCGGACCGGACGTATCCTGCGCACTCTGGCGCTCCCAACCAGACTGTGGCGCGCCGTTTTCCTCTCCCGCTTTTTTTGTTCCTAACCTGCCCAGCAGCTCTTCCACACTCTGAATGCGGTTTTCAATTTTTACACCCAGCCCGGCTTTCAAAGCAGCAATCGCTTCCGGAGACAAATTTCTTCTCATATGCTCCGGGAAGTTAATTTCCTCATGTTCTATACGTTCCAACGCATCTGGCAGCAATTTTCCGCTCATGCAATAATAGATGGTGGCGCACAGCGCATACACATCCGTCCAGGGACCAATTTTCCCGCCATCCATATACTGCTCAAAGGGACTGAACCCTTTCTTGGCCACCAATTGAGAAGACGGCCCATGCGCCGATGTCATGTCTTTCGCCGCCCCTAAATCCAACAGACGCACAGAACCGTCTGACTGTATCATAATATTATCCGGACTGATATCTCTGTGAATCATTCCCTGCCTGTGCACTTTGGCCAAATCTTCCATCATGGGGCGAAGCAGCTTCATGCACGCTGAAAAGTTCAGCGGACCGTTTTTCAAAAGCTTCTGTTTTAAGGTTATGCCCTCCACATAATCCATTACGATATACGCAGTCTCATTATCCAGAAACATATCTCGGACGCGGACAATGGAGGGAATCTGGTCAATCTTTGCCATCTTTCTTGCTTCTTTCAGAAAGCTGTCATAACCGCTCTGTCTCTGCGCCTGCCCGGACTGCGTAGTATTCCATAAAATCCTGGAAGATTCTCCCGGTTCTCTGGATACCATCCCCATAGGAAAATATTCTTTAATAGCAACCTTGACATTAAGCGTCGTATCCAGTCCAATATAGGTGATGCCAAAACCGCCCTGTCCTAGTACCTTGCCTATGAGATATCTTCCATGGAGCATGGAATTGCATTTCAGGGCATAAGCGGGTTGTTCTATACTCTGATTATCTGTTCCGCATATCGGACACTGTCTGCCTGTTTCTGATAATTCACTCATACAACTCATGCATCTTTTTATTTTCATGAAATGTAACCTCCTCGCAACCACAGTAAAATCACAGCCCGCATGCTGCCGCATTTTTTCTGAAACAGCCGGATTTTCCGTTTAGCCTTTTATTTATTGAAATACTCCTTCACTTTTACGCATGAAGGTATAAGTAATAACAGAAGATACTACCGCCCCTATGAACCCTGAAACAATACTTGTCGCCGGCGCGCCGCTTACCACGCACAAAATAAGATCGACAAACGCCCCGGCCAAAAAGAGATAAAACCCCTGCCTCTGCTGTTTAAACAGCAATAGGGCGACGCCAATAATTTTAACCGCACAAATTGCCATGCCATACAGACCTTCTTTCATCGAAACAAACATCATAAAAAAATAGACAGCCATGCTTATAATTCCACACACAAACACAAACCACAGCCACATCTTACATCCTTTTGTCATTTCCACTTTCCTTTCTTTTCATGATTGCCCATCCTCTTCTTTCCTGATTATCGCCACCCTGTACTCATAACTTCCCATCCGTACTGACTGTCCGTCTTCCACAACTGCCATTCCCATTTTCTTCACGGAAACCCCATTCACAAACGTGCCGTTCTTAGATACATCCCAGATATTGAGTGCATTTTCCGCACAGCGGATCTTACAGTGGATTCCAGACAAACGTTTGTCCTGCGGATTTAAAATCAACTGGGCACGCTTATCTCTCCCCATTGTCATAATACAATTCTCCTCCATCTGCAGTTGAAAACAAATTTGTTCATACCCAATTGCAGTAAAACGCACTTCTGTCATAAGAGGACCGATTTCTTCTGCACGCTCTTCCTGGGGAGCCGGATTCACAAACAACTCTTCTGCTTCCCCACTGGGGGATGCATCTTCTTTCTTTTGTTCCTCCTTTTCAGACTGACTCCGTTTTTTTCTTATAAAAATAAATACAGCCGCAGCGATTACAAGCGCTGCCGTGCCAACACACGCCGCTATGAAAACCGGCTTTATGAAAGAAGACGGCTTTGACGTGGTGACTGGCGTCGGCTGCGTCTCTTTCTGTTTTGCGGCATCCGTTTCTCCCTCCGGTGCAGAATCTTGTTTTTCTTCCGCTTTCGGCTGCGGCTCTTCTTGTACTGCAAGTTTCAGATCTTCTCTGAGAATTTCCATGCTGTCTTCTATGCTCTTCTCTCCCGCAGTATATGCGACCCGCAAAAGCAGGACATCTTTATCTGCCAAAACCCCCGACGTATCCGCTTCCAGAATAACAGTTCGATTCTCATGTTTCCAGATATCTTCACCGATACTTCCTGCTTCTATGCCGTCAACTAACGGGGCATAATGTACCCCTCCAACAGACAGTCTTGCAAAACTGCCCAATATCTTTGCTGACTTAAGCTGTTTTTGATCTGAGGCACTGCGCAGCGTTGCTATCGTATAAACCGGTATATTTGAATTTTCTACCGCCTGCTCTGCTTCTGCTTTGGTTATCCCGCTCTTCTGGTCGTCACCGCCATCTGATAAAATGAGCAGGCATCTCTTTTCATTTACCCGATTATCTGTCTTTAACGCGTCAATACCTTTGACAATTCCGGCATACAGGTTCGTATCTTCTTTTCCGGCTCTCAAAGCGCCGACAGCGTTTCTAATCTCATCTTTATCCGTTAGAAAACCGCTGGCGGCAAGGTCATTTCCCAACGAGCCGATTACCATATTGTCCTGCTCTCTCAGCCCCTCACAGACAGAAACAAGAACTTCCTGTACCTGTGCAATCTGTTCCTGATTCATAGACCCTGACACATCCGCCAGACAATAAAACGTTATGGGAACGCCGGAATCCTCAAACACAGCCGCCTCTGTCACCGGCAGCTCCTGTCCGCTTAAAGATATGTGAAATTGCTTCGCTAAAGGCTGCTCTCCATCCATTTGAAAAGCTTTACAATACATTTGCAGACTGCCTTCTTTTGCCTCATACCCTTGCAGAAATCCTTGCGGCGCCCCTATCGTATTTACCGGAAAAAGCAGGACGCATAACAGAACAAACATTATACTACACTGCAGATATTTTTTTTCCGTCACCACCTACACCTCCAATATTACTGCCGCCGCCGTATTATTATCATTGTCCGCTCCCTGGCGGCTTCGTATTATTCTGAAAAGCCGCTGAATCCATGCCTCTGCCGACGCATAACAGCAAAATGCGTCCTGTATTTCCTGATCTGTTAAATATTCCCAAAATCCGTCCGTACATAGCACAAATCCATGTCTTCCCTTTTTCAGCTTCACCGGAGGATGAACCTGCGCTTCCTCATCCTCGCAGCCCAATGCACGCAGGAGGCTGCTTCGCCTGGGATGGGAGGGTATTTCTTCCCTTCTGATTTTTCCTAAGGCCACATCCACCTGGGGAATACTGTGATCCAGTGTATAATCACAGAGCTCGCCATTCCAAAAATGATAAAGCCTGGAATCCCCTATATGCCCCCATATAGCAGTATCTCCCTGAATGCACAAATACACCGCTGTCGTTTTCATGTGGAAAGAATTTTTCTGTTGTTTTAATATTTCCCGGTTTGCCTCCACAAAAGATTCTGACACAGTGCCCTCATCCGGAAAATCTCCCTGTGCGCCGCACCTGGACAAGCTGCGTACCGCAATCTTAGACGCCGCCTTACCATCTCCCTGGCCCCCCAGCCCGTCGGCCACTACCGCCACGAGGTTCTTCTTATAAATATAAATACCGCCGGCATCCTCATTTTCTTTCCGACCTCCAATATTGGTATAACCATAAGTTGAAACACGTTTCATCTTTTCTCCTTGCACTATAAATCACAAAACATAATATTGTTCCTTTGCAAAATGGATGATATTTCCTCTTTTCAGCGGAACCCATACGGCAGGTTTGAGGCGTTTTCCATCCAGATACGTTCCATAAGTAGAATTTTCATCCCGGACATAGAGAACTCCCTTATTATCCAGCATCAGGGAACACTGTTTCCTGCTGATTCCGGGACTTTGATCCGGATAACGCAGTCCGCAGTCCGCGTTTCTTCCAACCATCAATACTATCCCCGCCCGCAGCCCCTGTTTTCTTCCTGTATACATGCCTTTTATGCATTTTATCTGTCTGCCTTCCCGTATATCCGCATATTTTTTATTGGTATCCTTCCTCGCTGACGCTTGTTTGGGGGACATATTCAGCCATGCCTGCCCGCCCAGAATATTCTGGTTTGGAAAAAGCCCCTGCGCAAACTCCTGTATGGTATGATAACGCTGTTCCACCGTTACCGCCATCCCCTTGCGCAATGCCCGTGCCACGCAAGATGGCAGATCCGGACAGAAGCCCTCAATAGGTTTCACCAGTCCAAACGGGTCTCTTTGCATCTTCCAGGCGATATAACGGTCCGTGGCCCTGGGCGGAAGAACGCCGCTGAGCGCATAATAGATTGTTATACTCAGGGAATAAATATCGGTCCAGGGACCCTGGTTCCCATAATCTTCAAACTGTTCATAGGGCGCAAATCTCTCTTTCAATATCTTGGTCATCTGATCTGTATTCATGCTCCTCGCCGAGCCAAAGTCAATCAGCTTTGCGCCGCCGTCTTTTCGAAAAAAAATATTATCCGGACTGATATCCCGGTGAATCAGATTCTTACGGTGAAGGGCATGAAGCGCCCTTAAAATCATAGTCAACGGCTTTACCATTTGCGTCCATGGTATCCTTCCACATTCTCCTATGTACTTCTTTAAATCTCTCCCTTCCAGATACTCCATAACATAATATGCCGTACCATTCTCCTCAAACAGATGATAAACGTCAATAATCTCCGGAACATCCCGAAGCTCATATAACGCCTGCGCTTCTTGGCAAAACCGCTTTTTCACATGCAGAAACTGCCGGAGGTGAGCCTCCGAAGCGGTAATATGACCGTTTTGCCTGTTCCGTGCGGCCGCATACCTTGGAAACAATTCTTTTACAGCTACCCGCCGCCTGTATTTATTATCCCATGCCAGATAGGTAATCCCAAATCCTCCGCTTCCCAGCACATCTCCCAGATAATATTGCTTTTGGCATAACAGATAGCGTGCCGGAAGCGCGTCGCAAGGACGTTCTTTTTGCCAAAAAGCGGGCTTTTTGCAGCTTGCGCAGAAGTCTGCGCAATCAATGCCCGCCATACAGTGTATACAACGCCTGGTTAACGCCATGTCTCCTGTCCCGCCTTTCCTCTGCCCGTACACCACAGATGATTAGAAATACAAAATGACCGCCGTAAAATTATCCTGTCTGGGATTCTGGCGCGCCAACACCTGTTTCTCCAATTCTGCCGCCGCCTGCTGCGCATCTTCTGTCTCTGCAAGAATCCTGCATATTTCCGTTTCCGGCAATGTATGAAACACACCGTCGCTCATTAGCAGCACTTTATCCCGGGGCATTATTTCCAGCGGACGCAGACTGCCGTCCACATGTTTCAGCTCTCCCATACCGATAAAACTGGTAAGCCCTTTGCGCTGCCGGTTCGTCTTTACTTCTGAAAAAGAAATCTCACCGTTCACGGCTTTTTCCAGCAGCTCTGTTTCATATATATGCTCTCTGTTTATCTGTATCAGGCAATTCCCCCGGAAAAGGTAGATCCGGCTGTCTCCCACAGATATCCACTGGAAGGAGTCTGGCCCTGCCAGAACCGCCGCCACAGTAGAACCGCTTTTATAGGCTCCTCCTGTGCCTAGCATCTTTGTAACCTCCTGGTTGGCGCGAGACACCATTCGGTATAAGGGAGCATCTTCCGCTCTTACAGAGGACAGCTTTGCCGCCTCCTGAAGCATAGTCAATACAATTTTCTGGCTGACTTTATCCCCCTCTGCCAGGCCGCCCATTCCATCTGCAACCACTGCAAATCTGCCGTTCCCCACATTGCTGACGCCAAAACTGTCTTGCTGCTCTTTGCGTTTTCCTATATTATGTACCTTACCTGACATTTGAAATTGCGCCCGCTCTGGTCTCTGCACAGGCTCTTTGCAAAAGGATTCCGTCTCGCTTACAGAATTTTCTACCTGCAGCGCCGCTGTGCATTCTTTCCTATCATTACTCTTTCTCATTCTTTTTATGAGCAATGCCGCTGCCGCCGCAAGAATTAACACGACTACCGCAATTCCAAGTGAAAGAACCACAGGATTCAGAGAACTGGAAGACAGCTCCGACATCCTGGGAACAGCAAACTGAGGCGTTACCTGCTCTGCTCCAATAACTTCAATTATTTCACTTTTGGCAACTGTCATTACAGCCTCCTATTCATCCCAGTTAAACTTTTCACCACAAAGAGGTACAAACATCAATTTCGTAGAACCGATTTTTAATATATCGTAGGCATGGATTTCCGAGGGAACCATTACCATCTTTCCATTCAGCCGCACAATACTCTTGCCATCTGCCGGACCAAAGAAAAATACCCGCTCTTCAAAATCATAGGCAATCATGGCATGGCGTTCCCGGCCAATGACCTGATCGCCTTTGATACAAATATCCATATGATCTGCGCGTCCAATATAATTATAACCTGTACGGATGCGGTAATCTGTTCCCTTTGACGGTCCCTCAACGCAGACCAGCCAGCCCACCACCGGTGTAAATCCGGCAATATTATTGATAATAACCGGAGCCGTAGGATCGTCATAATCTTCCACTCCATTACTATGGAAAAACGTGCCAGACTCAAAATCTCCTGCTGTAAATCCTCCGTCTCCCTCTACCGCCATAGTATCGCTGCCTCCCCTCGCCGCTGTCTGAGGAAAAACCGGTTCCGTAGCTTTGTAACTGCCCATCCCTCCCTGAGGGAAAACAGGCTCTGTCGCCCCATAATCGTCCATGCCGCTGCCAGGCACAGTTTCATTGAAAAAAATAGTCTCCGTATCATCCTGAAAAAATCCGGCGCCTCCTTCTGCCGCACATTGAGGACAGACGCTGCTTACCGAAGGGTCATAACGGTGCCCTTTGCTGCATACCTTAATTTCCATAATCTTATTCCTCCTGTTCTTTCGCTCATTGCTTTATTTCCTGATTTCAAACCGATTGTTTTTTTCTGCAATATAGAACACATCTCCCGTTTTAACCTCTACCGGATTCATAGGAGACAGTTTCCCTTTGCCTTTTAAGAATGTCCCATAACTGGAATTACAGTCCATCAATTTCAGCCTGCCGTTCTCCCAGAAAAGCTTAGCATGGGTTCTGCTTACTCCCGCCACATCTTTGGGATAATTTACCACATTAGATACGTCCCGCCCGATGGTAATTCCAGACTGTGCAATCGCATATACGCGTCCATCCATGTAGCCTCCGCGGGCTGCAAGCCACAACTGTGTATCCTGCCTTACAAAAGACTCCGGAGCTTCCTGGTCATAATAAACGTCACCGTCCAAAGGAACAGTCGCGTCCTCTTCCCGCTGATATGGCTGCTGATAAATATTCTGGCGTTGAAACGGCTGCTGATACCCACCCTGCTGTACTTCTCTGTCCTGGCTTCCTGAACCATTCCCAGAATCGGAAGACTTTCTCGTCAGAATCACCAGAGCCGCTGCCACGCACGCCACTGCCCCTGTCCCTGCAATGCCGATCAATACTGTTTTCAAATTACTTTCTTTGGTATTTTCTGCGTCTCCCTGGCTGCTATTGCCAGTGTTCCCCTGGCTTTCGCCTGAATTTCCGCTGTCTTCCTGACCGCTGTCCGCATTCCCAGCGCCTCCCTGATTATTCTCCCCATTCTTACCAGCTCCCTGACTGTTCTCTCCTTCCTGGGTATTTCCCTGATTATCCCCCCCGTCCGTACCATTTACCTGGCTGTCATCTCCCTGTGCTGCGTCGTCCTCTTCCCCGCCGCTGTTTTCACCGCCAGTTCCATAAAAGCTTTCCTCCGACGCTCCGAAGTGATACACCTCTTCCTTATTTGCGGCCACCGCCACAACATATCCGGCTTCATTTAAAATAGGCGCCGGATACACCACTCCTTCCGAAATGCCTTCAACAGTAATCTTGTCTTCCTGCAGCTCCTTTATGGTAACCTCGGTAACTACTTTGCGAACATCCTCGCCATCGGATGTCCAGTACGCCAGCGCCGCCTTTTCATTCTGAACCGGAAAAGATACCTCCGCAAAATATTCCTCCGGAATGTCATTTACTTTCGAAACATCCCACATTGTAACTTTTTCCTGTTCTAAATCTTCTCTTTCCACCTGGGAAATCAGAAAGGAAAAATCCAGTTTTTCCAAGCTGTTCATATAAACAAGCGCGATTTCTGCCTCTGGATTATCACATAATGTAGTTATAAGACACTTCATATCACCGTCTTTAACCGCCACAGCCCCGGAAAGAAATACACGTTCTTCCTCTGCTGTATAACCCACAATAATTCCTACCGGATCATCATAACGTGCAATCGCCGCCACCTTAACCGTCTTCCCTGCCAAAACAGGTACTGCAATTAACAGCGCTCCCCACAATAAAAGCCTGATTTTCTTCATTCTATTCTTTTGTGCCATTTCATACTTCCTTTCCAAACATCCTCCATATTTTCCTTTTACGGAAACGTTACCCGAAACGCATTTTCCTTTCCTGCCAGATAAATGATCTCGCCGGAATGAAGCACATAGTCAAGACCTGGCATTAATTTCTGATTTTTTCCCACAAAAGTTCCGCAGGTTGAATGCAGATCCCGCAAAGTCCAGCCCTGATATGTTCTTTGAATACTGCAGTGCCTGCGGCTGACCGTTCCCAGGCTGGCAGGTATCTGAAATACCATATTGGCATTGCGCCCAATCGTCAGTATTTCATTTCCTTCAGACTCCCAGACCGCTCCGCGGATAACGCCCGTCACACATTCTACCCGAATACGCTGTGTCTGCGCCAAAATATTTCCCTGACGCTCCATCCCGAACACCACTGCCTGATGAAGACATTTTTTGGCAATATACAACAATTCCATCCACAAAAGGACAATCACCAGTATACTTTTTCCCATATATAAAACCGGAGAATTGGAGGGTATCCCCAATTCCGGCAAACTGCAATTCCACAAAAAATGCAGCGCTGTGGAAGCGGCGAAAGTTGTCATAAAATCCCGCTCTAAAAGACAATCAACCGCTGCTTTTGAACGGCTCATGTTCAATGCAATCGCGCCCATGTAAGGAGCGCAGAATACTACGTGCCCACCCAGAGAAAAGATTCCCCGCAAAATCTGATTCACAATGATTGCAGACAGATTCCCTCCCATTCTCTGCGCATAGGCAATCGATTCGAAGCCTCCAAATCCGGCCCCTACCGCAGCGCCTATTACCAGCCCCGTAAGTCCGTATAGTTTCTTCTTTTTTGAGAACAGATGCAAAAACAGCAGGGAGACTGCAAACTTTGCCGGTTCTTCCCGAAATGCCGCCAAAGATGCCGGACCGTTTCCCACAAATTCATACATCAGCGCTGTTACAAAAAAAGACGCCACTCCTCCCAGAAGAAAAAATAAAAACAGCTCGTAGACAGATAAATTTCTGGGGATATTCAGCTCCCAGATAAAAATCATCAGAATCACAGGCATCACCAACGGCGGTATGATCGTCAGCATCACAATATAAGCGTCTGTCAGATGGCTGGTAAATAACGATATCATAAGAAGCCCGTAAATCACTGCTACAATTCCAAGCCCGCCTCTTAACAGAGGATAAAAGACCCATGGTTTTTTCCATTTCTGCAGCATATCCGCTTCTGTAACGCTGTTCCAAGCTGTCCCTGCCAAAAGAGCATATTCCAGCTCTTTTCTCGTATGCTTATTTTTATATTCTGAAAAAACATCTCTCCAAGTGATATCTGCTGTTTCCTGCTGCAGTTTTCCATAAAATCGCGTATAACCCATTCCCTGAATCCTCCCTTTACCAGCGCAGCAAACAATAAGTAATCGGCGCTCTGGCTTGCACGTTAACCTGGCATTACCTTTTTTCTGCAATTATAAAACGCTCTGAAGGCTGCCCCATATAAAAGGATTCTCCAAGCCGCAAGGGAACCTGATGGTTAGGCTCAATCTTCTTTCCGTCCACAAAAGTGCCATACGTCGATCCTAAATCCCTGATATATACCTGCCCATTCCGGAAACTGAGCTCACAGTGCGCCCCGCTGATTCCTGGCGTTCCCTGAGGATAAACCAGTTCATTACGGGAAGCATCTCTGCCAATACGTACTCTGCTGCTAATGGCATACCGCTTTCCTGCAAATACACCGGAAACCGCCTGCAGACGCATTCCGCTGTCGGTATTCCAAGTTGACGGAGAGGAAACCGGGGCGGTTCTTTGTATTGCAGACGCTCCTGGTCTTACTAACGGCGTCTGTGAATCTGGAGCAGACGGGATTTTTTCTGCTTCTTTTACCCTCTGGTCACGGTTGGAAGATGCTCTTTTGTTCTTGCGTACCGCCCAGAAAACAAGCAGCAAAATGGATACGCCCGCAGCAGCAGCAAGTGCAAAAATACGCAGATCCATCCTTTCGGCCTGCTTTTCGCCGCCGTTTTTCGTTTCATAATAAAGCCCTAACTCGTCCAACGCTTCTATGGCGTAATCAATATATACGGCTGCTGAGTGCTCCATCTCAACATCGCCAAATCCATATGTATTAATTCCGATAACCACTCCTTCTTCATTGACAAGCGGCCCGCCGGAATTTCCATGATTGATATGAGCATCATGCTGTATAATCATAGTATCACCGCCGGAAGCCTGCAGTTTTGTAAATCTGGAAATGGCGCCTTTTGTCACCGTTACATCCTCGATCAGCGCTGCGCAATAGGTATTTCCATTTGCCAAATCGCTGCTTCCGGGAAATCCCAGTGCAAAAACAGATTCCCCACGCTTGGCTTTTTCACTGGGTAATAAAGACAATGCCGTATGTCCTTCAATCTTTTTTTCTGACTGAAGAATGGCATAATCCGGATAACCTTGCGTAGTACGCAAAACCTTGCATTTCACCATACGGCTATAATCGAGGCTGACTGTGTCATTTTGCGGATCTCTTTTTACCGCTTCATTATCCAGCAGAATATACACCTCATCTGAAACAGCACCCGTCCTGATATCTACCACAACATGCCAATTGGTGATAAATATATCCGTCTCTTCCCCCGTCTTCCCTACTCCAAATCCGCTCCCAGTGGAAAGCTCCGAATCTGCAATGGAACAAACACGGACAACTCCCCGGCATGCCTCGTCCGCCGGCGTCGTCTCTCCTTCCGAGGCTTCCTGCGTCGCATGTTCAGCGGCTTTTACAGATATTGCAGTAAAATCCGCTGTCATTGCAAACACAAACAAGATTCCCAGCAAAACCTTCTTTATCTTCTGTTTTTCTATGACCGGCCTTTTTTCCATAAATCTCATTTCTGTACCCGTCCCTTCTGCTTCCGTATCCACATTCTAAAAAAGTGTACTTTTC
>QXWW01000025.1 GCA_009911185.1 Lachnospiraceae bacterium
GAAAAGTACACTTTTTCGGATTATTTTTCTGAATATTTATGATTATCCGTCTCAAACCGCATCACTTTGTTATAAAAAGTTGATCTGGACAGGCCACATAACTCCGCTGCTTTTGTCCCGCTTATTTCCTTTTTTTTCCATAGATAGTAGACATCATCAAAATTTTCCGGAAGTGGTATCACTGGTCTTCCAAACTTTACCCCTCTCGCTTTTGCCGCTGCAATTCCCTGTGCCTGGCGCTGTCTGATATTATGACGCTCATTCTCAGCCACAAAGCTTAACACCTGCAGAACAATGTCGCTCAAAAATGTCCCCATCAAATCCTTTCCCCTCCTGGTATCCAGTAAAGGCATATCCATTACTACGATATCCGACTTTTTCACTTTGGAAATATAATGCCATTGTTCCTGTATCTCTTTATAGTTTCTTCCCAGACGGTCAATAGAAGAAATATAAAGTACTGTATTTTCATTGAGTTTTCTGACCAGTCTCTTATATTGCGGTCGGTTGAAATCCTTCCCGCTCTGCCTGTCCACATAAATATTTTCTGCCGGTATCTTCTTCTCTTCCATGGCAATGATCTGTCTGTCCTCATTCTGTCCTATGGAGCTCACACGGCAATATCCGTAAAATATCTGCTGTTTCATCCTTTCTTCGCTTCTCCTTTACTTCAGGTTTTATCTTTTTGTATCTTCTCCCCTCAAAAAAGAACCTGCAAAGTTCGCACATTGCGAACTCCACAGGTTCTTTCTTTGGCTGCTATGGAAAATACATTCCAGCAGATCTTACTATGAAATTATTGTAACTTCTCTACTTTCTTCCGCAGCACTGTTTATATTTCTTGCCGCTGCCACAGGGACAGGGATCATTGGGGTATACCTTGGCGCTTTCCCGTTTCTTAGGCCCTTTCTGTAAAGACTCGTCCCGGTTGGTTCCCGTCACCTTGGCCACCTGCTCGCGTTCTACCTTCTGCTCAATTCTCACATGGAACAGAAGACGTACCGTATCTTCCTGGATATTGGCAATCATGCTGTCAAACATATCGTAGCCGCTCATCTTATACTCAACCAGCGGATCACGCTGACCATAGGCCTGCAAACCGATTCCCTGGCGAAGCTGATCCATATCGTCAATATGATCCATCCATTTCCGGTCAATCACTTTCAGCAATACCACACGCTCCAGCTCACGGACTGCCTCCGGCTCTGGAAATTCTGCCTCTTTCATCTCATAAGCCTTTACTGCCTGCTCCTTCAAGCGGTGTTTCAGCTCGTTGGCCTGAATGCCTTTGACGTCTTCCGGCGTTACGGCTTTCAGGGGAATAATCGGGAGCAGAAGCTGGTTCAATTCATTCAGATCCCACTCTTCACTCTCCTGATCTGCCGAAATACAAGTATCTACTGTATTTTCTACACGGTCCGTAATCATTTTATAAATTACATCGCGCATACTCTCGCCGTCCAGTACCCGCCGCCGTTCCGCATAGATAATCTCCCTCTGCTCATTCATTACCTGGTCATACTCAAGCAGGTTCTTACGGATTCCAAAGTTATTGCTCTCAATCTTCATCTGCGCTTTCTCTATGGCGCTGGTCAGCATCTTATGCTGAATCTGTTCATTCTCCGGCACTCCCAGAGCATTGAACATATTCATCAGTTTTTCAGAACCAAACAAACGCATCAGGTCGTCTTCTAAGGAGATAAAAAACTGCGATTCTCCCGGATCTCCCTGGCGGCCGGAACGACCGCGGAGCTGATTATCAATTCGCCTGGATTCATGACGTTCTGTACCAATAATCTTAAGCCCTCCGGCTGCCTTGGCATTATCATCCAGCTTAATATCCGTACCACGGCCCGCCATGTTGGTAGCGATGGTAACTGCGCCGTGCACGCCCGCCTCTGCTACGATTTCCGCCTCAATCTCATGAAATTTTGCATTCAATACTTTATGCTGCACACCCCGGCGCTTCAGCATACCGCTAAGCAGCTCCGACGTCTCAATCGTAATGGTACCCACCAGCACAGGCTGTCCCTTCTCATGGGCTTTTTCAATCTCATCGACTACCGCATGGAATTTCTCCTTCTTCGTCTTGTAGACCGCGTCCTGCAGATCCTCACGCTGTACAGGCTTGTTGGTGGGAATCTCGATAACGTCCATTCCGTAGATATCCCGGAACTCCTTCTCCTCTGTCAGCGCAGTACCTGTCATACCGGATTTTTTCTGATACTTATTAAAGAAATTCTGGAATGTAATGGTGGCAAGGGTCTTGCTTTCCCGCTTCACCTTAACGTGTTCTTTGGCCTCAATAGCCTGATGCAGACCGTCAGAATAGCGGCGCCCCGGCATGATACGTCCGGTAAATTCATCTACAATCACTACCTTGTCATCCTGTACCACATAATCCTGATCACGAAACATCAGATTATGCGCGCGCAGCGCAAGAATAACATTGTGCTGAATTTCCAGATTTTCCGCATCCGCAAGGTTCTCAATGCGGAAGAAATTTTCAACCTTCTTCACGCCTTCTGCGGTAAGGTTGACTACCTTGTCCTTCTCATTGACAATAAAATCCCCTGTTTCCTTCTGCTCCACACCCATAATAGCATCCATCTTGCTAAATTCGGGCATATCCTCGCCCCGCACAAGCTGTCTGGCCAGAATATCGCATGCTTCATACAGGCTGGTGGACTTGCCGCTCTGCCCGGAAATAATCAGAGGCGTCCTTGCCTCGTCAATCAAAACTGAATCCACCTCATCAATAATAGCGTAACTCAAATCACGCTGTACAAGCTGTTCCTTATAGATAACCATATTATCGCGCAGGTAATCAAATCCCAGCTCGTTATTCGTTACATAGGTAATATCACAGTTATAAGCCTCCCGGCGTTCGTCATTATCCATGGAATTTAATACCACGCCAACCGTCAGCCCCAGGAATTTGTGAACCTCTCCCATCCACTCTGCATCACGTTTCGCCAGATAATCATTGACCGTGACAATATGGACGCCTTTTCCTTCCAAAGCATTCAGATACGCCGGAAGGGTAGATACCAGAGTCTTACCTTCACCAGTCTTCATTTCCGCAATACGTCCCTGGTGCAGAATAATACCTCCAATCAACTGTACACGGTAATGCTCCATCGAAAGCGTCCTTCTCGCCGCTTCCCGAACGGTGGCATAAGCTTCCGGAAGTATCTGGTCTAAGGTCTCGCCTTCGCCCAGCCTTTTTTTAAATTCCTTGGTCCTGTCTTTTAACTGTTCATCAGTCAGCTCCATCATAGCAGAACGGTAAGATTCAATCTTATCTACAATAGGATATACCCTTTTTAACTCCCGTTCACTATGCGTGCCAAACATTTTACTTACAATACTCATATACAATGCTCCTATATTCTACCGGCAATCTCTGCCTCACTTCTCCCGCTTATGCGGACAACTTCCTATATTGTAACACTTTCCCCTTCCATTAACAATACTTAATACCATGAACGAATTATGAATTTTCTATGAAATCCCCTTTTATACCAGGATTTTTCGTGGTATACTTTTCTACGTATGGCACCGCTTTCATATCTCTCTATTTAAGATTCAGCGTCCATACCGAAGCCGACGGGCATGAATTTTATCATTGGCAGCATGGCGGTGCGCATTTCATTGCGGCGGCAAAATCAAGCAGACGCACATACCCCCATAACAACCACTCTCGCAGAAGAAAGGAGATTATTTATGAGCTATTTTTATAAAACCAAAGGAACCTGTTCCACAATGATCGAGGTAGAATTGGACGGCAACATCGTTAAAAACGTAAAATTTACCGGAGGATGCAACGGAAATCTGCAGGCGATTCCCCGACTGGTGCAGGGCTTGACAGTCGAACAGGTAGAACAGAAGATCAGCGGGATTTCCTGTAATGGCAGAGGCACCTCCTGCGGAGATCAGCTTGCCAAAGCATGCCGCGCCGCTTATGAGGCGTCTCTGTAAATTGTCAGAATATTCTCATGCTTATTTATCTTATTTCAGTTATAAGTATGTTTAATGCAGAAATTTTAAAAAAGTGGTTGACTTTTTTCTTTTTGTTAGATATAATAAACTCATCAAAACAAACAAAACAAATTTTACAGAACAGGAGGTACAGACCAAAGGGAACGAAATGTAACATCTCATAATTTTAAGAAAGAGAGGTACGGTCCACCAGAAAATTAAGTTATTTTCCCTCTGACATTACAGACAGAGGTACAAGAAAAGTTTCCAAATAAATTCTTCATAGGAATTTACAAATGCAGATAACAGAATCTGAACTCCAATTAAGAAAGATTTTGAATATTCGCGAGTGGCAACCAGATTTCTGGAAGGGGAAATTACAATAAGGTTCTTCTCTCGGCTGGCAATATGAAAACTGGAATATTTCATATCGGACAGGAATGATTTATCCAAAGAGATAATTGTCACATCCTATTGAAACAGAACAGCAGATTGTATGATCAACGAAGAAGCATCCGACCTTGTATTTTCGGAATGGAGAAATCGGCAGAACATTTCATGAATGTCAGATTTTCAGAATAAGAGCGAAGAGAATCATATTTGCAATGTAAGATTTTTGGAAAAGAATTTATCAACCTTACAGAAGAAATCAAAAGATTTTTATCTTGAAGCCCTGAATTAAATATCATAAAAGCACGTATGATTATCCAGCCGGAAACGTTCAGATATGGATACATACAAAAATATTCAGAGGTAGCAAAATTTCAGAAAGAATACTTGAGATTTCGGAAAGAATGAGGTATAGTCCCATGGACAGCATAGTTTAGAAGGCTGCATCTGATAAATAATATCGATGCAGCCTTTGCTATATGAAAATTATTCTGCGTTCCACAACAATTCTGCAATAGAAATCACGCCTGTTTTTCAACGGAAATCTTAGTAAGCTTTTCCCCAGTAAATGAGTTTATGCGCTGGTTTTCCACAACATACGCAAACGTCTGATATCGCTTCCTGATCCTCTAAAGGCATACAGCGCGACGTAGCTGTTGTCTCTTCTTTGATTTTATTTTCGCATTCTACATCACCGCACCACATGGCGCGAATAAAGCCTGGCTTATGTTCCACGGCATCCTGAAACGCCGCGTAAGATTTCACATCACAGATATGGGAATCGCGATGCTCCCTGGCACGGTTATACATGTCTTTCTGGATCTCTTCCAACATTCCGCTTACAGTTTCGGATACCTGCCCCAAGGCACACTCTGTTTTTTCTCTGGTATCACGGCGAACCAATATACATTTACCGGCTTCTATGTCTTTCGGACCCAATTCTACGCGGATTGGAATCCCCCGCATTTCCTGCTCGGAAAATTTCCATCCCGGACTCTTATCACTGTCGTCCATTTTAACGCGGATATTCTCTTTTTCAAGCGTTTCTTTTATCTCTGCCGCTCGCTGCAATACACCGTCTCTATGCTGCTGGATTGGAATAACCATTACCTGGACAGGCGCAATTCTCGGAGGAAGTACCAGACCAGAGTCGTCCCCATGTACCATAATAATCGCTCCAATCAGACGCGTTGTCATTCCCCAGGAAGTCTGATGCACATATTGCAGCTTATTATCCCGGTCTGTATACTGGATGCCAAACGCCTTGGCAAAACCATCGCCAAAGTTATGGCTGGTACCGGACTGCAGCGCCTTACCGTCATGCATCAATGCCTCAATCGTATAGGTAGACTCTGCCCCTGCAAATTTCTCTTTTTCCGTCTTCTTTCCGCGAATTACCGGCATCGCCAGAACTTCCTCACAAAAATCCGCATACAGATTCAGCATTTGAATCGTACGTGCCTCTGCTTCCTCTGCAGTCGCATGGGCTGTGTGCCCCTCCTGCCATAAAAATTCTCTGGAACGCAAGAACGGTCTTGTCTCCTTCTCCCAGCGAACCACGGAACACCATTGATTATAACATTTTGGCAGGTCACGGTATGACTGAATATCATTTGCATAAAAATCACAGAACAATGTCTCTGAGGTAGGTCTGACGCACATTCTCTCCTGCAATGGATTTATTCCTCCATGAGTCACCCATGCAACCTCCGGTGCAAACCCTTCCACATGATCTTTTTCCTTCTGCAGCAAACTTTCGGGAATGAACATCGGCATATACACATTTTCCACACCTGTTTCCTTAAATCTGCGATCCAGTTCATTTTGAATATTCTCCCAGATTGCATATCCTGCCGGTTTAATTACCATACAGCCTTTCACGCTGGAATAATCAATAAGTCCTGCTTTTTTTACTACGTCTGTGTACCACTGTGCAAAATCCACATCCATAGATGTAATGGCTTCTACCAGTTTCTTGTCTTTTGCCATAATTTTACTCCTTTCCTGAACAAGACGGATAATTCAAAAACCGCCGGGAACCGAATCCCCAAAGGGACCGGTATTCCGGCGGTACCACCCTGATTAATGTACATGACATTCTCTCATATGCCTTAACGCGGCAGGACGGCGTACTCTCATACGCAGCTCCAAGGCGGGTTCCGAATACTGGTATGGAAAATCTCTCACCTGCGATTTCCTCTCTGTGCATCTTCCTATCCGTACTGTTCCTCTTCATCACCTATTATGATATATCTCATTTTTTCTGGTAATGGTTATTCTATGATATATATTGCAAAATGTCAAGCAAATTTCGATTTGAATTATTTTATTTTTACAGGTGCTGACACTATTTCCTTGTGCAAAAATATCTTAACGCAATTATTTTTAGATTGTCAGGTAGATTTCTTTTATTAAAATATAGGACAGGGGACCCAGTGCAAATCCCCATAAACCATAAATTCCAAGACCTACATACATGCTGACAATCACTGACAGGGGATGCATACCCAGCTTATTTCCCACAAGTTTCGGCTCTAAAATTTCTCTCATAAGAGTGCATATGGTATAGATTACCGTGTAAATGGCTGCCAGCATATATTTTCCCTGCAAAAGCTCAAACAATGCCCAAGGAACAAAAATTGTTCCCGTACCCAAAAAGGGCATGGCATCACAGACTCCTATCCCGCAGCCTGCCAGCAAGGCGTACTTATTTCCGGAAAAGTACAGCCCGGCGACGCACACTGCTGTAATGATAAACATTATGATGATCTGCGCCTTAATATACGCCCCTCCTGCTTCATAAGTTTTCCGGCACACTTTTAAGCTGATCTGTCCAATTGGATGGCGCTCCATGGCAGACCGTATTTTCTTGTAGTCCTTTAAAATCAAAACGGTACTGATAATTACAACAAAACAAATTCCGACACAGATAAACGCACTTCTTGCAGAGGAAATTGTTCCATTCATCAATACCGGAACCATACTGGTCTTTACATGCCGCAGCAAGCCCGGAAGCTGTTTCTCCACGCCTGCCTGAATCGTCTGCGCCTGTATTCCGGTCATCACTTCCACCTGACTGCAGCAATCACTGAAAAATGACTGCGCCTGACGTTTATATTCCTCAAAATTTTCAGCCACATTTACAAACTGTTCAAACAGTGTTTTCAGGAAAAAAATCAACAGCGCTGCGAGCAGCAGAAACAGCAGTCCTACCAGCAGTGAAGACCATATGCTTCTTTTTCCTCTTAACTTTTTTTCTAATTTTTCAATCAGCGGATTCATAAGCTTTGCCAGCAAAAAAGATATAAAAAAGGGAACTACCAATGGCAGCAGCCAACGGATACATACGTAAACTACCAGTGTAATTCCCAGAATTTTTCCTATCTTCCGCCCACTTTCTTTCACTTCATTCTTCATGAAATCAGTATGTGCGGATTTCTGTTTATTATACCATAATTAATTTCTTCTAAAAACCCTGATGGCCATTCCTGCCTGCGGGCCGCTCCCCAGAGCATATGATACCGTAAAAACGTTTTCCGCTTGCGGGACTCCTCAGGGCAATTATACCGTAAATTCCATATTTCTGCCGTCCCTGGGATGGCAAAACGCAATTTTTACAGCGCACAATGCCACTGGAAGATACTCCCGGGAACTATTGGGATTATATTTCTTATCCCCCACCAGAGGGTGTCCTGCATGTGCCATTTGCACGCGGATCTGATGATGCCGTCCGGTTTCCAGCTTTATTTGAATCAGGCTTACCTCATTCTCCCTCTGACTGCGCCAATAGGCGGAAAAAATTCTTCTCCCCTCCTGCTGCAATCTGCTCAGGCTATGTTCTGCTTCCCCTGAATAAACCTGCAGGGGCTGCCATACTTCTATCACCTCATAAGAGAGTTTCGCCTGTTTTGCTCCTGGCGTCGATTGAGAAACCACACGAGAAGTATTGCTCCGTCCTTCACGAAGCAGATAATCTTCCAAAACAGCGGATGATTCTTGAAATATTCCTTCCGCCAGCGCCATATAACATTTATCCATGCTTCTTTCTCTGGACTGGCGGCTTAAATTTGCAGCGGCATCCTGATTTCTGGCAAATACCATAACCCCCTCCACCGGCTGGTCCAGACGGTGGACCACATAAACCTGTGTATTATCCCCCCGCTCTGCAAAGTAATTCCGCAGAAGACTTACCATATCCTGACGCCCCGCCTTTGACGTCTGCACCGGAACACCGGCCGCTTTATAACAGACTGCCAGATCTTTATCCTGATAAATAACTTGTATATTTTTCTTCATGCCTTAAACCTTAAACCGGTAACCTACCCCCCAAATCGTCTCAATATACTGGGGCTTGGCCGTGTTCATTTCAATCTTCTCGCGTATCTTCTTAATATGCACCGTTACAGTTGCAATATCCCCCACAGATTCCAAATCCCAAATCTTACTGAACAGCTCTTCTTTGCTGAACACACGGTTAGGATTCTGCGCCAAAAACGCCAAAAGATCAAATTCTTTGGTGGTAAACTGCTTCTCCTCCTCATTAATCCACACCCGGCGCGCTGTCTTATCTATTTTCAGACCACGTATCTCAATGATGTCATTTTCCTGAACACTGCTGTTAATCAGGCGTTCATATCTGGAAAGATGCGCCTTCACCCTGGCAACCAGCTCGCTGGGAGAAAAAGGTTTGGTGATATAGTCGTCAGCCCCCAGTCCCAGTCCCCGGATTTTATCAATATCATCCTTTTTCGCCGATACCATCAAAATCGGTGTATTCTTATTCTCACGGATGCTTTTGCAGATTTCAAATCCATCTACGCCTGGCAGCATCAGATCCAGGATAAACATATCAAATTCCTCGCTCAGCGCCCTGGCAAGACCCCGATTGCCATTATTCTCGATTTCCACAGAAAACCCACTGAGCTCCAGATAATCTTTCTCCAAATCAGCAATTGCCACTTCGTCCTCAATAATCAATACTTTACTCAATTTACTACCTCCTGATACTTGCGGATCACAAAATACATGATCGTTCCGGTTCCCTCTTTGCTGTTCGCCCAAATCTTACCGCCATGGTCTTCTATAATTTTCTTTACAATAGACAGGCCGATTCCGCTGCCTCCGGTAGAAGAATTTCGAGAAGCATCCGTCCGGTAAAAACGGTCAAAAATATAAGGAAGATCCTTTGCTGCTATTCCTTTGCCGTTATCCTCGATCTCTACCTGTATAAAATCTCCCACATCCCGGATACGGATATTGATAAACCCCTGTTCTTTGTCCAGATATTTGATGGAATTGCTGATAATATTATTGATTACACGCCGAAGCTGTTCCGGGTCTGCAATAATCAGCACGTCTTTATCTGCATAATCAATATAATTAAGCCGGATATTCTTCGCTTCCAGATCCAGGCCCACTTCTTCTACGCAGTCATCAAAATAATCCGCCACATTGATACGGTTAAAATTGTATGGAACGCGGTTGGTATCAATTCTGGAATACAAGGTCAACTCGTTAATTAAAGTATCCATCTCATTCGCTTTATTGTAAATTGTGCGGATATACTTGTCCTGTTTTTGAGGCGTATCTGCCACACCATCCATAATGCCTTCCACATAACCTTTGATCGCCGTAATTGGGGTCTTCAGATCATGTGAAATATTACTGATGAGAACTCTGCTCTCTTTCTCCCCTACCAGCATCTCTTCTTCAGATTCCTTCAAGCGCACGCGCATTTCTTCAAAATTCCGGCACAACTCGCCAATCTCATCTCTGCCCTCTGTTTCCACCGTAAAATCAAGATTGCCCGCCTTTATATTCTGGGCTGCCGTCTGCAGCTTATGGATCGGATTGATAATCCCCTGATATATCCACATCGTCAGCATTCCCGCCGTAAACAGCAGAATCAGCAGAATAGAAATCATCAAATCGAGTAATATTCCTTTGATGTCAGGCAATAGCCGTTCCATGGAAGTGATGATAAAAATACTGCCTTTATCACCGTTCGGAAACCGAAAATCTATCTGCTTAATCAGCGCTTGTTCCTCTCCCTCCATATAAAAACCAGAACCGGCGCTCTGCAAGACATCACTGTCATATTCCGGCAGATTTTCCCTGAGGGAATCTTCCGAGCTCTTATTCCCTTCATATACCAGTTCTTCTCCCCGCCGCACAATCAGGTAGGAATATTTTTCTTCCAGTTCTCTATTAATTTCATCCAGATAGCTCTGTTCTTCCAATCTCTGCGGGGTCTCTACCGATGTCTTCTGCAGCTTCTCATAACTGGATTTGGTAAAATGGCTCAATACTTTAAAGGAATTAACAAAATAATCGTAAGCATTCCCATCTATATTATATATCTGACGGATCGTCTTTTTCTGGTACTGCCCAAATCCCCACATCGTAGCGCCCGCCAGCAATACCGGAACCAATATAATAATAAAAAAGGAAATAATCAGCCTTGTTCTTAATTTCATAATGATTCCTTCCATAACTTATCGAATATTAATTTATATTATAGCAATGTTATGGGCAAAATCCTATGGAATTTTTCTAAATTTTCTAAATTTTGTGTAAACTCCTCCATTTTGCAATCCCTATTTCTCAGGAAATCTTCGTTTGCCGTATACGCCTTCATTTCTTTATTGACAAACGCTCCTATAATTTTTATACTAGAAAGTAATAAGTTTTATTTGACCAGCTTCATAAAAACCTTGCCAGCGTAAGATTTGCAGCCAGAAAATTAAGTTGTCTTTATTAAAAGGGAGAAATGAGATGAAAATTTTACCGATTAAAGATTTGCGGCCAGGAATGGTTGTTACAGAACCCATTTATACCAATAGCGGCCAGAAAATTCTGGATGCAGATTCTATATTGACGTCCGAATCTATCTACCGTTTGTCATTTTACAGTATTCACAGCGTGAATGTAAAAGAGGTGGATAATGAGGGGAGCAGCGAACAGTACACGGCCATGATCCCCAATCCCAGCCGCGCCTCCAATCCTTCTTATTCTCAAAAGGTAAAGGCACAGCCAGAGTTTATGACATACCAGATTGAATATGTCAAATTAATCAATTCCATCCGGGAGTTGTTTGAGAAAATCATCCGCCACCCGGATTCCCCTATCGACACAAAACATCTTTTAGAAGATTTTTCCTCGCTGGTATCTATTTGCCGGACCACGGTGGACCTGCTCGATAAACTGCACAATATGCGTCTGGATGACGACAGCGTATATGCCCACTGTCTGAACGTGGCCCTGCTTTCACGCGTCATTGGAAAATGGCTCCGCTTCACACCAGAAGAACGGAATGTACTTACGCTTTGCGGTTTATTCCATGATATTGGCAAAACTTCCATCCCGGATGAAATCTTAAACAAACCTGATAAATACACAGAGGAAGAATTTACTCTCATCAAGCAGCATCCGCTGTTTGGGTATAAGATATTAAAAAAACTTCCCATTGATGAACGAATCAAAAAGGCGGCGCTGCATCACCACGAGCGATATGACGGGAGCGGTTATCCTCAGGGGCTTCAGGCCGCTGATATCGATGACTATGCAGGGATTATCGCCATCGCGGACGTCTATGACGCTACCACGTCCGCCCGTTCTTACCGCTCGCCCCTATGTCCTTTTCAGGCAATTGCCATGTTTGAAAAGGATGGACTGCAAAAATACAGCCCGCAATACATCCTGACTTTCCTGGATCGGATTGCCAGCACTTACCAGAACAACCGGGTACTGTTAAACAATGGACAAAGCGCAACCGTTGTCATGATCAATTCCAGTCATTTGACGAAACCTATGATTCAAATGGACGACGGCTCTGTCATTGATATGCAGAAGAAACCGGAGCTGGAAATTGTCAAAATCATTTAATTCCATATTATTTTTTGTAGTTAAAATCGGGTATCTCCTGCCAGCGCTGGCGGAAATAATGCGCCGCCAGTTTTGGTTTCCGATCTCTGGTAAAGACGCCCTTCTTATTTCCCTGCACCCGCAGCAGACTCTGACTGGTGGCAAAGTCTGCAAAATTCCATACCTGTTCTCCTACCACCATGCTAAATTCATCAAAAACGCTGTTATTCATCTTATAATAATCTACCTGATATTCTTCCGTATACATTACCGGAGTGGTG
Organism: Lachnospiraceae bacterium; assembly: GCA_009911185.1. Classification (GTDB taxonomy): domain Bacteria; phylum Bacillota; class Clostridia; order Lachnospirales; family Lachnospiraceae; genus Petralouisia. Next base: position 12,516 of record QXWW01000025.1, read on the forward strand.
TCATGGAATCCCATAACCGTATCCGCACCATATTCTGTAAATATCACCGGCTTCCCCAATTTCTTCCAATAGGACAGTTCTTTGCGCAGCGCAAGCTCCGGTCCCTCTAAATCCGGACCTCCAAAATACCAGCCGTAATATCTGTTCAGACAGATTACATCGCTTAATTCTCCGGAACAGTCTTTTTGAGGCTCCGCCATCTGCACACTTACCAGGGTGCAGGGGCGCTTCTGCTTGTCCAGTTCCCTCGCCAAATCATACAATGGCTTAAAATACTCGTACGCGCCCTCTGCTGCAGAATCCGGTTCATTCGCAATACTCCACATGACCACGCAGGCATAATTCTTATCTCTGCAAATCAAATCCCTTACGACCTCCTGGTGATGTTCCTGCGTTTTCACTCCATGCTCCGGGTCAAAGGTGCCGATTTTAGTTCCTCCAAAATTCGCGCCTCCTCCAAACTGAAGATTTACTCCTACAGCAGTGGTTTCATCAATGACAACAATGCCTTCCCGGTCGCACAGGCGCATCATCTCCTCGCTGTACGGATAGTGGCTGGTACGGAAGCTGTTGGCGCCCTGCCATTTCATCAGGGAAATATCCTTCGTATTCATAGGCAGGTGAATCCCTCTTCCATTCGGAAAAGTATCCTCATGTTTCCCATAGCCTTTAAAATAAAAAGGTTTCTCATTGATCAAGAATTTTTCCCCTTCTATCCGTACGGTACGCACCCCATAAGGCAGTGTATATTCATCTGTTCCGTATTTGACCTTCACCTGATACAGATAAGCGTTTAACGGCTGCCAGAGATGAACCTGTTGCACATTCAAAATCCCTTTTGTACCTGTGCTCTCTGCCGCCAGATTCCCCTGCTGGTCATACATTTCCACTTTACATTCTTCCTGACTTGCCATATTGTCTTTTTGATCTGCTGTCTCTATCTCATAACATATCTCCGCCTTTGTCCCCTCCACTCTTGGAACCAGCGTAATATCTTTTATATATGATTCAGGCGTAGTGTAAATCCGCACAGGACGGGTAATGCCGCAATAATTAAAAAAATCAAAGTTCGGATGGTTCTGAGGCTTGGTATTGCCTGCTTCTGCCATTCCGCCCATGAGACCGCCCAACATATCCCCCTTGCCGCCCACTGGCAAAGTAGTATAATCTATAACGTTATCTACTGCAATGGTAAGAAGATGCTCTCCAGCCGTCATTTTATCTGCAATCTCCACTTCAAAGGGCAGAAATCCTCCCCGGTGTTCACAGACCATATCGCCGTCAAGATAAATTTTTGCATGATGCGTCACTGCATCGCAGCGCAGTACTACACGCTGGCGGGTAATCATTTCCGGTAAGGAAATACATCTTTGATAAAATACCCATCCATAATGGTCGCGAAAGTCAATCCCCTCCTTCAAGTCATTATAAGAAGCAGGAACCGGCATCGTCATCGCGTCTTGCAATGGTTTTTCAAACCATTTTTCCTCAAATCCTTTTCCATTGTCCAGTTTGAAATTCCAGATACCGCTTAGATCACATAAAAAACGGGATGGTGTTAAAATTGGGTATAACATAAATTGTCCTCCTTCACATAGCCTGCATCAAATTTGCTTTTTTAACTACCATTCCCCTGCCAAATACTTTTTATGCATTTGATACTTTTACAAAACAAAGTGGGCAATCCTCATCCCCCCTCTTACCTCAATCTTAGGGTAAAAGGCTTGCACACTTTGGTGCGCCGGGTACCATTGCGAAGCAATCATTACCTTTTGTACAAACACTCATCTTATTTTCTTCTGTGAAAAAGCGCTTTCTCACTTTAATGTAATAAATTATTTTCTATAGAAAAAATCCCGCCCTGCGAGATTTTCTGTCTGCGGCGGAGCGTTCCGTGACATTCCTTCTCCGCCGCAATGCGATAATTGTTTTGATTAATTTTCTATCCTACCTTGAACTGGAATTTCTGAATCTCTTTTTCCGTTTCCACCTTGCGAATCTGCGCGCCCAGCCCGGTAAGCTTCTCTTCAAACGCCTCGTATCCCCGCTGAATATAATGAATGTCATCCACTATCGTAACTCCCTCTGCAGATAAGCCTGCAATGACAAGCGCCGCGCCAGCTCTTAAATCCGGCGCGCTGACTCTGGCGCCGGTATACCCTTTCACGCCGTTAATGATGGCAATGTTACTCTCCACCTTAATATCCGCACCCATACGGGTCAATTCATCCACATATTTAAAACGGTTTTCAAAGATACTCTCTGTCACCGTGCTGGTTCCCCGGGCAATCCCCAAAACCACAGACATCTGGGGCTGCATATCGGTAGGAAAACCCGGATATGGAAGCGTAGTTACCTGGGTATGTGCCAAAGGCTTTGACGCCACCACACGCACGGCGTCATCAAATTCCTCCACCTCGCAGCCGGCTTCCAACAGTTTCGCCGTTGTAGCTTCTAAATGCTTAGGTATAACATTTTTTACAGTTACGTCACCTTTGGTAGCCGCCGCCGCAAACATAAAGGTGCCTGCCTCAATCTGGTCAGGAATGACAGAATATTCTGTCTTGTGAAGCTTTTCCACACCTACAATACGAATTACATCTGTTCCGGCTCCCCTGATATTCGCTCCCATACTGTTTAAAAAGTTCGCCACGTCCACCACATGCGGCTCTTTAGCTGCATTTTCAATGGTCGTTTTGCCTTCCGCCATAGCCGCTGCCATCATGATATTAATAGTAGCGCCCACCGAAACCTTATCCAGGTAAATATGGCTGCCCTTAAGCCTCTCTGCTTCTGCCGCTACCGCGCCATTGCGTATTTCCACATGGGCACCAAGCGCACGGAAACCCTTGATATGAAGATCCATAGGACGGCTGCCTATATTGCAGCCTCCCGGCAAAGTCACTTCTGCATGTTTATATTTTCCCAAAAGAGAACCCAGCAGATAATAGGAAGCACGAATCTTCTTCATGGAATCATAATCCACCGGTATATCCCTGACAAAGGAACCGTTAATCTTCACTGTATGTTCATCTACTCTGTCTATTTTTGCTCCAATATCGCCCATTGCCTGAAGCAAAGCATTAATATCCCGAACATCGGGTAAATTATCTATCGTTACGGTCTCATCCGTCATGATCGCAGCAGCCAGTATTGCCAGCGCCGCATTCTTTGCGCCGCCAATCTCCACTTCGCCCACTAACGGAATACCTCCTCTAATCACATACTGTTCCATATTGCACCTCTATGCTCTGTTTTCGTACAAGAAGTTATTATAGTAACATATGACTTCTTTTGTCAAGTCTTTGACAAAAATATCATGTACTATTATAACACACTTTATCAATTTGTAAATGGTTTCCCTGTTAGCTTATTTTATGCCGGATTCCGTTTTCTGTGCCTGCCCACCCAGGGATTATTCAATTTTATTATGAGCATTTTCGGTGAAATCATACGCTCCGGATACTCCGGAAATATGCTTTGGGGCGCAGTAATTAATTTATTTGCCGCTTTGCGTATGTATCCTACTCAAAGACAACGCTTTTTTCAGAATATTTTGTCTTAATTACCAGGTATGGATAGGATTTCGCCTCGCTGACCTGTTCTCCCTTGGAGGGACCAATCAGGGTAGTGTCAAAATAAATGGCGTTTTTCGTCAGATAGCATTGGTTCACGGAAATACTATAGCCTCCGGTCTGCTGCGCTCCATATCCTACGGCTATGTAGAGGTTTTCCTTATCTGTATAGGTAAGTTTAAATATCTCTTCTTTTTTCTCTTCAATGACAGATAAAAATTCCTGAGGAATCTCCTTCTCCTCTAAAATTGCATAAGATAAATCTTCCAGTTTTCGGCTGTCTGTCTCTTCTAAGCCGCAGCCCGCCAAAAAAATGATACACAAAAGCAGAGACAGCAAACCGGACAGATTTCTCATAAAAAAAAATCTTTTTTTCATTGGCGCTCCTTTACAATTAATACGTTCTCTTCATATTGTATATGACTTTCCACACATTTATGATTGTATTTTTTCAGCTACCTTTGTATAATGGAATAAGGTGATTTTTCCCGGCTTTTTAGATTTTGGTACAATGCGGGCAAGCCACAATAATATTTTGCGGACTGAAAGGTAATTGACATGATACGATTAATTCTGGTTTCTGTATTCCTAATTCTGTTTCTGATTGTCTCCATTCCTATTATGCTGACGGAGCGGATTATAAAAAAGTTCAACCGTCCTTTTGCAGATATCAGTTGTCTGCGCATCGTACAATGGGCATTTAAGGTGATACTGGTTTTTGCCGGGGCAAAGCTCACTGTTATCGGCGAAGACCGCATTCCCAAGGGGCAGGCGGTACTGTATATCCCCAACCATCAAAGCTATTTCGACATTGTGATCACATATTCCCGATGCCCGGGGCTGACCGGTTACGTTTCCAAAGACTTCATGCAGAAAGTACCGTTGCTCTCAAACTGGATGAAGCACCTCTACTGCCTGTTTTTAAACCGTTCTGATATGAAAGCCGGCATGAAAATGATTCTTACTGGTATCGAATATATTAACAAAGGTATTTCTATTTGTATTTTTCCAGAGGGGACCAGGAATCCCCACCCGGAAAACGGACTGCTTCCATTTAAAGAAGGCAGCCTGAAAATGGCTGAGAAAACCGGATGCCCGATTATTCCCATTGCTATTTCCGGAAGTCAGGATATCTGGGAAAAACATCTGCCCTTTATACGAAAATGTAAAGTAATTGTAGAATATGGGGAACCTATTTATCTGAATCAACTGGATAAGGAACAACGAAAGTTTTCCGGAGCTTACACTCAGTCCAAAATAGAGGAAATGTTAGAAAAACACAAATCTCTTACTGTTTAGATAATCTACTCTGCAGAACATGGCTGCATCTAATCTGTATCCGGCAATTATTCCCCGCCGGATACAGATGCAAATTTTTCCTTTATAGCTTCAACAACCCTGGGATATTCCATAAAATGAGACGCTTTCACCAGTACGGTATCGTTTTCTCTTAAATATTCCAAAAGATGCTCTGTCATTTCATCTCTGTCTTTATAATAAAATACCTGCATATTCCCTGTGTCTTTTGCTCCCTGCGCCATTTGTCCGGAAAGATTTCCGGCACAGAATAAGGCGGTAATCCGTTTTTGTGCCGCATATACCCCCACCTCATAATGAAGCTGCTTCTCATTTTCACCCAGTTCCCCCATATCCCCTAATACCGCAATTGTCCGCCCCTGACCGCTGCTTAATACATCCAAAGAGGCCCGCACAGATACCGGATTTGCATTGTAACAATCATCAAGCACTATGATTCTGCCCGTTTCTATGAGATTGCTGCGCCCTCTGATAGTCTTTGCCTGCTCAATTCCCGCCTGGATATCCGGCAGCTCCATGCCAAGGGCAAGCCCCACCGCAGCAGCAGCCATGGCGTTAGATACATTATGTTCTCCTGGAATAGGAATTTCGACTGAAATTGTTCCTTTGGGAGTATGAATACTGGCTTTTACGCCCTTTAAACCGCAATTTTCAATATTGTCCGCATAAATTTCTCTCCCGGCACCGTAAAATACAGGATGGATTCCTTTGACTTCCCGAATCATGGAAAGTTTATCGTCTTCTCCATTTAATATGATATGGCCGTCTGGTTCCATATAATCAAAGATTTCACTTTTTGCCTGAAGGATACCGTCTCTGGTCTTTAAATTTTCCAGATGGCAGATACCAATATTTGTGATTACACAGATATCCGGACGGGCCATCTTCGCAAGGCGGTGCATTTCCCCAAAATCAGAAATTCCCATCTCCACCACTGCCGCCTGATGCTCCCGGCGTATGCGCAGCAACGTCAGGGGAAGCCCAATTTCGTTATTATAATTCCCTGCTGTTTTTAACACCTGGTACTTCTGTGAGAGTACAGCGGCAATCATCTCCTTTGTACTGGTCTTTCCCACGCTGCCTGTGATTCCCACAATTGGAATGGAAAGCTGACTGCGGTAATACTCTGCAATATTTTTTAATGCCTGCTCACTGGACTCTACCTGAATCCAGGGTACGGGGCAGTTAGAAAGTTTCCGCTCAGACAACACGGCCGCAGCGCCTTTTTTCACCACGTCAGGAATAAACTCATGGCCGTCTGCCCTTGCCCCCTGAATCGGAATAAACAGATATCCCTCTTCCACCTGGCGGCTGTCTGTGACCGCTCCTTTGATTACTATCTGCATTTTTTCCCGTTCTCCTGTATAAACCCCATGACAGGCTTCTGCAATGTGCTCCAACGTCATATGTTTCATAGCATCCTCCATCTTATTGTCTTTCACTCATATTTTTTCAGGGAAATCTGTATAATATGTTCACATAGCTGCGGAAAATCCATGCCTTCCGCCATTGCTTCCTGTGGCAGCAGACTGGTAGGAGTCATCCCCGGCAGAGTGTTGGCCTCCAGACAATAGATATGATTTTCCTCATCCAGCAGGAAATCCATCCTCGAGTATGTATACAAATCCAGTGCTTTCGCCGCTTCCCGGGCATACTGCTGCATTTTCTCTGTAATTTCTTCTGGCAGCTTTGCCGGACAGGTCTCCACACTGCTGCCCTTGGCATATTTATTCTTATAATCATAAAAGCCTTCTTTGGGCGCAATCTCAATGACAGGCAGCGCACGAAATTCCATGACGCCTACGGAAAATTCCCGGCCTTTGATATACGCTTCCACTACCACCTCGTCTTCCAATTGGAACGCGTCCTGCAGCGCCTTTTGATATGCTTCTTCCGTATATACAATCGAGACGCCCACGCTGGAGCCTCCCCGACAGGGCTTTACCACAAGGGGCACTGCAAGCCCCGTATCTTTTAATTCCCACTTGGCTTCTTCTTTTTTTAATGTAATCCCAGAAGGCGTCGGTATATGATTGGCGGCAAACAGACGTTTCGCAAGCCCTTTGTCCATGGCAAGCGCGCTGCTCAAATAACCTGTTCCCGTATATTTAATCCCATACAAATCAAAGGCTGCCTGTACTCTTCCGTCTTCCCCATTCTCCCCATGGAGCGCCAGAAAAACAATATCTGCCATCCGGCACATGGCAATGACATTCGGTCCAAAGAGGCAGGGACTTTGGTCTTTTCTGCTCTTTTTTACCTGTTCAAGATCCGGAGCCGTTCCAGTAATCCCCGTTACCTGAACACTGGCCGCAAGAGAGCGTTCAAAAATTCCTTCCAAATTTTCTTCCCTGTCACGGTATCCCATAAAAAGGTCCAGCAAAATTACCTGATGCCCATTTTTACGCAATGCCTTCGCCACTTCATTTCCGGTCACAAAAGATACATCGCGTTCCGTGCTCAAACCTCCCGCCAATACTACAATATTCATAAGAAACCTCCTGCATTTTCAAATTAACAATTACAAATATCTTATACCATTTTATCTTTTGTGGCAAGTAAATATCCTTAGCAACGTAAAAAGGACAGCGAAATCATTCCGCTGTCCCGTGCCTATCCTACTGTTTTAATAATCAATATTTTATCGCCGCCGCGTATCTGTTCAGAAGCAAGCTGGTTCGTCTTGACGATTTCTGAAATGGTGGTAAAATTCTCCTTAGCGATATCCCAAAGCTGGTCTCCTTCTTTTGCAATATACCCGATGATACCGGGGCTTTCCTGTAATTGTTCCATATCCAGCGGTTCCTGCTGCACTTCCGTAATCTTTTTCACCTGCTGCTGCAAAAATACGATACAATTCAGGCTGATTACAGCTTTTACCTCCACCTGGCTGCTGTCGGTCATTACGGTAGTAAGCTGGTCGATACCCGTCTGCAAATGGTAGCGGCAATCTTCATTGATACCCGGAACTTCAATCAGATAGTGGAAGGGCAGAACATCCTTCACAGAAGCAACCGGCATCCGGTCATCGGCTGTGACATAAAGGATCGTAACCTGCAGCGTACCTTCCACCTGAATGCCGCCTTCCACAATTTCCGCCCGTTCTGCCACTGCATACCCCTCGCTGGCGCAGATTTGCAGGATAGGCTCCTGATTTTTATCAATACTCATTTTCTCTGATATCTTGCATTTGGAAGCATTTCTCAGAAGCAGCTTCTCAAATACCGTATCCTGGTATATGGGCGTTAATTTCTGATTCACGGCATAGAGGTCCGCCACAATCTGGTTTTCTTCCTCTGTAAATATCTGTATATCCAGATCCAGCACCAGCTCTAAATGCAGCATCCGTTCTTCCCCGTCATAATCAGGCTTTACTTCCAGTTCCACTCCCGACACGTCATAAGAGACGTCCGCAATCATTTCTTCCGTACAGCCGTTACAGTCGATCACTCCGGTAAATGGCAGCGCCGTTTCCATCCACTGCAAATGCTCCTCATCCTCTTCCCCTTCGTAGAGTACAAATACCAGCGCTTCTCCCTTGAGATTTAACTGCTGGTCCATCAGACGGGTTTCAACGCCCCGAAGCTGTACGCTTTTCCACAAAACCTGCCGGATATTCGGCTTATTAGAGGGAAGGAGAATCTCTTCTTTAAAGCGGAAAGTATCTTTTTTAGCCAGAAACAGCGCCATCGCCGTCAGATTCTGGTTTAAAAGCTGTACCCCGCTCTCCTGGTCCACGCCGGTAAGCAGCTCTTCATCGTAAATCTCATCAATCACCGCTTTCAATACCACCAGCGCCTTAACGCTTAATTTCCTGGAATTGATAATTCCGATGGAAAGATCTTCCATTTCCCATTTCAATTTTGCAGTATCGTATTCATTAGCGCCATCTATGGCAAGGCTTTCCTGAAAAGGAATCTCCCCTGACATATTATTAATTTTCCCTTCCTCCTGGTCGCTGCGGTACAGAAGAGAGAATTTCAACACGCCTTTCAACCATACATGATCCTGGGTGATGGTAGTTTCATCCAGCAATAATTCTCCTTTGTCCTGTATAATCCGAATCAAATCCGGTTTCATGTCTGGCACGTTAAAATCATCATCCAGAGTAATCTGGGTCACAGCTTTTCCCTTTTCACGGTTCATATGTATGTATCTTTTCGCTAAATCCACAATAAAAACGCTCCTATCCTGAATATTGGTACATTCTATTCAGAATCAAAGCGTTTTATTCATTCCTGCTTAACACAATTTCATTCTTACATCTCTTGTCAGCACATCAGCATAGCTGAACGAAAGAAGCTGAGATGGATTCTTCTCATTCTCATCGTCAACCAAAATGGTAAATACGGAAGGGTAGGCTCCCTGAATCACGCCTTCTTGAATGTCAACTCTGTTACGGCCTCTGTCAAGCTGGATCATTACCCTGTTCCCTAATTGCCCGGATACAGATGCTCGTACCTTATTGATATCTGCTTGTTTTATTGCCATTCTTTCCACCTCATTTCAAAAATTTGAGAAGCTTCTGTTCTGACTAAACACTCTTATTTAAAGCCTTACAGGCCTCCCTTGACAACCTTATATCTCTTTTAGTATATCACTGTGCTAAATTTCTGTCAAAGGAAAATATGTTTCACGGTTCGACAGGATTTTATCTCATTATAATTAGTTCTTCCATCGAATATCGTTATCTGCTAAAATCATGGTATACGAGGAGGTGAGGCAAATGCCCGAACGGCTGATTTTTCATATCGACGTAAATTCCGCCTATTTGTCCTGGTCGGCGACGGAAAAGTTAAAACAGGGCTGCGCCCTGGATATCCGCACCATTCCTTCTATTATTGGAGGCGATATGGCAAGCCGCCACGGCGTCGTACTGGCAAAATCCATCCCGGCAAAAGCATATGGCATAGTAACGGGAGAACCGGTGGCACATGCTTTGCAGAAATGTCCGAAACTGCTCCTGGAACCCCCAAACCATCGTTTGTATTCACAGTACAGCCAAAGGCTGATGGAACTTCTGACGTCTTTTTGTTCTTCCATTGAACAGGTTAGCATTGATGAGTGTTATCTGGATTTTTCCGGAAAAAAACACTGCCTCGGCAATCCCTGCGACACCGCTGCTCAAATAAAAGATACGGTGAAAACTTCTCTTGGATTTACCGTAAATATAGGCATTTCCACCAACAAGCTGCTGGCAAAAATGGCGTCTGATTTTCAAAAACCGGATAAGGTGCATACCTTGTTTCCGCAAGAAATACCAGAAAAAATGTGGCCCCTTCCCGTGCGGGAGCTGTTTATGGTGGGCAAAGCATCCGCCGCCACCTTAGAAAAGCTGGAAATCCGAACCATCGGCGATCTTGCGCACGCTGACCCTCAAATATTAGAATCCCATATGAAAAGCCATGGAAAGCTGATTTGGCAATTTGCAAACGGCATAGATGATTCCCCGGTCCAGACGGAAGAAAACGAATTAAAATGCGTTGGCAATTCTACTACGCTTGCCAGAAACGCAGAGACGGCGGCGAAAGCCAAAAAGGTCCTGCATTCCCTGTGCCGGCAGGTTTCCTCACGTCTGCAGCAATACGGGCAGTATGCCGGAATGGTAAGCACAGAAATACGTTACGCTTCTTTCGTCAGAGTATCCCATCAAATGCAGCTCCCCTTTGCCACGTATGATGAAAAAATACTGTGCCGGCATGCCTGCCTTTTGTTTGACGAACTTTGGAACGGCGAACCCGTGCGCCTCCTGGGCGTGCGCACCTCTAAACTTTCCGATGAACCGGAACCTGTACAGATGAATCTGTTTGACCTGCCTAAGACGCAGAAGGAAATAAAAGCGGAACAGGCGGCAAAAGCGTTGCAGAACAAATTTGGGAAACACATTATCCATAAAGGACTCTGAGCCTGCCTGTTTCTAAACCGCAAACTGGCTGTTATAAAGCTCTGAATAAAAGCCCTTTTGTTCAAGCAGTTCTTCATGGCTTCCCTGTTCGATGATATGTCCATCCTTCATCACCAGGATGATATCCGCCTGCTGAATGGTGGAAAGCCGATGCGCTACAATAAAGCTGGTCCGTCCCTTCATCATGGCGGCAAACGCATTCTGTATCTTCATCTCTGTTCTGGTGTCTATGGAGGACGTAGCCTCGTCCAGTATCAGCATAGGCGGCAGGCACAGCATAACTCTGGCAATGCACAAAAGCTGTTTCTGCCCCGCAGACAGGCTACCGCCGTCCTCGCCGATAACGGTATCATACCCCTGCGGCAGACGTTTGATAAAACTATGCGCATGAGCTGCTTTCGCAGCCTTTAAAATTTCTTCCTCAGAAGCCTCTGGTTTTCCCATAGTAAGATTGTCGCGAATGGTTCCGGCCTTCAGCCACGTTTCCTGCAGCACCATACCATAACTTTCCCGAAGGCTTCTGCGGGTAACGTCCCGGATATCCTGTCCTTCCACCTGAATACTGCCGTTGTCAACATCATAAAAACGCATCAGCAAATTAATCATAGTAGTCTTTCCGCAGCCGGTGGGACCGACAATCGCCACGCGCTGTCCGGGCCTTACCTCCAGATTGAAATCCTCAATCAGCTTTTTATCCGGCGAATAAGAAAACCAGACATGCGACAATTCCACGTTTCCCTTGACATCGGTCAGTATTTTCACGTCTTGCGGTTCTGGAACTTGAGGCTCCTCTTCAATAAGCGCAAAAATACGTTCTGCACATGCAAGCGCGTTCTGCAGCTCAGTCACCACCCCAGAAATCTCGTTAAAAGGTTTCGTATACTGGTTGGCGTAACTTAAAAAGCAGGAAAGCTGCCCCACTGTAAACGTTGCGCCTGCAGACATGGCGAATAACGCTCCCACAAGCGTCACCCCTGTATACACCAGGCTGTTTACAAAGCGGGTTCCCGGATTGGTCAGAGAAGAGAAAAATGTAGCGTTCAAGGACGCTTTCTCCAATCTTTGGTTAATCTCATCAAATTTTTCCAGGACATCCTCCTCCTTTGAAAACGCCTGCACTACTTTTTGGTTTTCAATCATTTCATTAATCAGAGAGGTCTGTTCTCCTCTGGTCTTTGACTGAAGCAAAAACATAGAAAATGTCCGCCGCGCAATAAAGGCCGCCACAAAGAGAGAAACCGGCGTAACCAGCACTACCACCAGCGTAATCTTAAGATTAATGCTTACCATAAATAACAGCGTACCCAAAATCGTAACCACACCGGTAAACAACTGGGAAAATCCCATTAAAAGCCCGTCTGCAAACTGATCTACATCGGCAATCACTCTGCTCACCAGTTCTCCATGCGAATGTCCGTCTATAAACTTCAGCGGAAGAATCTCCAGTCTCGCAAACGCCTCCCGCCGTACGTCCTGCACCACTTCATAGGTAATCTTATTATTGCACACATTCATCAGCCATTGTGCCAGCGCCGCCTGCACCGTCACAATCGCCATCCGTCCCAGCAATTTCGTTATAACTGGAAATTCCACCTGCCCCGGAGCAATAATATAATCAATGACTCGTCCCGTAATCACTGGAATATACAAGGTGGAGGCCACCGTCACTACGGCAAAAATTAAAGACAACGCCAGATAAATCCGGTACGCCTGAATGTATTTTAGAACTTTCTTCAGGGTCTTTGTCTGATATTTTTTATCTTTTTTCTTCATCACACACCTCCTGCTCTACTGTTTCTTGTATTGAGACTCATGAATTTCCTGGTAAACCTGGCAATGCTGTAAAAGCTCTTCGTGGGTTCCCATGCCTGCAATCCCTCCGTCGTCCAGCACAATAATTTTATCGGCATGTTGAATGGAGGAGGTACGCTGGGATACGATAAATACCGTAGGATTTCCTTCCATTTCCCGAATCGCCTTGCGCAGTCTGGCGTCTGTTGCATAATCCAGAGCAGAGGCGCTGTCATCCAGAATCAGAATTTCCGGCTTACGCACCAGGGCGCGGGCGATGGTAAGACGCTGCCTTTGCCCGCCGGAAAAGTTCTTGCCTCCCTGCTCTACCGAAGCGTCCAGTTTTCCCTGCTTTCCTTCCACCACTTCTCTTGCCTGCGCCGTATCCAATGCCTCAAACAGCTCTGCTTCTGTAGCGTCTGCCTTGCCCCAGCAAAGATTTTCGCGGATTGTCCCCTGAAACAACACCGCTCTTTGCATTACAATTCCCACTTTCTGCCGCAGCTCCTCCAGGGAATATTCTTTTACATTTTTCCCCTGGATCAGGACTTCGCCGGCAGTAACGTCATAAAACCTTGGAATCAAGTGTACTAACGTCGTTTTTCCAGAACCAGTCCCGCCGATGATACCGACGGTTTCCCCCTTTTCCACAGAAAAATCAATATCTGTCAGGCTTTCCGCTCCCGCCCCCTGATAAGCCATTCCCACATGGGAAAACTGTACCGCAGGACTTTGTTGTTTGACAGGTTTTAAATCTATATTTTCAAGCCGAGCGGCAGGCATACTGCTTTCCATATCTAATATGGAAGAAATGCGCTTTCCGCACGCCGCGGCTTTGGTGATGGTAATAATCAGGTTCGCAAGTTTAATTAACTCTACCAAAATCTGGGACATGTAATTTACCAGCGCCACAACTTCTCCCTGGGTAAGGTTTCCCGTGTTTACCTGGACAGCTCCGGTATAAAGCAGGACAATGGTCGCCGCATTGATAATAATAAACGTTACCGGATTTAAAAATGCGCTGATTTTTCCTACGTAATTCTGCATAAACGTAAGCTCTTCCAGACCTTCCTCAAAGCGTTTGATTTCCTCTTCCTCTCTGTGGAAGGCGCGGATTACTCTGGCTCCGGTAAGATTTTCCCTGGTAATTCCCAGTACCTTATCCAGCCGTTCCTGCACTTTACGATACAAGGGGATACTAATCGCCATGACGCCGAACACTACCAACGACAAAAGCGGAATCGTCACCACAAAAATCAACGCCGCCTTTACGTCAATGGTAAATGCCATAATCATAGAGCCAAATACGATAAATGGGGAACGCAGAAACAGGCGCAGCACCATATTTACTCCTGATTGCGCCTGATTGATATCACTGGTCATGCGGGTAATCAGCGTTGCCGTACCAGCCTTATCAATTTCGGAAAAGGAGAAAGTCTGGATATGGGCAAACAATGCGTGGCGTACTCCGGTTCCAAACCCCGCCGCAGCTTTTGCCGCAAAATACTGCGCTGTCACAGAGCAAAGCAGACCGACTAAGCCCAATGCCACCATCAGCAGACACATCTTCAGGATAAAACTTTTATCCTGCGCTGCAATTCCCACATCAATAACCGCCGATACCGCCAAAGGCACAATCAGCTCAAAGGATGCCTCCAGCATTTTAAACAGAGGCGCTAAAACGCACTCCCTTTTGTAATTTTTTAAATACAGCAATAATTTTTTCATAAAGATTCCTTTCACTCTTTATCGTTATTCTCCGGGCTTTCTTTTATTTATCCATTTCCCCGTTAAAAGAAATTATACAAAATTTTCCATAAAAATTCAAATAGCAGAATAACGTATAACGCCTGCTCTCCTTCCTCTCGATTATGAAAGAATTACATTTTTGCCGTATGTCAAACAGCACATTTGCGGCATATGTCCTCCCGTGCGTGTGCGCATCTTCCGGAGTGTTTTTCATAGAAAAATATCTCTTAATACTTCCTGCGACATAAAAACAGAGATGCCGAAACATCTCTGTTTTTACTATCCCTGATAATTAATGCGCTCGATCAGGGATTCTTTTCTTAGATTTCTGCTAAGTAAAAAGGAAAGCATCCCCTGTAACAGAAGAATAATCAGAATCATAACGCCAATTTGCAGCCATGGAAAATGATATTCATTCAGTCCATATACATGTATCTCTTTGGCATAACGAAACAGCGCATATCCGATTGGACTTCCAACCGCCAGGGAAACTATCACGGTTCCCACAGAAAACAGTATGCCTTCCAATTGCAGCATCAAATTAAGCTGGCGGTTCGTCATCCCCACTGCCTGAAGCACGCCCAGTTCCCGCTTTCTGGTTACCACGCCGGTAATCATCGTGTTTGCCATATTCATAAAACCAATAATACCCAAAAATCCCAGAAATACATAGATTCCCCACTGCATAATATTCGTTCCTGCCCTGACAACTTTCATAGCATTATCGTATGAATCTGTTTCTACATGCGCCACACCTGACAAAAGCTGCTGAATCGCTTCTTCCACTTTCTCTTTTTCTTGTTTACGGCAGTCTATCCAGAGCTTTTCTGTGACGTCCCCGGTAATGCCAAGCTTCTGAAAGGTTTCTTCTGTTATGACCCAGGAAGCCGGAGCGCTTCCAAACGCACCCATAAGCTTTCCCTGGTATACTGCCTGACCTTCGGTCAGATCTTTCATGAACATTTCCTCTCCCAGCTCATAACCGTAATCTTCCATAAAATGCGAATATCCAAATATAATACCATCCTCTGCACTCACCTCATCATAATCTACGGTTCCCAAAGCAGAACCTTTTCCATACCGCTCAAATTCTTCCCGGTCCATCACACAGATACTGGTACGGCTCCCCTCTTCATCCATGCCATTTCTGCTCCTGTTCTCCACAGCAAAAAGCTTTCTGCTTCTGACCTCCGTTACCCCGGGAATCTCCCGCAGCTTCTCCTGTAAGTCTGTCCCCAGAGGATTTTCCTTCTGAATCTGGGAAAGATTATTCTCCGGATATACCTTATCGTCCAAACTATAGTCCAATTCTATGGAAAATTGTCCATATTCCATGTTGCGCCGGGTTTCAAATTCATTATCTATGTTTCCGACAAAATGAGATAATGCCACAAACAAGACGCAGGACAGGCCCATCGTAATGATTGTAGATATGGTTCTGCCGCGGTTTGCAGACAGACCTGATAGCGTCATTCCCAGCACTGAAATTTTCTTCCGGCCCTTCCGCACGCTTTTCTTGCGGCTGCTGCTTTCCTGATAACGAATCGCTTCTACTGGCGATATTTTTGCCACTGTCTTCATTGGACGGGACAATGCCAGACGAACGGTTAATAAGGCTGCTAACGCCGCTAACAGCAACAGCGGTAAGGACAGTATCGATACACTCGTTATTTCTGCATCTACAACTCTTTCACTTATTTTCATAAATATCTGCTGAAACAGTACCGATGCAACGCCGCAGCCTGCCAGCAGCCCCAGTGGAATGCCAACTGCTGACAAAAGCATTCCTTCCCGCAGAATCATTTTCTTCATCTGTCTTTTGGTAGCTCCCAAAGCCTTAATTTTTCCATATTCCTGGATCTTCTGCACCATGCCGACCCGAAAAATGTTGTAAATTACCACAACTGACACCAATATCACTATGAAAGCAATCATGATGCAGGCCATCACCGTTTCTGTCGCTGGTTCATATATCCACATCAGATACATAGAGTTAAGAGACACATTATTCTTTGTTATCCCGCAGCGTTCCCCCAATTCCTGAATAATTTCTTCACAATTGTTCCCATTCATTTCCACTGATTCATTTACGCGAAACGTTACCCCATATAACCGCATTTCCTGCGGATATAAAGATTCATAAAATTCCTGTGATATATATCCTTGAAGAGCCTTTTGCACCGTTCCCATATTTTGTGATTTTACCACACCGCTGACTACAAACTCTTTTTCTTCAAACTGACTCCGATTATCTCTGCGAAACAAAACTGTCACATGATCCTTCGGTTTCACATCCTTTTGTCCAAGATATGCAAAAAATTCTTCCGTGGCTGCAATTTCATTTTCTTTCTGGGGCAGCGTCCCCACTTTCAGCGAATTGGCAAAATTTATATTTTCTGCCGCATTGCTATCCATAAACGCCAGCCCCATATCAATTTGATTCTTACCGGGATCTACCTGGGCTGCATAAGCGGTCTTTCCCACATGCGTAAATTCACTGCGCAGTTTTATGGTTTCATATTGCTGTTCAGTAACTCTATTGAAAGTTGCGCAGTAATTTCCATAGAGATTACCCGCATTCAGATGGTTATGTTTTACCATTCCGTATCCAAAACCTGCTACAGCGGTAAGAAGCAGGGTTGACAGGAAAATAGAAATAATGAGCAGAATACTTTTGAAACTGTTTTGGCGCACATTGGAAAGCGCCAGTTTATCAATAGTATGTTTCATCCCTGTTCCACCACCTTTCCATCCTCAATTACCAGAATGCGGTCTGCAATCTGTGCAATATCCTGGTCGTGAGTAATCATTACCAGCGTCTGCCCATATTTTTGTACGGACATTTTCAAAAGTCCTACTACTTCGCCGCTGGTTCTGGAATCCAAATTTCCCGTAGGTTCGTCGGCAAGAATCACATCGGGTTTGGAGGCAAGGGCGCGTGCAATCGCTACTCTCTGCTGCTGGCCTCCGGAAAGCGTATGGGGAAGGTTATGTATTTTTTCCTGAATCCCCAGAGTCTTTATAATATCCTGTACAAAACTTTCGTCTACTTCTTTATTGTCCAAACCGATGGGAAGCACAATATTCTCCCACACATTGATGGAAGATACGAGATTAAACGCCTGAAAAATAAAGCCTATTTTTCTTCTGCGGAATACGGCAAGTTCTTCTTCTTTCAGGGCGAATATATCCTTTCCCTTCATCCACACTTTTCCGCTGGTAGGAACGTCCAGCCCGCCCAGAAGATGAAGCAGCGTGCTTTTTCCAGAACCGGATTTCCCCACAATAGCGGCAAATTCTCCTTTTTGAATTGATATTTCGGCGTTTTTTACCGCCTGCACCTGGCTGTCTCCTGTTCCGTAATATTTACACAACTGTTCTGTTTTTAATATCGTTTCCATAAAATCCTCCTTGCAAACCAATTGATAAACACTATGCGGCATTTCATGATGCCATCTGTCATTCCTATAATACAGTTTACCCGAAGTTTCTTTCAGTTTGCTTGCAAAAGAATAAATGAAGGCTTACGGTTTTGTAAGATCGGAGGGATTGGAATATTTTTGCATATTTTTTAGTGAAATGGTGTAAAAGTGGTGTAAATCTGAGATTGTTTTGGTGTAGGGAATGGTGTAAAACAGAAATGTTTCAAGAAACCTTTTCCTTACCATCCCGCTTTGCGTCAAACATTTCAATCTCGTCCCGCATACGCTTGTCATCCACATGATTATATACTTTCATGGTAATTGCCAGATTGCTGTGACCCATAATCTCCTGTAATGTCCTCTGGTCCAGCCCTGCCTCTGCCATTCTGGTACAGGCGGTATGCCGCAGGATATGTGCAGTGATATTAGGCAACAACTCCGGCTCCCTGTCTTCGATGATGGCATTTGCTACTTCAATGCTGTTGTAATCATATAATAATCTGTCACCAATCTATCCTGCAGTCTTTTTGCTTCTGAAACAAATCCCACACTATTATCAGAAATTCCTGCTACTTATTGCATTGCTGTTCCTGCTACACACAATTTTCCAATCAAAGGATAGCTTTTTTCCAAATATTCAATTAAAGCAGAAGACGTATTTATAAATGCTTCATCGTTATCCATCCAGCCTGCTGCTTCAATTTTTAATATATCCTCACCTGACTATATATCATCCATAGTGCCTTTCATATCTATCCGTTTTAAAGCCATATCCTTCAGATTTTCATACAAATACATCATAGATATTCATCCTCCCCATAAACTAAACCACTACCAGCTAAAGCCGGTAACGATTCACCCTTAATCGTTTTTCAATTTAAATCTTTGTAATACGTGCTTTTTATGTTCGTCAGCTAATTTCTTATTATAAATAAGTAACTTCTCTTCCCTATTTGACATTGCTTCCAAATCATTATTGAAATCCCAAAAGAAGTCTTTTGCTTGTCTGTGCATTAGCACATTACTTCCACAAAATTTTATCTGGTCTGGATGTCATCGCCAACCACACATATATTTGCACCAAAATCCTTGAACATCCGAATCAGTTTCTCTTGCACGGGATTGGTATCCTGCAATCTGTGTTTTTGCATCCCCTTTATCTTTTAACCAATTCTCATTTGAGATACGCATCACGGAAACAAACTTTTCAATCTAAACCCTTTTCATTATACTTAAAAAGCGAAGTGCCTTCAATGACAAAAACCCAGAATGTCACATACCAACATTCCCTCCCCACTTATGCTGCTGTAAGATTGAAAAATTCCCCTCTCATAGGGAATGCTGCCAAAAACTGTGAATACAGAGGTTGAGGGAAATGTCAAATATGATAGTAGATATAAAGTAACCACCAAATAATAATATGGTCAAAAAACAGCGTTCCAGTAAATGAATCATTTACTGGAACGCCGTTCCGCTCACTAATCTTCCAATACTTTCTGTACTGACAATTTCTTTAACACGCCTATCTATTCAAATCTGTGAAACACTCGCCTTACTCTGACTCAGTTGTATTCGCTGCATAGGCAATCACATACACCCTCTCTGCTCCGTTTGACGCCTTCACAACTATGCGTTCTGCATAAGAATATGTATCCTCTATCCAATTCCCTTCCTCATCACGGTAAGAATGATACGTTGACTCTTCTCTATAGTTCCAGCCTTCTTCTCCCTTGCCGATTCTTGTGCTCTGACTTCCTTCTGGCAGAGTCAGTTGATAACTGTCTCCCAATTGCTCGTTGTTTCCTTTTACATAAATCACATACACATTCTCTGAAGTACTCTCATTTCCACTTCCTTCCTCTGGTGTCAGGTACATAGTTGTATAGCTTCCGGAAATTTCTGTATATACATATTCATTTCCTGCATCTGCAATTCCCTTTACTGTCGCACCGCTTTCATCCTGCGCATAGGCAATCACATACACCCGCTCTGCTCCGTTTGATGCCTTCACACTTATGCGCTCTGCATAATAAAATCTTTCCTGTATCCAATTCTCTTCCTCATCATAGTAAGAATGATACGTTGACTCTTCTCTATAGTTCCAGCCTTCTTCTCCCTTGCCGATGCCAGTGCTCTGACTTCCCTCTGGCAATGACAGTTGATAACTGTCTCCCAAGTCTTTGTTGTTTCCTTTTACGTAGATCATATACACATCCTCAGAAGAAGATCCAGTTCCCTCTTCCGATGTCAGATACATGGTTGTAGGAGAGTTTGAAATTTGTGAATGTACATATGCATTCCCCACATCTGTAATTCCTTTCACCGTCGCGCCGCTTTCATCCTGCGCATAGGCAATCACATACACCCGCTCTGCTCCGTTTGATGCCTTCACACTTATGCGCTCTGCATAATAATATGTATCCTGTATCCAATTCTCTTCCTCATCATAGTAAGAATGATACGTTGACTCTTCTCTATAGTTCCAGCCTTCTTCTCCCTTGCTGATGCCAGTGCTCTGACTTCCCTCTGACAATGACAGTTGATAACTGTCTCCCAAGTCTTTGTTGGTTCCTTTTACATAGATCATATACACATCCTCAGAAGCAGATTCATTTCCATCTTCCGATGTCAGATACATGGTTGTAGAAGATCCTGAAATTTGTGAATGTACATATGCATTCCCCGCATCTGTAATTCCTTTCACCGTCGCGCCGCTTTCGTCCTGCACATAGGCAATCACATAGATTCGCTCTGCTCCATTTGACGCTTTTACACTTATGCGCTCTACATAATAATATGTATCCTCTATCCAATTGCCTTCTTCATCGCGATAAGAATGATACGTTTCTTCCCCTCTATAGTTCCAATTTGGATCGCCCTTACGGATACTTGTGCTCTCGCTTCCCTCTGGCAGTGACAGCTGGTAACTGTCTCCCAAGTCTTTGTTGGTTCCTTTTACATAGATCATATACACATCCTCAGAAGCAGATCCAGTTCCCTCTTCCGATGTCAGATACATGGTTGTAGGAGAGTTTGAAATTTGTGAATGTACATATGCATTCCCCGCATCTGTAATTCCTTTCACCGTCGCGCCGCTTTCATCCTGCGCATAGGCAATCACATAGATTCGCTCTGCTCCGTTTGACGCTCTCACACTTATGCGCTCTGTATAGGTATACACATCCTCTATCCGATTGTCTTCCTCATCATAATAGGAATAATACGTCGACTCTTCTAAATAATTCCAGCCTTCCGCTCCTTTATGGATGGTACTGGTAATTTCTGCCCCTTCTGGCAAACTCAATTGATAACTGTTTCCTAAACTCTTATTATTTCCTTTTACATAAATCTTATACACACCCTCGGAAGCAGATACGTTTCCTTCTTCTGTCCCCAAATCCATATCGCTGATTGAACTGGAAACATTGGTTCGTACATATGCGTTCTCTTTATCCGCAATGCCTTTTACGACAGCCCCGCTGTCATCCTGGGCATAGGCAATCACATAGATTCTCTTCGCCCCGTTCGCTGCCTCTACCATAACACGATCTGCATATGTATAGACAGACATTACATATTCATTAATTTCTTCATCATAATAGTCATATTCTTCCGTCTCACCGCTATAATTCCAGCCAGCTTCTCCTTTGTGAATGGTACTGGCAATTTGGCTTCCCTCTGGAAGTGTCAGCCGATAACTGCTTCCCAATGTCTTGTTCCCGCCTTTGACATAAATCATATACACTTCTTCTGTGGGATATTCCGCTTCTTCTGCAGGCTTCAATGACATTTTGCGAGGATAATTAGAGATCTCCACATTGCGATAAGTATTTGCCGTGTCAGCAATCTCTTTTATGATGGTGCCGCTCTCATCCTGCTGATATTCCACTAAATACATAACTGTGTATGCACCGCTGGTCACCAGAATCTTAGCAACATATTCTCCCGCATAGTTCCAGTTTTCATCCGCATAGGTAACAGACGCCGTCGCCCCTGCCGGTACAACTGTCTGCAGGTCCTGCGGACAGCTTGCCGTCTCACCAGTCAGTTCCACGCTGTAATATTTTTCATTTGTCTGGCTGTCCGTGCAACAACGGTTTGAAATATTCACAGAATAAATTTCACTCTGCGCACTGGTAATATTACGGATTCGCATACCGCTGATATCCTGTCTGTAAATCACCGGATATCTCACCTGTTCCTCCGTCGTATCATCTGTAACCACAATTACGCCATCTCCATACTCTTCGTCTTCTCTGATGAAGGAAGCTGTATAACCCGGATTCGTCTTGATTTTCAGGGAATCGTCCGCTCCCAGTTCCGGCTCGCTTCCCGTAATATAAATTTCGTCATTTTCCAGAAGTACTTTTTTCAACCCATTTTGTGTGTCGCTGATTCCACGAATATTGCAGGATAAATTAGACTTTCCATAAACAATATAATAAATCCTTTCTTTCCCATTCGCTGCCGTAACCGTAATTTTAGCATTGGAAGATTGATAATCCCAGCTCTCTGAACCAGTTGTATATTCTACTTTGAAAGATGCTCCCGCCTTTGTATGTATCTGCAGATTTTCTCCCAGCTCAGAATTCATTCCCTGTAAATGAAGAATATAATAAGTTTTGCCACGGTATGTTGAAACATCCTCCCAATTATCAGTATAAAAATTATCCGGATCATAAATTCCTACGATTTCTGCATCTGAAGTATCTTCATAGTAATAGATATTGTACACCTGTCTCGCACCGTTGGTATTCGTTACTACCATTACGGTCTCCACGTCAGAATCATATCCCTCACCATAATATTCATCCGGATTGATTAATTCATAAGAAGCGCCCGGCGAAACCTCCGCCGTCCAATTGGTTCCCATTTCCTTATTTTCACCATAAACACGATAGGAAATCGTATAATCCTCTTCATACCACTCCCAATAACTTGTTTTCGCCTGCTCTATAATCCGGTTCGCAGTATCCGTAATCTTAAGCAGTTCTGCACCAAACGGTTTGTAATAAACTTTGTAATCTCTCGTGGCTCCCGTAGCGTCTTTCTTCAAATGCAAAACCAGATCTACCCGGTCTCCATACGTCCAGGTTCCTTCTTCTGCGTCTGCAGCATATTCCCTGGAAGTAATGCTAATCCCTTCCATCAGTCTGATATCAAGATTTCTGCCAATATCAGCATTGTTTCCTCCTGTATAGCCATACTGCTCCTGGTATACTTCGCTTTTCCAGCCGACATTGCCTGGATCCTTAATATCTTCTACCCAATATTCTGTGTCAGCAGACTGATAATACTCAAAATAATAATTCGTAGACACGCCTAATGCCGCATTCTTTAAAATCAGGCGATGGGAATAATTATAATAGTAATCCTCATTGTTCTCCATCTTTTGCAATTCATAAGATGCGCCCGCATCTTTCATTACAGCCTCAAAATTTGTCAGAACCTCCTCGCTTCCCCTAATACTGTACAGATCATGATCCGAGCAGAAATAGCCATATTCCTCCCGAACCTCCCCCTCTGTCTTTATCTGTTCCATGGTCAGACCATTTTGCAGCTTTACAAGCAGCGCCTGCAGTCCTGTCAGGTAATCGCTAAGCTGCGCGTCGCTCGTCTTCTTCAACAGATAATTTCTGGTCGCCGCGTCAATGAGCTTCTGATCCTCAGAAAATGCCGCCGCGTCTATCACCTCAAACTGTGTCAACTGATTAAGGATTTTACCAATCTGCGCACGCACGCTCGTATTGGGTTTTCCATTATACACCTCATCCGCCACCGTAAATGCGCCGGTAGCGTTATTATAACTTCCTACAAACCATACGCCGCCTGCCTGCTGCGGCATTTTAACGGTATCAACCAACCTGTTTCCCTTGTATATTTTAACGACCGGATTCGACGTATAGAGCTGGCTGCCCGTTCCGCCATTGGTATAATCCTGTACAAATACCTTATACTGGCCCGTTGTGAGCGTTTTCACCGTAATTGTCTCCGGCCCTTCATATGCCTTATCATCCACATCAAGGTTCGCAAAACTTGATACATATTTTCCATTCATCAAATACCCCCACCAAGTATTCTGGTCTGAAAAATATACGCCGTATTCTGTATTTCTAAATGGGTCCGGCCCATACAGATGAATGTCCAAATCAGCGCTTACGCCCTCTTTTTCCGCATCCCAGGTGAGAACAAAACGCACTTCGTCAGAATCCAGCGCTTTAGACAACGTCAGATTCCGTGTTACCGTCGCCTCCGCCTGAACAGAAATGTTCTCATAGGCAAACATATATTCTGCTTCCTCCGACTGGTCACGAACCTGTATGGTATACTGGCCTGGTACAAGATCCGAAAACTGATACGCGCCCTGTGCATCAGAAATCACCCGGCCCACTTCATTGGAGGTAATGTTATTAATCCCTTTGCGCAGAATAACTGTTAATCCTTTTTCTATGGGTTCCCCAGTTGAGGCGTCAATTAACTTGCCCGTAATGGCGCCTGCCTTGCCGGCCTCATCCATTATAATAATGTCGCTTACTTCATACGCTCTGTCCTCGTTATAATTATTGTCAATATAAATATTTTGTGTGATAAGCTGATATCCTTCCGCTTCCACCACTACTACATAATTGCCTATGGTAACGGACTCAAACGAATAATTGCCCGCATCGTCTGTTTCTGTTTTCCTGGTGCTGCTTCCATCCAGATAAACGGATATATTATCATTGGTAATATCCACGGAATAACGAACCAGATATACAATCGCTTTTACTGTTCCTTCCGTTTCTTCTTTATCCTTGTATATCCTGCCTGTCACTGTCGTCATTGGCAGATCCTTTAAATCTTCACTGTTTTCTGCAATCACGGTCCGGTTCTCACCCGTGCTGTCAATCGTGACGCTTATTGTGCCGATACCGCAGATTTCCGGAACATCATTTTCACCGCTGACCTTTACCGCCGTCTGTTCCCCGCCTGGTCCTACCACCAGCTTATATTTGGTTGTAGAATATATATCGAGAGGAACGTAAGTTGTAATCTGCCCGAAATCATTACTGCCATTATAGTACTCGCATTTTACAGGACTCGCTACAGAATCACCCTTTACCAGCACCTTTGCCGCAGAGGCAATTAAAAGTTCCTGCAGATTTCCATTGTTATCCACGGTAATCGATTCTGTGCCGTCCAGAAGATAAACGTTCGGCCTGCCCTGCGCATCCACTGTCAAATGCCCTGACGTACTGTCAATAAAAATTTTGTTGCCGCTCTTTTCACACCAGGTATCTTCCGCAATTTCTTTAATTATAACCTGTTTAAACTGTGCGCTATTGTCAATCGAAGCCTGAGGCGCGTCGACAATCAGCGTAACATTCTCATATGCTCCCTCCGGAATCGTGATCTGACTTTCCTGGGTTTTTAATGTGAGCAATACTTCTTGCTCTGCTGCCGCGCTCAGCGCCTCTGTCAGTTCCTGCCCGGAAGTAACTTCCTGAGAAACAACGCCTTCTGCGGATACCGTTACTTTCACCGAAGCTGACACTCGTTCATCCTGCTGTGAAACTGCAGTAATTGTAGCCGTTCCAGGCGTCAGTCCCGCAATTTCGCCCTGCGCGGATACGATTGCCGCAACGCTATCGTCCGTACTGCTCCATACAATATCCTGATCTGTTACCTCTGACGCCGGAGTAAAGGTAACATTGCACTTCTGCCGTTCACCTATCTTCAGAGACATCTCCTGCTGATCCAACGCAATCGTAAATTTCGGCGTGTCCCCCGGAACATCCGGTTCAGGCGTTGGCGTAGGCGTTGGAGTCGGTGTTGGCGTAGGTGTTGGGGTGGGGGTCGGGGTGGGGGTGGGGGCCGGCGTATCTGATTTCTTTTTCGCAGACGCCACACGGATAACCTTTTTCACTTTGGAACGGTCTGCCGCCAGAATTGTAATTTTGACATTTCCCGGTTTTAATGCCTTTACTTTTCCTTTATTGCTCACGGAAACAACCGACGGTTTACTACTTTTATAAATCAGCCTCTTAACGGTTGCTTTCTTCGGAGAGACTGCTGCTGATATCTTAGCCGTCTGTCCTACCGTGAGTTTCATGTCAGATGCCATAATTTTCTTAACAGGCGTTCCCACCGTAATCTTACAGGTTGCTTTTTTGGAACCCGCGGTCACAGTAATCACAGCTTTCCCTCTGGATGCTTTTGCCTGAACTACACCTTTGTTGTCTACCGTCGCGATCCTCTGGTTACTTGATTTCCAGGTCAGCTTCGCTTTTGCCGATTTTGGCGCCACTGTCGCCTTTAACCGCAGCTTCTCTCCTTTTTTTAACACATATTCCTTATACTTTAACGAAACCTTTTTAACTGCAGGCTTTTTGGCCGCCTGCGTCTGCACTGGCACAAGACTGACAACTAAAATCAATGTCAGCAAAAATGCCAGCAGCCTTTTTCCTTTTCGAAACATAAATTATCCTCCTTTTTTGTTTGGCTTTTATTTGCCATTTCCCAGAAGAAACTGAAACCCAAATCCTTCCTGTCTATATAACCATAGCATACACACATATAATGTCAATACTTTTGTCAATATTTTCCATACTATTGAACAGTTTCCTTACATTTATCTTACTATAAAAATTCAACTGTCCCCGCCATATGAATAAGGTATCTGTACCACAAAAGTACTGCCTTTTCTCTTTTGTCCATAATGTGATGATACCGTGACGCTGCCCCCATGCCATTCTAAAATCTCTCTGGTAAGATATAGCCCGACCCCAGTGCCCTCCACCTGGCGGACTTCTTTGGCTTCACCCCTGTAAAAACGCTGAAAAATCTTGTGACAAGCTTCCCTGGGAATCCCGATTCCCTGATCCTCAATTTCAATCCGTAAAAATGTGGTGAGCCGTATCATACGGATACGAATCTCCGTATTTGCAGGACTGTACTTTACCGCATTTTCCAAAATATTAATAAATGCTTCACAAAGCCATTTTACATCATGAGGAATCCACAGATCCGCCAAATCTTTGCCCTCCTCAAATTCTATGGCAATCTGCTTTTCTTCCGCCTTAAGAAACACACGATTGACAGCGGCCACCAGCGTTTCCAATATATTTGCCGGCTCCCTGCGAATCTGAATCATTCCCGTCTCCATCCTGGAAATATTGACCAGCGCGCCTATCAGCGCCTCAAGCCCCTCAAGCTGCCTGGCGCACTGTTGTAAAAATTCCTGTTCCTCTTTCTGGCTTAACGGTTCTTGATTCAAAATCTCAAAACATGTTTTCAACCCGGCAACCGGCGTTTTGAGCTGATGGGAAATATCTGTCACCAAACTTCTGGTTTCTTCTTTCTCTTTCCACAACCGTTCTTCGTTGCAGCGAAGCTGCTCACTCAGCCGGGCAAGCTGTCCTGCAATCCGCTCCATCTCCGTTTCCTTTTCGTTCAGCCTCTCTGTAAAATCCGTCTCATAAACATGAGCGGAAAATTGTTCCAGTACGTTTAATAACTTTCCCAGCTCTTGCCTCCGCTGTTTCTTCCACTGACTGGACAGCCAATTCAACGAGAACAGATACGCCAGAAAAACAAAAACAGAATATCCGGCGATTTTCCAAATCGTTCTGTTTCTTTCCAAACCAAACCAATTTTCCTGTTCCGCCAGATATCCATACGATTTCAGCTTTTCCATTCCCTGCCGCCCCTGATGAACCTCTATTCCTTTTAAGAGCTCCACCGCCGTTTCCAAACTGTCCGCACCTTTTTCCTGCCCTTCCAGCATGATAGAAACAATCTGAATTTTTTCCTGATAGCTCTGATTCACCAGCGCTATCAAATACCAGTCCGTGAGTAACAGCAGCACAACTCCCAGTATAACGGAAAACCAAAACTTTCTCATCTTCTGCACTCCTTGTCCCATAAATAACCGATTCCACGAACATTTTTAATATATTCCGGTTTTGAACTGTCCGGTTCAATTTTTTCCCGCAGCCTGCGGATATTTACAGCAATGGTATTCTCATCTACAAAATTTTCTTCTGCGTCAAAGAGTTGTTCTAAAAGCTGGTTCTTGGATAAAATCTGTTTGGGATGTTCCATAAAAACCCGCAGCATCTTCCATTCATTCTTAGTAAGGGAAACCTCTCTGCCCGACGCCAGTACCCGCATTTCTTTCACAAAAAAACAGAGGTTGCCAGACTCAATCCGCTCCTGTACCGTCCCCTGCTGTTTCTTAAAATAAGCTGTAACTTTCAACTTCAGCACTGACAAGCTGAAAGGTTTGGTAATGTAATCATCCGCCCCCGCCTCATACCCCATAACCTGATCCAGTTCCTGGTCCAATGCCGTGAGAAATATAATATGTACACTGCTCTCCTTACGCACACTTCTGACAAAATCCAGCCCACTTCCGTCGGGAAGCGTAATATCACAGATAATAAGCTGTATTTCCTGCTGATGAAACACCATCTCTGCCTGTTCAATTGATTCGCAGGAATATACCCGATAGCCGTCTTTTTCCAATACAAATGTAATTCCCCGGTTGATACTTTCATCGTCTTCCAGTATTAATATTGAATGCAACCTCTTCATCTCCATTCTCTAATCGTTTTCATTCTGCATATCGTTCATCATTTTTGTTAAATGTCGAATTAAGATAGAAGAAAGAACTCCTATTAATATACCAGAAATGGTGCCAGATAAAATCAGGAGCGGAAGATAATACCAAAGCCCCGCCGTTTCTACCACAACAGCGGCAACCGCAATCTGTCCCATATTATGAAATACGCCTCCCAGCACGCTGACTCCATTCACTGAAAATAAATTGCTCTTCTTTGCCAAAATCATTATGGCAAGACTTAACATTCCTCCTGCTAGGCTATAAATCATGGTCGACAGATTTCCAAAAGTAAATCCGGTCAGCAGAATCCGCACCAGGGACAAACCAAACGCCGCCCGCGCGCTGTTCGTATACAAAGCCACCATAACAACCATATTAGCCAGCCCCAATTTAACTCCGGGAACACCCAGATTAATGGGCAAGAGAAATTCTATATAGGAAAATACCATAGCCAGCGCCGTGAGCATCCCCATGTAAGCTGTTTTCTTCGCCATATTTCCTCCAATTCATATGAACCAATGTCTGCCCGTTTCATTTAATTTGTATCGGCATCTATTTTCGTTTTCTCTCCGTTCTCAATTTCCACCACCACCTGATTAGGCAGACAAATCAAACTTTCCCCCTGTCTGCTGACCGGACGGTGATTAACGCACACTTTATCAGGGCAGGACGCTTCCGTAATATCCGCTTTTCCATTCTTAATCTGAAAAATATTATATGCTCCATTATCCTGGCGGACTTCAATTGTTATGTTATGGGACAAGGGATATCTCCCTTTTTCTTCCCCATTCAGATAGACTACTGCTTCCGGCTCATCCGTACTAAATCTGGAATACAATTTTACTCCGGTAAAAACCATCAGCGCCAAGAGTACCAGCGCTGCAATCAATACAACATCATTTCTCTTCATGATATTCAAATCCGCTCGAACAACGGATCTTTCCATCCTTTCCAATCCACATTGCTTCTACGTCCGCAAGACTTTCCACCAATGCCAGCCCCGCTTCGTACTCCATGCAAAACAAAGAGGTGGAGAGCGCATCCGCCAGGCCGGAATCGCTGCTTATCACCGACACCGAAGAAAAATATGCGGGGGGCATATTCGTATTTGGATCTATAATATGACAATAGCGCACATGATCCACTTCATAATATCTCTGGTAATCTCCGCTGGTCACAATCGACTGG
This sequence comes from Lachnospiraceae bacterium, assembly GCA_009911185.1. Classification (GTDB taxonomy): domain Bacteria; phylum Bacillota; class Clostridia; order Lachnospirales; family Lachnospiraceae; genus Petralouisia. Next base: position 42,066 of record QXWW01000025.1, read on the forward strand.
TCGCTAAGTTCAACAGAACCGATATAGGGCTGGCTGCTCTCTAAATCGGGATTTTCCACGCCTACCAGCCAGGGCGTTCCGTCCTCCTTAGCGCCGATAGCGCAAACATTCCCTCCCACACTAATCAGCACATGCTCCATGCCTATCTCCCTGGCATATTCCGCCAGCCGCTGCACAGCGTAACCTTTACCTATACTGCCCACATCCAAAGACATCTCTGCCTCTGCAAGATAAACGGTAGATGCCTCCTCATCCAGAATCAGCTTCCCTATATCTGTATGCCCGGCGCGCCTGTTCAATTCCTCTTTTGGCGGAAGTTCTGCCCGTTTGGGATTTTGCACTCCCCGCTCCCGGTACTCATGCCACAGGGAAAGTACGCTGCCATATACAATCTGTAGTTTTCCCTCCGTCTTTTCATGCATATCTCTGCCTAATTTCAGCAGCTTTATGATTTCCGCATCTACCTTCACGGCTTCTTTGCCGGCTGCGTCATTGATACTTTTTAAGTTATTGATTCCTTCATAGGTATGATAAATATCAAAGAGCTGATGATAATGCGTCAATTTTGCCTGAAGCAATTTTACCTTCTCGGAAAAATCTTCCTCACTTTTCGCATAACCAGTAATAACCGTTACCGTGTCAAAGCAGTCAAAAAACTGCCCCTGGTATCGCCGCGGTTTCTGTTTCTGGTATTGTACCACCGCAAAACTCCCAAAAATCACCAAACACACGGCAAGAATTAAAACACGATATATTTTCTTCAATCTTTTCTCCATCCTTTATTCTAAGATAACAGAGGCTGTCCTCTAACCTGATAGAGAACAGCCTGTAAGCCATGATGGTGGAACTTATAGAAATTACCCGTGATGTCCCGGTAAGCGGAATCCGGCCTCAGATACGCCTTTACTATCAGAGATTATTCACTATCAGAAACATCTGATTCTTCTTTCTCGTCGGAAGAATTTTCCGTATCTTCAGAACTTTCCTGCGAATCTTCCCCGGTATCGGAAGCATCTTCTGTATCTTCTGATTCCGTCTGCTTGATCGTAAAACGATCCTCAAACTTCACTTTCGCCCACTCATCCTCATTTAATTCAAAGGTCACGCCTTCCTTATAGCCATCGCAAACTTCTTTATAGTGGTCGTCCTTACGCTGCTGTACAATGGATTTCTTTTTCTCCTCCGTCTTCTCCTCATCAAAAGTGCTGTCCATACGCACCACATAATAATTGTCATCCGTAGAAATCACTTTGCTGATTTTTCCGTCCTTAAGCTTATTTGCCGCTTCCATCACGGCGTCGTCCAAAGAATAGCTCTCGTCTTCTTCACCATAAGAATAAGGCGTTACCGTATAGCCTGCCGCTTCCGCCGCCGCTTCAAAATCATCCTTGGCAGCTTTGCGGAAATCCTTCACCTGCTGTTCCACTTCCGCCTTCTGTTCCTCTGTGTATTCCTGGGTATTGCCTTCCGCATCTGTCGTAGAATTTTTATTTACGCTCACATAACTAATGGTTTTCTGCGCAGCTTCCTTATCTGTAACCTCGGTATCCACCTCTTTGTCCATCTCTGCGCGCATTTTCGCCTGAATGGTATTCAGCCTCAGCATTTCCTTAACATATTCCTCGGTGGCGCCAATCTGTTTAATAGCCTTTTTGGTGTTATCCTCCATAAACTTTTGAGCGGCTTCATCCATTGCCTTTTCCTCGTCATCGGTGATTTCCACCTTATAATCCGCCATATGTTTTTCCAAGAGATAAAATTGTTCAATGCTGTCCGCCACATTTTGCTTAACGGAAGTCTCCATATCGGTTCCCTCGCCCGTCATGTCCTGAGACCACATATCCGCATCGCCGAACATGGCGGAAAACTGTCCGTCATAAATCGCCTGCTGGTATCTTGCCATAAAATTCATAAATCCAAGAGAAATCTCCTGTCCATCAAGGGTTGCCCCTGTTTTTTTTGCATCAATGCCATTGCCGCATCCGGTTAAAATGGAGACTCCCAATACTGCTGTCAGCAGCAGAGCCGTTAATCTCTTTGCCTTCATATATATCCTCCTGTGTATTCCCTTTATTTCTGTAATATTATAGTTCTTTTCTTTGATACAAGCAACTGTTTTTCTCTGAATTTCACGGTTTTTTCATCTTTTAAAAACAATCCTCCCCCTTCCCTCATTCCTTCTCTGCATTATGCTCCACCAAAAGTTCTTCCGTATCCTTTAAAATCATTTCCACACGTTCCAGCGTTCCCATCGCTTTCTGCCTTTTATTATATCCCTTGTCATACTCAAAATAAGGCGCCTTGACATCCCTCACAAACTGGAGCGCGCCCTCATATTTTTCTGCCATCCGCATAATATTGGCTGGATTTATCTTCGCCTTATAATAAAATATAAATTTAATTTTTCCCCCACTCTCTTTAACTTCAGTATAATAGCAGTTATGCGCTTTGGCTTTCAACTGAGCGATTGCAAGAAGATTTTCTACTGCCCGGGGCGGTTCCCCGAAACGGTCAATCAGTTCCTCTAACATTTCCTCGCTCTCCTCCTGATTCTCAATTACTGCAATTCTCTTGTAAATATCAAGCTTCTGAAATTCGTTCGGAATATATGCCGGCGGTATAAAGGCGTCCACATCCAGCTCCAGCGTCGTCTCGAACTGTTCTGGCGCCGCGTCCCCCTTTAAGGTCTTCACGGCTTCATTCAGCATCTTACAGTACAGGTCATATCCCACCGCTTCCATATGTCCATGCTGCTGGGCGCCCAGTAAATTTCCCGCCCCCCGTATTTCCAGATCCCGCATGGCGATTTTAAAACCGCTGCCCAATTCCGTAAATTCCCGGATCGCTGACAAACGTTTTTCCGCAATCTCTTTTAACATTTTATTTCTTCGGTACATCAGGAATGCATAAGACGTTCTGTTCGACCGTCCTACGCGCCCCCTGAGCTGATAGAGCTGGGACAGTCCCAGGTTATCCGCATCGTGGATAATCATAGTATTCACATTGGAAATATCAAGTCCTGTTTCAATAATGGTTGTACTTACCAGTACATCAATCTCCCCATTGATAAACTGATACATTATATTCTCCAACTCGCGCTCTTTCATCTGGCCATGGGCAAATTCCACCCGCGCCTCCGGCACCAGTTCCGCAATCTTAGAAGTCACCTCCGCAATCTGATTGACCCGGTTGAAAACATAATATACCTGCCCATTCCTTGCCAACTCCCGGTTAATTGCCTCTCTGACAATCTCTTCATTATACTCCATCACATATGTCTGGATAGGCAGCCGGTCCATTGGCGCCTCTTCCAGTACACTCATGTCCCGGATTCCAATCAGGCTCATATGAAGCGTTCTGGGAATAGGGGTTGCTGTCAACGTCAGCACATCCACATTTTTCTTCATTTGCTTAATTTTTTCTTTATGGGTTACTCCAAACCTCTGTTCTTCATCAATAATCAAAAGCCCCAAATCTTTAAATTCCACATCCTTTGACAACACCCGGTGGGTTCCAATCACAATATCCACCATCCCGCGCTTTAAATCCTCCACCGTCTTTTTCATCTGGGCGCTGGTGCAGAAACGGCACATTAACTCTACCCGCACCGGAAAGTCCTTCATGCGCTGGGCAAAATTATTATAATGCTGCTGGGCAAGGATTGTAGTCGGCACCAGATAGACCACCTGCTTATTCTCCTGTACGGCTTTAAATGCCGCGCGAATGGCAATTTCCGTTTTACCATACCCCACATCCCCGCAGATTAAGCGGTCCATAATCTTTTTGCTCTCCATATCCCGCTTGGTTGCCTCAATGGCAAGCTCCTGATCTTCCGTCTCCTCGAACGGAAACAATTCTTCAAACTCCCTCTGCCACACCGTATCCGGCCCATACACAAAACCTGCGCTCTCCTGTCTCGCCGCATACAATTCCACCAGTTCTTTCGCAATTTCTTTGACTGCGCCTTTGACCCGGTTCTTGGTTTTTTTCCATTCCTGTCCGTCTAAGCGGTTAATTTTCGGTTTCTTAGCCTCGGCTCCGGCATACTTTTGTATCGCTTCTAATTGAGTGGCAAGCACATACAGTATACTGCCTTTATCATATTCAATCTTTACATAGTCCTTTGCAGTTTTTTGAATCTCAATTTTCTCAATTCCGCGGTAAATACCTACGCCATAGCGTTCATGAACCACATAATCTCCCACGCTCAGATCTGTAAAGCTCTGAATCTTCTCCCCCTCATAGATCTTGCGTTTTTTCTTGCGCTTCTGCCCGCCGCCGAAAATATCGCTCTCCGAAATAACCACAAACTTCAATTCCGGATATTCAAATCCCCGCTTCAGCTTACCATAAGCCGCCATTACTTCCCCAGGCTGCACCAAATGGTCATAATCTTCACTATAAAAACAATTCAGTCCCTCCGCCTGAAGATCCTCACAAAGATGTCTGGCTCTGGTTCTTGAACCCGACAGCAGAATCACCCGGTATTTTTTCCTGCGGTACTGCTGCAAATCCTTCAACAACAATTCAAAACTGCGGTTATAAGGATTCACCGTCCTGGAAGAAATATTATATCTGGATTTTATTTCAATATCATTCACTTTCATATCGAGCGTTGTAACCGCCACACTCCTCCGTCTTTGTATTCTGGCAAAAACTTCATGTTCCGAATACAAAGCGTTCATCTGCCCTGGCAGTATATAACCTTTTTCCAGGCGGTGCCGCATACTCTCAGAAAATTCCTGGCTCACAGCCCTTCCTTTTTCGGCAAGTCTTGCCGGCTCATCCAGAAACACAATGGTATTGCTCTGTTCAAAGTAATCCAGAAAGGAGACGGTGTCTTTTACAAAATATGTGAGATAGCTGTCCAGCCCGGCGCCTTGTCCAAACTCTGTAATTTCCTCCAGCAGGCTCTCCACAGCCGTCCTGACCCGGTGCGCCTCTTCGGTCTTCATATCTTTGCGAAACCTCTCGTAAAGCCGCGTCTTTTCCCGCTCCAGTGCTTTCAGGCCGCATGTTAAACTTTCCTGCGACAATATCGTCTCACATGCAGGAAAAATACGTACCTTTTCCAGATTCTCAATGGACCGCTGGCTCTCCACATCAAAACTGCGCACAGAATCAATTTCATCGCCCCAAAGCTCCAGGCGATACGGATTTTCCTCGGTCAACGGAAAAATATCCAGAATACCTCCCCGGACAGCAAACTGCCCTGCGCTTTCGACCTGGTAATTTCTTTCATATCCCAGCCGCACCAGCTGTTGTTTCACTTCTTCCATTTCCAGGCTGTCTCCCACGGCAAAATCCAGGATTCCCTCCCTGATACAGGAAAGAGGCATCACCCGGTCCATCAGAGCATCAAAAGTAGTAACTACTGTAACCCTTCTGTCCTCTAACAATGCCTTTACTGCCGTCAAACGTTCTGCCGTCAGCAGATTCCCCCGGATATCTGACTGATAAAACAGTACGTCCCTCGCTGGATAATATAGTACGTCCCGGTCAAAAAAACGGTAATTATCATAGAGTTCTCTTGCCTTTTGCTCCTGAAAAGTTACGATGAGTCCGTTATATTTTTCCTGCAGCAGACTATACATGAAATGAGGCTTCTGAGTGTCAATACACCCAGAAACCTGTGCAACTCCAAGGAAATCTATTAATTCTGCTTTTAATTTATTATATTCATTCAGACCCAGCAACGGTTCTGTAAAGCTCTTCATACTGCCTCCTGTCCTCAGTTAAATTGATTCATCGCCTGTTCCGTCTTTCCCTGTACCATCAGGGCTACGGCCTCACACGCCCGCTCAAATGCATCCTTTACCTGTTTTCTCTCTGCTTTGGAAAAACGGCCCAGCACATAATCTGCAAGATCCCAGCCTTCCGGCTTTTCTCCTACCCCCACCTTAATACGCTGAAATTCCTGGGTCCCCGCATGGCTGATTATGCTCTTGATCCCGTTATGCCCTCCGGCGCTTCCCTTTTTCCGGATTCTGATCCTGCCCGGAGCCAGACTGACATCGTCGTATATAACGATCAATTGCGATTCCGGATTCAGCTTATAGTAATTCAAGACCGCTCCGATACTCTCTCCGCTGAGATTCATAAAAGTCTGCGGTTTTACCAACAGCGCTTTCTGCCCCTCGATTACTCCAGTTCCACACAATGCTTTATGTTTTTTCTCCCTGATACGGACATTGTATTTGTCTGCCAGCATATCAATCACGTCAAAGCCAACGTTGTGCCGGGTTCCTTCATACCTGAGAGACGGATTTCCTAGTCCTGCAATTACAAACATCGTTTTTCTTCCTTTCCTGTCTTCATATGTAATATGTATCAGCCGAGAAAACCAAAATACAGTATGACCAGTCCTCCCAAAATAATGCGGTAGTAACCAAACGCCCTGAAATCATGTTTTCTGATATACCCCATCAGGAAACGAATTACCACCACAGATACAGCAAACGACACAGCCATTCCTACCAGCAGTATACTCAGTTCCTGTCTGGTAAATGCAAGGCCAAAACTCAAAAGTTTTAAGAAGCTGGCTCCAAACATGACAGGAATTGCAAGATAAAAAGTAAATTCTGCCGCCACGGAACGGGAGACGCCAATCAGCAAAGCTCCAATAATCGTTGCACCCGATCTCGATGTTCCGGGAAATACTGCCGCCACTAGCTGAAACAGTCCGATGATAAAGGCAACCTGCCAGGTCAGTTCCCCAGTACTCCGGATCAAAGGCTTACTGCCGCGATTCATATTTTCTACCAGAATAAAAATAAGCCCTACGGCAATCAACATCACTGCCACAACCCAGTAATTATACAGATGCTCATCCAGCCAATCTCCAAACAGCACGCCTACAACTCCCGCCGGAACACATGCAACCAGTATTTTTCCCCAAAGCTCCATAATATCCCAGTCCACGACTTCCCTTTTTTTCAGGCGAAAGGGAAAAATCCTCTCCCAGAACATCAGTACCACTGCGAGGATCGCCCCCAACTGTACTACAACCAGAAACATATTCCAAAACTCCGCTGACACCTCCATTGGCATGACCTTTTCCAACAAAATCATATGTCCGGTACTGCTGACTGGCAGCCACTCTGTAATTCCTTCCACAATCCCATATATCACGGCTTTTAAAATCTCTAACATAACTCATGATTTCCTTTCTAATTTAACTTCGTCCCTGAAAACAGCATTCGGGAACCCCGGTCTTTCTTTTTCCTTATCGGTACGAAAGAAGCCCCCTCCTTCATGCCCAATAACAGTATATCACACTACAATGAATTTTAGGAGTAACTGCGCTTAATTTTTTTATTTTGATTTTATTAATACTTTTTCTTCAATTTCTTAATAATAAATAAATATTTGTTTTTTTATTGACTTTTTCCTGTTTTTTCCTTATTAATAATTATAGAGATATAATTTAGTAATGTAACAGATTACAGAACATCAATACCCCCGCCGCAAGCAAAGGATCCCAAGCCTGCAGCGCTGCATAGCCCCAGGATTTGCGGCCTCGCGGCATTCGTTAAATATCTGTGCAGACATAGCCTTTTTTCTCATTGCCTGCAGAAATAAAATTAATAATTACCTATGTGTGAACGTATCTGATAAGGAGCTTAGTTATGAAATCAAAACCTTTCTTCAAAAAATATCTTTTTTCGTTGTTGTTACTGCTATCGGCTTCCTTTTGTATTCCTCAGACTGCTTTTGCCGTTAAAAAACCTGCGATGGTTAGAAGCCTGAAATGCGGAACCACCACCAAAAACAGTATTAATATTTCCTGGAAACCCCAAAACGGAATTTCCGGTTATCAGATATTCCGTTCTGCCTCCTACGACGGTCCTTACGAAAAACTTAAGGACGTCACTGCCGAAAACTGTTCATTCTGTAATATAAATCTGCAAAGCGGCAGGGAATATTACTATCGGGTCCGCGCTTATAAAACAGATGGCAATTATGTAATAACCGGCAACTTTTCCAACGCACTCTCAGCACACACGAAATGCACCTCCCGCACCGCCGCTTTGCGTGCCCGGGCGAACGTACGAAAACATGCCGGGATCAACCATCCTGTAATTACCACTCTGAACACCGGCAGCAAAGTCACTGTAATTTGTACTGCAAACGATAAATCGGGAGCTTCCTGGAGCCGCATTTCTTTCAAAACGGGCCGCAAAAAGAAAATCGGCTATATCAGATCTGATCTTTTGTCCACGGGACAGCAAACGCCAGAAATCACTGGTATCGTAATTGCCAACAGCGGACTGCACCTTCGCAGATCTGCCAGCGTCAGCGGCCAGATTATCACCACCTTGTCCAGAGGCACAAAAATTTCCATTGTTAGCCAGATAACCGGAAGCGATGGACAGAAATGGTACCAGGTTCGTTTTAAACAGGGGAAAAAAACCTTAAAAGGGTATGTATTGGCCCGCTATATCCGTATTTCTTAAATATTAGAGGACAAAAAAAGAGTGCTGCAATCTTTAATAACACTCTTTTTTGTCTAAACCGTGTATCAATTTTGATTTTGGCAATCCTTCTCAGATTCACCGTTTTTTATTTTCATAACTTATGCTTCCACAACTATCTCTTCCTGATACTTATCCAAAATCGTCTTTTGAATATTCTCCCGCGTCTGGGAATTAATCGGATGAGCAATATCACGATATTCCCCGTCTGTCGCTCTTCTGCTGGGCATAGCGATAAAAAGACCTTTTTCCCCTTCGATCACCTTAATATCATGTACTACAAATTCTTCGTCAATGGTAATAGACACTACTGCCCGCATTTTCCCTTCTTTCTCTACCTTACGGATTCTCACGTCTGTTATCTGCATAAATCTTCTGCCCCCTTTATATATCTTCCTATTTCTTAAGAACAGGTTTTATCTCTGTAAATATGCAGGTTTATCCCATACCGCTTTCATGGTATAATATGCCGATATTATGCCATACTGCACCGCGGTATATGCTATGGTTTTCATGCCGTTTGCTACGCTTCGGATGGTATAATATTTCTCAATATTATACCAGAACCAAAGAACCTCCATTCTTGTTCACCGAATGCGCAGATATTTTGTTCATACTTATAATCATTAAATTACATATCTCTCATTATGTTCATACACAACCTTTATTCCATCGCCGCCGCTGAAATAAGTATTTGCACGGAGCGTGTCCCGGCTCTCCACGATACAATTTTCAATATGCGTATTGTCACCAATATACACGTCGTTTAAAATGATGGAATTCTTAATGACACAGTTCTTTCCTACGAACGCTTTTTTAAATAAAATTGAATTTTCCACCTTGCTGTTGATGATACATCCACTGGAAACCAGACTGTTGCGCACATCGGAGCCTACGTTATATTTTGCTGGCGGGAGATCATCAACCTTAGAATAAATTCTCGGCTCATCTCTGAAATATTTCCTTATGTCCGGTTTTAAGAAATCCATATTGGTCTTATAATAAGATTCCACGGTGGAAATATTATTCCAATACGACTCCAGCTTATAACCAAAGATCCGTTTCATATTCTTGTAGCGGATAAGAATGTCTGTTACAAAATCATAGCGGTTCTCTTCCGCACAGCGTTCCAGCATTTCTATAAGCTGTCTTCTGCGGAGCACATAAATACCTGCTGAGATCGTATTAGACTGCGCTACCATGGGTTTTTCTTCAAATTCTACGATTCTGGAATCTTCATTCATCCGTACTACGCCAAAACGGCTCACATCCTCGCCTACTGGCATGTCCTTACAAACAATCGTAATATCTGCCTTCTTCTCAATATGATACTCCAGCAGTTTATTATAATCCATCTTGTACACACAATCGCCCGCCGCAATGATAACATATGGCTCATGACTCTGCTTTAAGAAAGTAATATTGCGAAACATAGCGTCCGCTGTTCCCCGGTACCACCATGCGTTATCAGAAGTTACCGTCGGATTAAATACGAACAGCCCTCCCTGTTTTCTGCCGAAATCCCACCATTTGGAAGAACTGAGATGCTCATTCAGGCTTCTTGCGTTATACTGCGTTAAAACTGCCACCTTCTGAATATGTGAATTACTCATGTTGCTGAGCGCAAAATCAATACAGCGAAAACATCCGCCTACCGGCATGGCTGCAATGGCTCTCTTATTAGAAAGCTCCTGCATCTTGCTGTTATTTCCGCCTGCTAATATAATACCTAATGCCTTCATACTCTGTCACCTGCCTTAATGATTGATTCACCGCCTGCCAAAAGGCCATCCGGATAATCTTCTTTATCGGTCTTGCCGGATATCGCTGTATTCTTACCTATCTTAACACCTGGCGGTATTACAGAATTCTCTCCAATAGTCACCAGACCAAAAGAGTACACGCTCTTGTTGAGCTTATTCTCTGCTTCTTCTCCTACACCCAGCTCTACATTATTTCCAATCGTAACATTCTCTGCTACAATCGCTTTTGTGATGGTAACATGATCACCAATCACGGTATCCTGCATGATAATCGAATCACGAACCACGGTATCCTTGCCAATCACAACGCCTGCTCCAATAACGGAACCGTAGACCTTACCGTAAATCTCACAGCCTTCCCCAATGATACACCGTTCTGTAACTGCATCTTCTGCGATAAACTGCGGTTCAATAATATCGCTCTTGGTATAAATCTTCCAGTACTCTTCATAGAGGTTAAATTCCGGAATCAGGTCAATCAGCTCCATGTTAGCCTCCCAATAGGAGCCAAGCGTCCCCACATCCTTCCAATATCCATTGTACTCATAGGCAAATAACCGTCTTCCATTCTCTCTGCAGTACGGAATAATATGTTTACCAAAGTCACAGTTACTCTGCTCTGACATGGTCACCAGGGCTTCTCTTAAAACACTCCAGTTAAAAATGTAAATACCCATAGATGCAAGATTACTTCTGGGATTTTCCGGCTTCTCTTCAAAATCCATAATCTGCTTATTATCATCTGTAATGACCAGACCAAAACGGCTGGCCTCTTCCCATGGCACTGGCATGGCTGCAATTGTGACATCAGCATTATTTTCCTTATGGAAATCCAGCATCACCTCATAATTCATTTTATAAATATGGTCGCCTGAAAGAATCAGCACATATTCAGGGTGATAACTGTCAATGTAATTCAGATTCTGGTAAATTGCATTTGCCGTACCTGAGTACCACTCACTATTGTCGCTCTTCTCGTACGGTGGCAGTACTGTGACACCACCATTGTTGCGGTCCAGATCCCACGGAATACCAATTCCAATGTGGGTATTCAGACGTAACGGCTGATACTGTGTCAACACGCCAACGGTATCTATCCCCGAATTTACACAGTTACTCAACGGAAAATCAATAATTCGATATTTACCGCCAAATGCTACAGCCGGTTTGGCAACATTAGAAGTTAATACTCCCAGTCTGCTGCCCTGACCCCCTGCCAAAAGCATGGCTATCATTTCTTTACGAATCATGTCTCTCACCTCTCGTCAATTAATTTCTTGTTACTTACATCCTATATTATAGCACATCAAAATCATTTAGTACACATATTTCACAATTTTTTTGGCCGAAAATAAATAATTTTGTCACATCGCACAACACTTTTTACTCAATTGTTACATAGAAACACCCCATTTTATTTTTCTTTCACAATTTTTAATTTGCAAAATGCAAACTGTTGGTATAAAATGAAATTAATTTAATATTTAATAAAGGAAAGACTGGTTCGCGTATCAGGAGGGTACAGCCTTACAGGCGCATTTGTACTGTAAACAAGGCCAGACAGGTAAAATATATGTGTGAAAATGTATACAAAATTAACTTCAATCAGCCAATTCATCTTCATTTTATAGGAATCGGCGGCATCAGTATGAGCGGCCTGGCTGAAATTTTATTACAGGAAGGATTCCATATTTCCGGTTCCGATTCCCGCAAATCCCCGTTAACAGAAAAACTCACGTCTCTTGGCGCCAAAATCTATTACGGGCAGCGCGCTTCCAACATACAGGAAGGTACTGAGGCCGTCGTCTACACAGCCGCCATTCACACGGATAATCCCGAATTGCAAGCCGCTGTGGAACATGGCATCCCCACATTGACCCGCGCCCAGCTTCTGGGGCAGATCATGGAAAACTACCGGCAGTCTGCAGCTGTTTCCGGCACACATGGAAAAACCACTACCTCTTCCATGGCTGCGGATATCTTGCTGGAATCTTTTTGCGACCCCACGGTTTCCATAGGCGGCATATTAAAGTCCATTGACGGCAATATACGGGTTGGCAAATCCGAATTTTTCCTGACAGAAGCATGTGAATATACCAACAGTTTCCTGAATTTTTATCCGAAATATGCATTAATACTAAATATAGAAGAAGACCATCTTGATTTTTTCAAAGATATCGCGGATATCCGCCGTTCTTTTCGTCAATTCGCAGAAAACGTTCCCCCGGAGGGTACGCTTATCATCAACGGAGAAATCGAAAATTACCAGGAAATTACCAACGGCCTGAACTGCAAAGTTGTTACCTATGGCTTGGCTTCTTCTAATTCATATTATGCAGATAATATCACTTTTAATACAGAAGGCTGCGGAAACTTTACCCTTATGCAAAAGGACACTGCACTTGGCGCTATTACCATGCGTGTGCCCGGCATACACAATGTCAGCAATGCCGTCGCCGCATGTGCTCTTGCCCTGGAAATGAATCTTCCCATCGAATCTGCCCAGACAGCGCTTGCGCATTTTGGCGGAACCGCCAGACGCTTTGAACACAAAGGCAATCTGGGCGGTATTACCATTATCGATGATTATGCACATCATCCGACAGAAATTGCAGCCACGCTCAAGGCCGCCAGAAATTGCGGCAAGGACCGCATCGTCTGTGTCTTTCAGCCTCATACCTATACGCGTACCAAAGCGTTCCTGACAGAGTTCGCCCAGGCCCTGTCGGCTGCTGATTTGATTGTACTTGCAGATATTTATGCGGCCAGAGAACAAAATACCCTCGGCATTTCTTCCGCAGATCTTCAGAAAGAATTACAAAATATGGGACGGGAATGCTATTATTTTCCATCTTTTGACGAAATTGAAAGTTTTTTATTAAAAAAATGTTTAAACGGTGATTTGTTGATAACTATGGGCGCCGGGGACATTGTCCAAGTAGGCGAACACCTCCTTGGGCACTAGTTATCCACATTATCCACATCCCATTGGGGAAAACTTTCCTTTGGGGATGTGGATTTTTTAGTTAACATAACTTATTTTTCCACCTTTTCCTTTTTCAGAACGAATTTCTGTATTTATGAGGGATTTTCCCTGTTACCATAATATTTTTCCACTGGATTATCCACATTATCCACACATTCCACATTTGCCCAACCCCTTGATTTTACTGGCATTGCAGGAAAAATTATGCTTCTCATTTTGGATTAAATGTGCTATACTTTAGCCACATAAAAAGTTCGATTTTATTTCAGACTCACATTTAGAACAACGTCAAGAAGATTCAACCTGGAGGGTATTATGGCTGATATTACTTTACACAAAGATGATAATGCTACGACAACCATTGACAACCGTTTTATTGATCAATACATGACGGAAGCGAACGGAGAATTTGTAAAAATCTACCTTTATCTTCTTCGCTGTATGAATTCGCCTGACTGCAGTTTTTCTATATCCAGGGCCGCGGACAAGTTCAACCATACAGAAAAAGATATCCAGCGCGCCTTAAAATACTGGGAAAAAATGAATCTGCTTCAGCTTGAATATGCGCAGGATAATTCTATTGCCGGCATTTATTTTCTGGAATCTGAGGCGGCTGCTGTCAGAGAGGATGATTCCGTTCCCCTGAAAAAGACTGCGGCTCCGGTTCGCAAAACCGCCCGCACCGCCGATGAATTGACCGCAGCTCCGGTTCGCAGAACCGCTTACACTGCCGATGAATTGAAGGCGTTCCGTGAAAAAGAAGAGGTGCAGGAGTTAATGTTCGTCGCTGAAAGCTACCTGGCCAGGCCCCTGACCTCTACGGATATCCAGAAGCTGCTGTTTTGGTATGACGGTTTGTCATTTTCTGTTGATTTAATTGTGTACCTTATGGAGTACTGCATTGCAGGAGGACATTCCAGCCTTCACTATATGGATAAAGTAGCTTTAAACTGGAAGGAGGAACAGATTAAGACGGTGGAGCAGGCAAAACGGAGTTCCCAGACGCACAGCCAGCTTCATTATGCCGTACTCAAAGCTCTCGGCATCCAGGGACGCAGCCTGATTCCGGCTGAATTTGCCTTTATCAGCAAATGGAGCAAGGAGTATGGTTTCGGCCAGGATATGATCACGGAAGCATGCAGCCGCACCATCCTCGCCATCCATCAGCCAAGCTTCGAATATACTGACCGGATTCTCACCAGCTGGAAACGTCAGAATATTAAGACTCCCAATGATATTCACAAGGCGGACGAAGCATATCAGGCGGCAAAAGCAGCGGAGCGCACCCGTACTGTTTCATCCAGAACCATGACTGGCAAATCATTCGCTTCCAACCGCTTTAACAGCTTTCCGCAACGCACTTACAATATGGAACAACTGGAAGCAAAATTATTGAACACCACAAGCTAAGGAGGCGTTTATGGCTCTGAGCAATACCCAATATAATACCCTGCTGCGCCGCTACGAGGCAAAACAGTTGGAAAACCAGCATATCGTTATGGAACGTATACAATCCGTATATCAGGAACTCCCCCGGCTTTTGGAGATCGACAACACTATTTCCTCACTCTCTGTTGCACAGGCAAAGAAACTGATTGACGGAGATGAAAATGCGCTGCCGCAGTTACATCAGCAGCTTTTGGAATTATTTCGGGAGAAAAAACTGCTCTTAACTTCTCACGGTTATCCCGAACATTATTTTGAACCGCCGTACGGCTGCCCCGACTGTAAGGATACCGGCTATATCGGCGGTCAAAAATGCCATTGCTTCCGCCAGGCCGCTATCGATCTTATCTATACCCAGTCCAATATCCGCCAGATATTAGACATAGAAAATTTTCAAAATTTTTCTTATGATTACTATTCCAGCGAACAGACGAACCCCGCTACCGGGCTGTCCAGCCTGGATACCGTAAAACACGCCGTCCGTGAATGCCTGGAATTTGTCAAAACTTTTGACACAGAGTTCAGAAATCTGTTTTTCTATGGAGACACCGGAATCGGCAAGACCTATCTCTCCAACTGCGTGGCGAAAGAGCTTCTCGATTCCGGACATTCCGCAATTTATTTTACCGCTTCTTCCCTGTTTCACATTTTTGAAAAAAATGTTTTTGACCGGGAACGGGACGCCGGCAGAGATTATCAGAATATTTTCCAATGCGACCTTTTAATTATTGACGATTTAGGCACGGAATTATCTAACGCCTTTACCGTTTCTCAGCTTTTTCTATGTCTGAATGAACGGATTTTACGACGGAAATCCACGATAATCTCCACAAACCTGACGCTGGGACAATTAGCCGACGCTTATTCGGAACGCACTTTTTCAAGAATCTCCAGCAATTATACCATGATCAAATTATTCGGCGATGATATCCGCATCCAGAAGAAACTGAAAAGACAGCCTTGTAAAGATTCCTGAGTAATGGTATAATCGTTCTTGCTTTTTAATCTTTATAAATCAGAACACCAAAACATTTTCACTATATATGGAGGATAATATGCAGCGCAATGAAAAAAATTATGAAACTATCCCTGCCGGTTCTTTAGGCGTGGTTTCTCTGGCAGGATGCCGGGAACTGGGAGAAATGGTGGACAAGTATCTGGTAACCTTTCGCAGTGAACGCGAACACAGGCATTCCAATGACATTGCCTTTCAGGGATACCATAAAAACACTTATCTGGTGAACTGCACCACTCCCCGCTTTGGAACCGGAGAGGCAAAGGGCATTATCAATGAATCTGTCCGCGGATTCGATCTGTATCTGATGGTAGACGTTACGAATTACAGTCTGACCTATACCGTATGCGGTCATGAAAACCATATGTCTCCGGATGACCATTATCAGGATCTGAAGCGCATCATTGCCGCAGTAGGGGGGAAAGCAAGGAGGATTACCGTTATCATGCCTTTCCTCTACGAGAGCCGCCAGCACAAGCGTACCTCCAGGGAATCTCTGGATTGCGCCCTTGCCCTGCAGGAATTGACCAATATGGGGGTAGACAATATTATTACCTTTGACGCCCATGATCCCCGTGTCCAGAACGCCATTCCCCTTCATGGTTTCGAGACTGTTCAGCCTGCCTATCAGTTTATTAAAAGTATTCTCAACGAAGTGGACGACCTGCGGATCGACAGCGACCATATGATGGTAATCAGCCCTGACGAAGGCGGAACCAACCGGGCTGTTTATCTTGCCAATGTGCTGGGACTGGATATCGGTATGTTTTACAAACGCCGGGATTACAGCAAAATTGTGGAGGGACGCAATCCTATCGTCGCACATGAATTTTTGGGAAGCTCTGTGGAGGGTAAAGACGTGCTGATTATAGACGATATGATCTCTTCCGGAGACAGCATGATTGACGTTGCCACAGAGCTGAAGAAACGAAAGGCTGCTCGTATTTTCGTAGTCTCCACTTTCGGTCTGTTTACCAATGGTCTGGAAAAATTTGATAAGGCTGTGGAAGAGGGCATGATCTATAAAGTAGTTTCCACCAATCTTACTTACCAGACGCCGGAGCTTTTGAGCAAGCCATATTACATCAACTGTGATATGAGTAAATATATCGCCTACATCATTGATACGCTCAACCATGACCTCTCGATCAGTGATCTTTTAGATCCTTATGAACGGATTGAATCTCTGGTGAAAAAGTACAAGGCAGAGAGAGGCAGCAAATAATCATAGAAGCCATCACACGGACATTTCCCATGTGATGGCTTCTGCTATTTTATTCCACAATCCGATAGTAAGACCTTGCCGTAATTGCATACACAACTGCATATATCACTGCAAACACCCCAACCGTACAAACCGTACAAACAGCAAACAATGGCATATCCGCCATACCAAACAACAGAATCAGACGGTTTATCATTGGAAATGCTGCCAGAAGATGAATACATGCCATCGCCAGCGGAAGAAAAAATACTTTCAGTATCTGGCTTCGAATCGAGGCCCGCACTTCTTTTTTACTCATACCTACTTTCTGCATAATCTCAAATCTCGTTTTATCCTCGTACCCTTCCGATACTTGTTTATAATAGATGATTAATGTAGTCGCCATAAGGAATACAAAGCCTAAGAAAATTCCCAAAAACAGAAATCCTCCACAAAAAATCATAAAGCCTTCCCTGTTTTCCGCCCTGGTCTCCACTCTGACATTTATCCCGCCCTCGGTATCCTGCACATTTAACAGTTCAGAAATATGATCTGCGCAGGCAATTTCCTGCTCTTCTGTTCCGTCGACATTCAACGCAACGCTATGCACAATCTGGCTGGCGCGTCCTTCATTAACGGATTTCTGCAGCTCATATATGTCCATCAGTACACGCTCGTCTTTTACCACCACAAAATATACGTCGCAAATCATTTCCGTTTCCATATCCGTCAAATACAGATCTGATATATATTCTTTAATGCGCAATGTTTTATCTTTGAAATGATATTGCTGCGCCTGTTTATCTCCATTTTCCGTATAGACCAGCACCTCATCTTCCTCAAGCGCTGTCTTTTTGCCTCCCAAACGCTGGTAGTCCTCCAGTGTAATCCACTCTACAATACTCATTTCTCCTTCCGGTGCGGCTATTCCATCGCTTTTCTGAACAATTAGATTTTCTTTATCCTTATAAATTGTAAAAGATAACTGCGTATAATCAGACATTTCATCAATTGCAATGCCCAAATCAGCAGCCGCCTGAACCGTCGCCTCTTTTACGAGATTTTTTTCATGCTCTTGCAAATCATATCCTGTAATATTAATCTCCAGAGGATAACGGTTTTTCATGGAAGAGTCTACGCCCATGTACAAAGAAATTGTTCCAGATACCATTACCAGCACCATTGTGCTCAGAATACAAATATTGCTCAACCCCACCGCATTCTGCTTCATGCGGTAAATCATGCCGGACACTGATGTAAAATGCCGGGTCTTATAATAATAGTTTTTATTTTTACGCATTAACTTTAAGACGGCGATGCTGCCTGCCGTAAAGAGACAATACGTTCCTAAAATTACAAGGATGACCGCCACAAAAAACAGTAGCACAGCGCTAACAGGATCTTTCACAAAAATGGCGATTCCATATCCCCCGCCCAGAGCCAGTATTCCCACAACGGCAAGCAGCCAGCGGGTTTTGGGCTCTTTCTCACCATGGTTTGCGCTCTGCAAAAGTTCGATCGGTTTTGCCTTCTGTACCTGAAACAGATTGTAAATCAAAGTCACGCCAAAAATGCACAAGAATAGAATCACGGTACTAAAAATGGCCTCTTTGGAAATATGGAATCCAAAAGGTACTTTCAAATCTACCAGACGCAAGAGCGCCAGAGTCACAAGTTTATTCAGCAACACTCCCGCCACAACCCCCAGGAAAATACTGGCAGAGGCCACCATCACAATTTCCCAGAACATCATTTTTCCAATATGGCGTTTTTCCATGCCTAAAATATTGAACAAACCAAATTCTTTCTTACGCCGCTTCATCAGGAAACTGTTGGTATAAAATAAGAAAATTACGGCAAAAATCCCAATCACGCCGCAGCCCAGTCCCAGGATCAGCTCCAGATTATCGCTGCCAGGCATTTCTTTAATTCCTTCGTCCCTGAAAATAGCCCCCATAATGTAGTACATGGCACTGGTTCCAATTACTGCCAGAACGTACGGCAGATACAGTTTTGCATTTTTCTTTAAATTACTAAAAGCAAGTCTTCCGTAAAAAAATCTATTCATGTTTGCCACCACCTGTCGTAATTACTGTAAGGGTATCAGAGATTTTCTGATACATTTCCTCGTCGCTGCCGGAACCCTTATAAATCTGATGAAACACCTGACCGTCCTTAATAAACAACACCCTCTTAGCACAGCTTGCCGCCTTAATGGAATGGGTTACCATCAGAATGGTCTGACCCTCCTCGTTGATGCTTTGAAACATAGCTAAAAGACTCTCGGCAGCCCTGGAATCCAACGCTCCGGTAGGCTCATCTGCGAGAATAATCTGTGGATTGGTGATTAATGCCCGCGCCACTGCGGCACGCTGCTTTTGTCCGCCGGACACTTCATAGGGGTATTTTCCAAGTATTTCATTAATTCCCAGCTTACCGGCAATTGACATCAGGCGGCTGCGCATCTCATTATAACTTTTTCCGGCAAGAACCAGCGGAAGGAAAATATTATCTTGAATGCTGAAGGTATCTAACAGATTAAAATCCTGAAATACAAATCCCAGGTTCTGCCTCCGGAATGCAGACAATTCCCGCTCGCGAATTGCAGAAAGATTTTTTCCATTTAAAAGCACCTGTCCGGCAGTCGCTTTATCTAACGCCGCCAGAATATTCAGTAAAGTTGTCTTACCAGAACCGGACTCTCCCATAATCGCCACATATTCTCCTTTTTCCACGGAAAA
Organism: Lachnospiraceae bacterium; assembly: GCA_009911185.1. GTDB lineage: Bacteria > Bacillota > Clostridia > Lachnospirales > Lachnospiraceae > Petralouisia. The sequence goes on from QXWW01000025.1 coordinate 61,695, forward strand.
TGTCACATCTGATAATGCCTGCACCTGGTTTCCCCCAAAACGGGTAGTATATACTTTTTTTACATTATTAACTTCCAATATCGCCATAATGTCCTCCTTTTCGGTTGTCTCCGCTGCCTGCTCACAGACGCCTTCACTAAAATACCATATGCGGCTCTGATTTACAACAGTCAGGCAGGGCAATTTCTGTTTCTGAAAATAGTATAACGAAACAGCTTTTGCCCTGCCTTAACTTTAGCTTACATTTTACAGTTTTATCTTACGCTTTTGTAAGGTTTGGGGGATTTAGGTATCTTTACAAATGTCTGCAAAAGACTGTAAATAGAGGTGTTGCGGAGATTAGGGAATGTGTCAGTGAGGTTTATTTTCTCATATTTTTGTATATTTTTTCAGTGAAATTGTGTAAATGTGGTGTAAATCCAAGGTGGTCTTGGTGTACGGAATGGTGTAAAACAGAAATGTTTCAAGGTAAGCGTCAAATAAGGTAAGCATCAAATAAGATAGTGGATAGAAAAATAACCACCAACCCTCTATACTAAAAGGGCAGCGGTCATCGGCAACGTTCCTGTACCATGGGATCCCATGGCAGATAGTCATCCAGATATTCCGGATTTTCAAGAAATGT
>QXWW01000026.1 GCA_009911185.1 Lachnospiraceae bacterium
TTGCCGATGACCACTGCCCTTTTAGTATAGAGGGTTGGTGGTTATTTTTCTATCCACTATCTTATTTGACGCTTACCATGTTTCCGCGGATAAGGCTTTTCGTAAAGGTAAATACTCTGTTAGATGGCTTTATTCCGTATATTTTATGAGTATAGTCCTTTATTTCCTTGCATGATAGCTTCCGGCATGGTAATAGTCCGAATGCCGTTATCGGTCTTGGGTGGTGTCACAATATCGCCGCTTGCCTTGTGTTGCAAGGATTTGGTGATTTGTATGGTATTCTCTTCAAAGTTAAAGTCTGCCAGTGTGAGGGCGAGAAGCTCTGCTTTTGTCAAGTAAAATCTAAAAAAATATTCTTTTTTGCAAAGGAAAAGAATCACCAAAAGACTGGCTCTTCGTGATGCTTTTCAGTTTCTCTATTCTTTTTACTCAATTATCATTCAAATTCTTTTTCTCTGCATTCATATCCTGTGTCAAAAGAAATATATCTTCTTTATTCCAATCAGCACATGTATCATAAAAAAACTGCTCTTTCCTCTTCTTATAAATCCGATATGGTCTGTCTTCAGAATTGTCATATATATGACAAATATCACAAACATTGACTACTTCATGTACTAATGCCAGCGCTTTATCAAAACGGCTAATTATCTTATCATCAGGAACATCATGTCCGCCGACCTCTACCCGTGCCCTGACACGAAAAATGTTGATCATTGGGTCTGCGGTAAGAATATAATAGCATCGGATAAAATACCCATTCTTTTTTGCCCTTTTTAACAAATTCAAATTTCTATCTGTAGAAAGAACCGTTTCAAAACAAAAATTTTCCATATTCTTCAAATGTTGTTCCCTTTGCTTTTCAGCCAATTGGGCAGCCTCAAAGTCTGAACATTTCAGTATTTTCTTGATTTCATCTGCATTAATATAATCCATTGAAGGCTTCAATAATGACGTAAATGTACTTTTACCTGAACCATTCGGACAGGCAAAAACAACAATCTCAGATTTCTTTTCCAATTCGTTCACTATAGCTCCCCTTTCTCAATCGTTTCCCTACCGCTGTTTCTGTTCCATCACTATTGCGTTTTACCACAACCTGTTTCTTTCTATGATAAATTATAACTGGCGCCTCCATTGCCTTCAATTTCTCTATTTCAAGCCCTACTGCTGCATTCGCACGTTTTACTACCTGTTCATCTGTTATATAATCCGAATTCATATTTTATACCACCTTTCATTTTATTGATTATTCATCAATGATAACAAAATCATTTTATCGAACAAATTAATCCATGTTTTAACCATCATACTGTGGCTTACGCACATGAAATACTTCATGATTTCTCTTAATTTGCCCATTGTCCCAATAATAACTATAGCTAAACTCACTTCTTCCTGGAAAATCCCGAAATCCCATACCCCCAATTTTTTGCTTTTCTCCTAAAACCGTCCACACAATTTCTTGTCCCGAACGTTCCAGATAATCCATCAATAACCCCTTATTGATATAAAGCGCACTATCAGAATCTTCCGAAAGATATGCTGCCAGTTTTTCATTTGTGTAAAAACCATTTTTTCCATCCCATTTTAAATCCAATACCTCAAACAAATCTTTACATGGAAACATAAATTTTCCTGCAATACTGGAAGGGCAAAATTCAGAATCTTTCTCATTATTGTATTCATTAACCGTGGGGATAATATGGCATGGCGCTGGCGAATTTCCTCTAAAACTTTGTTCTTCTTGCATTTCTTCCAAATACTGTGTTATATATCCACTCCACGGATATTCACCAATACTTATCTCGTACAAATTATTTGTTCCTTCCGGCTGTAGTGGTCAAGCTTTTTTGTAACACTTGTGGCTAAAAATATCAATTTTCTTTTATGATGTTATACGTGCCTGATAAGGCGTCCGATATGCATTAAAACTATGGGGACGCACTTGGTTATAGTTGACATAGGCAAATTCTTCCACCGTCCGGTAAAGCGCTTCCTCTGTCTGAAATTCATACAGATTGGTACATTCGTTTTTTAGTGTATTGAAATACCTCTCCATCGGTGCATTGTCATATGGGCATCCAGCTTTGCTCATGCTTTCTGTTACACGGACAGATTCGCAGAATTCAACGAACGCTTTTGATGTATACTGGAAACCCTGGTCGCTATGAAGGATCCGTTCCCCTTTGACTGCTGGCTGTGAATCCAGTGCTTTCTGCAAGGTACGGATTGCCAGGTCGCTTGTAATATGCCGGTCCGTAATGCTGGCAGCTACACTCCGGTCATGAAGATCAATAATGGTGCAGTTATATCTTACTTCATGATCTGCAAGGAACAGATAAGTAAAGTTCGTACACCATTTTTGGTTCACTTTATCCGCAGCAAACTCCTGCTTCAGTCTGTTTTCAAATATCCTGTGCGGCTTTCTGTATTATTAATTCGGCTTTTTCGGACGGACGATGGAATGCAGTCCGAGTTCCGTATTCATGTATTTGTGTATGGTTGTTGGACTGTAACGGTATCCTCTGCGTGCCAGATAAATAGTCATGCTCCGGTATCCGTCAACTCCGTTATGACTGTGATAAATATCTCTTATCTGTTCCAGAACTTCTGATTTTTGGGTATCATAATCTATCTTCCGGTGTTTCCGGTAGTTATAATAAGCATTTGGATAAATTTGAAGCCGCCTTAACAGCCAGCGTATGCCGAACTCCTCCTTATATTTCTCTATGAATTGATAAGCCTCTAATCGATTTCCTTTGTAAAGAATGCCGCCGCTTTTTTAGAAACGCTATTTCCTTCTCTTTTTCAGCCAGTTCTTTACGCAGGCGCAGGTTTTCTTTCATAATATCTGCATCATTAGCAGATGAAGAGTTTTGAAGGCTTTGGGCTTGGCATTCTTTTTGAAATTCATTGCACCATCGGCGAACACTTTCCTTAGAGACGCCGAATTCCGTGGTAATACTGTTGATTGTCCGTCCTTCTTCCAAACGGAGACGGACAATTTTCTTTTTGAATTCGGGTATGTGATTCTGTGGCATAATAAGTCCCTCTTTTCTGATTGATTTTAGTATGTCTTATTAGCCACTTCCGTTACAACTTTATTATAGCATTTCAATCCATTAAATGAAAATGATTTTGAAAGATGGATCATTGGAGTTTATGGAAAATATCTGCATGATTTTTACAATAGAAAATCTCACTTTCCCCCATATGGGCTTCCTTTCAATAATTTTGATGATCTATTAATATATAGATGATACATTTATTACTTACTGCACAATTTTTGAAGCATTGCTTTTAAAGAATGATGAAGATTCCCAAAGAAAAAAGGTTGCTGCACGAGCCGCCTGCATCACATGTGATACCTTAAAGTTTCAATGCAAAATATTATTGAAGGGTAATTTAATGTTGAAGTTCTAAGCAAAATCACTTATGATTTGAATACAAAGCATATTGCTATTATTCACAGTTATAAAGTCGGTGTTATTAATCACGATAACAAAATGATAGCATTAGCTTGTATAGGCAGGATAATATAGATAATTCAAATAAAAAGAGTCAGACAGCTAAGAGATACAATAATGGTTATATAAAATTGTTTAACTCTTATGAGTAATATTGATTCGATCAGTATATTCAAGTTTCATTCTTTTGGCGTTATGTGGTTAAAGCTGCTGTGCAGGCGCGCCAAAGCGCGTCTCTTCCCCAAAGTGAAGGAAGGTTGGAAGCTGCCCACTTTATTTCAGGGATAATATTAGAGAGGAATGTCGCCCGTATGAGTCACATTCCTCTCCATTTGGAACGGTCTATTTCCCGCTAATATATTGGGAAATATCAGCATTATCCACATAGTCTTTTTTCACATAGTCTTTGATTTCATATTCTTTATCGAGATTACCAATTTTTACAAGGAAAGAAATGGTGTCCTGCAAATTTTCTATGTCTGCGTCAGAGATTTTTACAGTGTATTCATATTTTGCAGCCACATCGTCCAGTAACTCCGGGTCAAGAGAAAGCGCGTCTGCTACTTTCTTTTGAATATTTTCGTCCAGATTGTCAAGCGCGGCAACACCCCGTGCGTATTGTTCTATGATGACGCGGATTACTTCCGGGTGATTCTGTGCATATTCAGCCCTTGCAATGATAGGGTTTACCCCAAGTAAACCACAGTCGGGTCCTTCGCCTATTATTTTAGCGGTACCGTCCGCGACAAGTCTTGTCACGTTTGGCTCCCAGATTGCAACCGCGTCGACTGCGCCTGTGGAGAGGACGGTTGCGGCGTCGCCAGTGGCTATATTCACCAGTTCAATATCAGCGTTAATATCAAGATTATTTTTTGCAAGAAGCTTGTCTGTCAGATTATGTCCTGTGGAACCAACGGTTGTTCCGATTTTTTTACCCTTCAAATCACGGACAGAGGAGATCTCTGAATCGGCGCTGACAAGCATGGCGTAGGATTTTGCACCGTCTGCCGCCATGGCGATAATTTCATTTTCCTGACCAGCTGCAATAGAAGAAACAGTGGGAACGTCACCCATAACTCCGATATCAGAACTGCCGGAAGCGAGCGATTCATTCATTGGAGGGCCGGACTCGAACTCATTCCAGTTAACCTCAACATTCTGGTCTTTGAGAGCTTCTTCAATCCAGCCGTTTTCACGGGCGATGTAAAGGGGAATAAACGCTGCCGAAGGCTGGATGGCGATATTTACTACAGAGGAGCCGTCCTTGACGTTAGAACTGCCGGCTTCTTTAGCTTCTGGGGAGGAACCACAGCCGGACAACAGGGTGGCGCCAAGCGCTAACGCAGTGAGATAAGATAAAATACGTATTTTTTTCATTTGATTTTCTCCTTATAAAATAGTTATTTGTATAGAACACATGTATTTTAATAATTCAGGAATCAGTTAAAAAATTCATTGTAAATAATTTTTCTGATTTCTACAAATTCGTAACTATTGCGGTCCCGCGGCTCTGGAAGTTTCACCGGAACAATCTTCTGAATGCGTCCGGGGCGTTCAGACATGACAATAATCTTGTCTGCCAGGTATACGGCTTCATCGATATCATGAGTGACAAGCAGCATGGTAGTATGAGCCTGTTTTTGAATCCGCTTCAGTTCTTTTTGCATAGATATTTTTGTAAAGGCGTCTAATGCGCCGAAAGGTTCGTCCAAAAACAGGACGGATGGATTATTGACCAATGCGCGGGCAATTCCGGCGCGTTGGGCCATGCCGCCGGAAAGTTCCCGCGGATAGGAATTTTCGAATCCTTGTAAGCCAACCAAAGCGATATACTGCGTTATTTTTTCCTGCTTCTCTTCTTTGGAAATACCGTTTAAGGCGTATCCTACGTTTTGCGATACGGTAAGCCAGGGGAAAAGCCTGTGTTCCTGAAATACCATGCCGCGGCGTTTATCGGGACCGGTAATCTCTGTTCCGTCAATTCTTACGGTTCCCTCGTGGTCAGGATCGAGCCCGCAGATAGCGCGGAGCAGGGTGCTTTTACCACAGCCGCTGGAGCCTACGATGCAGATAACCTCGCCTTTTTTTACACTGAAATTGATATCGTCAAGGATGTGCATATCCGCACTGCCTCTCTGGCTGAAATATTTGTGCAGCCCTTCTACAACAATGTATTTTTTTTCATTTTCTACTGTCATATCGTTCACCTCAATTCCAACGGACCACAAGTTTTTCGACCAGTTTCAAAAGCGAATCCATAATTTTTCCGGTAATACCGATGGTAAGCATCCCTACAATTACAACATCTGTTTTGCCAAACTGTCTTGCGTTCATAATTAAATATCCAAGACCGGTGGTGGAGGATACAAGTTCGGCGGCAACTACGCACATCCAACAGGAGCTCAGACCGGTACGAAGTCCGGTGAAAATATTGGGGGCTGCGCTGGGAATGACCATCATAAATATATGTTTGAAAAACGGCGTTTCCATAGAAGTGGATACTTCAATCAGTTTTGTATCAGTCTGCCGTATGCCGTCAATGACGTTGATTAAAATTGTAAAAAAACCGCCCAGGAAAATTAAAAAGATTTTGCCGCCCTCTCCAATTCCGAACCACAGGATTACAAGAGGAATCCAGGCAATAGGGGGAATCGGTTTCAGGAGCTGAATCAACAACCCGGTTAATCTGTCGAGATGGTGAGACAGGCCAATTAAAATACCGAGAATAATTCCCAGGACGGAAGCAAGCAGATAGCCCTGCAGTACTCGCGCCACGCTTATCCCAAGATTTTCCCAGAGTTCGCCGCTTTGGATCAGAGAAATAACAGTACCGCCTACTTTAGATGGAGACGGCATAATGACGGGATTCAGCATCCCGGTACTGCCCATTACAATCCAAATACCTATAATTGCAGCTACAAGAATTATGTATTCAACAGTGTATCCCGCTTTTTTTGCCGTAGCCTTGTTCATGTAAGTTACCGCCTTTCTTTCTGTATTTTTAGACGTAATTGGAATTCCGTTTGCTAAAATACCATAACTTTTTTGACATATAATTCTAAAATCGAATTAAAATAGAAAAAAGATTAATAAATGGATATATCATGCTAATATGGAATTAAAAAATAGAAAATTGATATTAGAATACTGTTGAATTTACGGATAAAAATGAGGTGAAGGGAAGGGTATGTCAGAAATCGGTATCATTTTTAATATACAGCGTTATACCATACACGATGGACCGGGCATCCGCACAGAGTTGTTTTTGAAGGGATGCCCCTTACAGTGCAGATGGTGCTCAAATCCGGAGAGTCATAAGCTATTTCAGCAGCCGGGCGTTTATCAAACGAAATGTCTCGGTCAAGATAAATGCGGATGCTGCATGGAGGTATGTGAAGATAAAAATTGTCTGGTATTTAAGGACAATAAATTGTCAGCCGTAGACAGGGCGCAGTGTACTAATTGTATGGAATGCGCGAAAGTTTGCCCTGCGGACGCCATTAAATTTTGGGGAAAACAGATATCTGTGGAAGAAGCTATGGAAACGGTAAGAAAAGATATTTCTTATTACAGGAGTTCGGGCGGAGGAATTACCTTGTCTGGAGGAGAACCTCTGATGCAGGTTTCATTTGTTTCAGAACTTTTGAAGAAATGCAGGCAGGAAGGCATACATACCTGTGTGGAAACTACTTTGTACGCAGATTGGCAAGTGATCGAGCAGATTTTTCCTGATACAGATTTATTTATTACCGACTTAAAGCATATGGATTCCGCTGTCCACAGACAGTATACCAAGGTGCCAAATGAAAAAATTCTGGGGAATATGGAGCATTTGGCAGAACTTGGAAAGCCAATAATTGTGAGGATTCCGGTAATTCCTGGTGTAAATGATACCTACGAGAATATGCAAGCCACAGCAGATTTTATAACAGAAAAACTTCACAATCGGGTGGAGGAGCTGCAGCTACTGGAGTTTATGCGGTTGGGAGAAGAAAAATATAAGTCTTTGGACCTTGCCTATCCCATGGAAGGTCTGGAATTTGACAGAGACGAATTTACCATAAAAGTTACAGAATTTGCAGATTATTTTCAAAGCAGAGGAATAAACTGCAAAATTGGCGCTACAACGAAGGAGGGAAACAAACAATGACAGCAAAAAAGCCTGCAGGAACAGAGGCGTTTGATAAACATTATGGAATTGGATATCAGGTAGGGCATGATGGTTTTTCACCTTACAGCCGGGTGAATAAGTTGAGAAAGGTTTTTCTGGGGCGGAAATTTAATATTGATATTCAGAGGGCAAGGCTTATCACGCAGACATACAAAGAGCATCCAGAACTTTCGGCAAAGCTGAAAACGGCGTATTCGCTGAAGAATATTCTGGAGCATGTGGAAATTGATTTGTATGAGGATGAGCTTTTGGCTGGCGAGCTGGCAGCTCCGGCAAAGGCGGCCCCGATTTATCCGGAGTTTTCCGCTGAATGGATCATAGACGAGCTGAGAAACCATCCATTTGACCAGAGAGCGCACGATAAATTCTATATTACCGAAGAGGACAAAGAAGAATTATTAGAGCTGTTGGAATTTTGGCGCGGCAGGACAATTGCCGATGCTGTGGAGGCGAATCTCACCGAAGATCAGAAAAAGGGATCTGAGATGGGCAAGAAAGTGTATATGACGAATCTGTATCATTTCGGCGGCGTGGGACATTTTGTGATGGACTACGAAAAACTGCTGAAAGTAGGATATCAGGGACTGATTGCGCAAGCAGAAGCTTGTTATGCAGCCTTAGACCCGGCAGACGGTGAATATGCAGAAAAGAAAGAATTTTATGAAGCCATGCTGATAGAACTAAAGGCGGCATGCACCTATATCAGCCGTTATGCGGCATTGGCGGAGGCACGCAGTGAAGAGGAACAGAATCCTGCAAGAAAAGCGGAGCTGGAACAGATTGCGGCAAACTGCCGCCAGATTGCCAAAGGTCCGGCGCAAACCATGTGGCAGGCATTGCAGCTATGGCATTTTGCAACCACAATTACGCTGATTGAATCTAACGGGCATTCGGTATCTTATGGAAGAATGGACCAGTGGCTGTATCCTTATTATAGAAGCGATATGGAGAACCATGTGATTACAAAAGACTTTGCCCAGGAGTTGCTGGAATGCGCTTATGTAAAAATGGGAAATCCTTCTAAGCTGAAGGACAGAATGACAGTCGAAGTGCGCAACGGCAGAGGATGGGGCGGCGAGAGCCTTACCATCGGCGGTGTGGATGAAGAAGGAAGGGATGTAACTAATGACCTGACCTTTATGCTTCTGGAGGCTTCTGTGCATACCAGAATGATGAATCCATGGGTTTGCGTGAGGATGCACCGGAATACGCCGTATGAACTGCGGGTCAAGACAGTAGAGTGCATTCGTGCAGGTTATGGACATCCCAAGATTTTTAATGACGAAGTGGCGGTTAAAGCCATGCAGAGAAAGGGAATGAGCCTTCCCCAGGCGAGAAATTATGCGGTGGTGGGCTGCGTGGAGCCGGATCTTCCAGGACAGGAATATGGCTATCACGATGCGGCCTACATAAATATTGCCAAAGTGATGGAACTGGCGTTAAATGGCGGACAGTGTATTGACTGCAGCCCGAGCTGCCCAAGATATCAGGAATGCGCGGGAGCAGGCAGAAAATTAGGTCCCGATACAGGTTCTCTGCAGAATTTTCAGAGCATTGGGGAAGTTCTTGACAGCTTTCAAAGACAGATGCAGTTCTGGACGGATCAGATGTGCAGCGGGCTGAACCTGATAGACAATATACAGAGAGAGAAAAAGCCGCTGCCCTATGCTTCTGCATTCTTCGGCGGCTGTATGGAAAAAGGGAAAGATTTGGGAGAAGGGGGCGCAAATTATAACTTTACCGGTCCGCAGGCAAGCGGAATAGGAACCTGCGCAGATATTCTCTCCACTATTAAGCAGCTTGTATTTGATGAGAAACGTTATACTGGGAAGGAATTACTGCAGGCGGTTCGGGATAACTGGGAAGGTCATGATGTCTTATATGCTTTGGTAAACAGCAGCAAGGTGCATCATTATGGGAATGACGATGATTATGCCGATGATCTGTTTAAAGAGGTGTTTGAGTGTTATTGCCGCAATATTACCGGCAGAAAAAATCCCCGCGGCGGGTATTTCTGCCCGGGCGTCTATACCGTAAATGCAAATGTAGGCCTGGGGCTTGGCCTGGGAGCGTCTCTGGATGGCAGAAAGAGCGGGGAGCCAATTTCAGATAATATGGGACCGGTGCATACCCACGCTGCGTCTCATGATATCAGCGGTCCCACGGCAATTGCAAATTCCGTGACTAAGGCGGACCACAGCCTGGCAACAAACGGTACGCTTTTGAATTGGAAATTTCCGCCAGAGTGTGTCGCCGGGGTAGAGGGCAGAGAAAATCTGGTCGGTTTTATCAGTACATATTTGGAGAAAGGCGGTATGCACTGCCAGTTTAATATTATGAGCAATGAGATGATGAAGGCGGCGATGAAAACGCCGGAGGAGTATAGAGATATGCTGGTAAGGGTAGCGGGCTACAGCGCCTATTTTGTAGAATTGGGTAAGCCGTTGCAGATGGATCTGATCCGCCGGACAGAGCTGGCTTTTTCCTGATAAAGAATAAGCACCAAATTTTACGAGCCGGGAATCTGAAAACAGATTCCCGGCTCAGTGTTACTATGAAAGCCTTAAACTTTTTGGATGCTATTTATTGCTTCTTCTCCAGATATGCATTTTTTCAGCTTCTTTGATCAGCTCATCCCGGAAATCAGGGTGCGCTACAGAAATGATAGCCTCGCATTTCTGCCATGCAGATAAGCCCTTTAGGTTTACTTTGCCGTATTCGGTCACCAGATAGTGGATATTGGCGCGGGTGTCGGTGACAATGGAACCAGGGTGCAGGGTAGGCAGGATTCTTGATTTCAATTCACCGTCTTTAGTTTTAAAAGTGGAAGAGCAGCAGATAAAGCTCTTGCCTCCGTTGGAGAGATAAGCGCCAAGTACGAAATCAAGCTGTCCGCCGGCGCCGCTGATGTGTTTGGTTCCGGAGCTTTCCGAGCTGACCTGACCGAACAGATCGATATCTACAGCGTTGTTGATGGACATAAAATTATCCAGTGCAGAGATGGAGCGGATATCGTTGGTGTAGCTGACCGGGGCGCTCATCAGCTCAGGGTTTTCGTCCAGATAGTCGTACATTTTCTTGGTTCCGGCGCCAAAAGCATAAGCCTGGCGGAAACGGTCAATATTTTTCTTAGAGCCGTTGATTTTTCCGGCTTTTGCAATGTCTACAAAGGCGTCTACGTACATTTCCGTGTGGACGCCTAAATCTTTGAGGTCAGATTCGGCGATGAGGGATCCCACAGCGTTGGGCATACCGCCAATTCCAAGCTGGAGACAGGCGCCGTTGGGGATTTCTTCCACAATCAGTTTCGCAACGGCTTTATCTACTTCCGTAGCGGCGCCGCCTCCGCCAAGTTCACCGATTGGAGCATTGTCGCCCTCTACAATAAAGTCTACCTGAGAAATATGTACGCCGTTTTCAAAGCCCCCTAAACATCTGGGCATATTTTCATTTACTTCCACGATAATTTTTGCGGACGTCTCGCAGACAGCGGCGAGATGGGAAGCATTGGGGCCAAAGTTAAAAAATCCGTGCTTGTCCATTGGAGATACCTGAAACATTGCCACGTTGTCTTTGGTGTCAGATTCCCGATAATAACGGGGCAGCTCTGAATAACGGATCGGAGCATAGTATGCACATCCACGGCTGATAAGTTTACGTTCTAAGCCGGACATATGCCAGGAATTCCAGGTGAAATGTTCACCGGCGTCCTCTCGTTCAAAAACAGCAAGCGGTTTTAAGAGAATACCGCCTCTTAAATTTACATCCTTTAATTCGTCCGTACGTTTTGCAAGTGCTTTGTCCAATACGTCAGCAGTGCCGTTGCACCAGCCGTAATCCACCCAGTCGCCGGATTTGATAACCTTGACGGCTTCGTCAGCAGAGACAAGTTTCTGCTGATATTCCTTTGTATAATCCATGTTAAAACCTCCCTGAGATTAAAATTAAGATTGTTAAATCTGTAACATATGTTCATCTTATCATTTTTCGGGTTTAGGGTCAATAAGCGCGGCTGCATAATTGTGGAAAAATACCGTTATCTTCACAAGTCCTCTGTGAAGGTAACGTCATATGCCCCAATACTATATTGGCCGGAGAGCGGACAATAGCAAAATATTATTGAGTAATCGCAAAAAAGTAGATTTAGCAGTAGAAGAATAAAAAGATTTGTACTATAATAAAAAAGGATTTTAAACAGATATGGAGGAGATACACATGAGATATGAAGTATTAGGCGACACCATGCCGGCGGTAGAAGTTGTTTTTGACATAGCAGGAGAGAGTATGTATACCCAGTCTGGCGGAATGGCGTGGATGAGCGAAGGAATTGCCATGGATTCTAATATGAGAGGCGGTTTGGGCAAAAGTATTGGCAGAATGTTTTCCGGGGAGTCCTTGTTTATGGCGACATATAAGGCGGAAAAACCGGGAGCCATGATTGCGTTTGCCTCTACGGTTGCAGGCGAAGTACTTCCGATAGACGTGGGAGTTACCGGGGGAATGATCTGTCAGAAAGGCGCATTTTTATGTGCCCAGGAGAGCGTGACATTGAGCGTTGCCTTGACGAAGAAGCTTTCGGCGGGGTTGTTTGGCGGGGAAGGCTTTATCCTGCAGGATATCTCTGGTACGGGAATGGTTTTTCTGGAAATTGACGGTAATAAGGTGGAAAAGAATCTTGCGCCCGGAGAAGTGATTAAGGTAGATACCGGAAATGTAGTTGCTTTTGAAAAATCAGTGAAATATGAGGTTGAGACGGTGAAGGGGCTGAAAAATATATTTTTCGGCGGAGAAGGATTGTTCCTGACAAAGCTTACCGGGCCGGGAAGGGTTATTTTGCAGACACAGAACTTTAACGAATTTGCAGGAAGAATCATTAAGATGGTTCCAAGCAGATAGAAAAAAATAGAAAAAGGTATTGACAAACACCGTATATATGTGTAAAATGATATCGTTGCTGAAGCGCAGCGAGCCCAGTTAGCTCAGTTGGTAGAGCAGAGGACTGAAAATCCTCGTGTCTCTGGTTCGATTCCGGAACTGGGCATTGCACTGTAAGGTGTTTGCGCGGGTGTAGTTCAATGGTAGAACACCAGCCTTCCAAGCTGGATACGTGGGTTCGATTCCCATCACCCGCTTTATGCGATAGTGGCGTAGTTGGTAACGCGCGACCTTGCCAAGGTCGAGACCGCGGGTTCGAGCCCCGTCTATCGCTCTCGATGGTAAGAGCTGTAAACTAGGATTCCTCAGGAATCGGGAGTTTACAGCTTTTTTGTTCTGTAGGAAAGATCTTGTCATGCGGAGGCGTGAAAGCTAACCGTCCTAAGGCATCCTCCGGGCAGGTCCGGTACCCATAGGACAAATCTGCACGCGGCACGGGAAATCGTCCAGGGTCACTGTTTCACTTCGGTCCGTGCTAAACGGGCATCCACTGGACTCCGACGTCCTTATGAAGGAGGGATTTCGGGAGTTGAAGCAGACTTGTCCGTTTTATTTATGTTTCAATATATTACTGTGGCGGCAAGTAAAACGGAATAATGAAATTTTCGCTTATAAATATTCAGAACCTATTTCGGAAAAATGTTTTATTTTTATTGAAAATATGTTAAAATAAAATTTATAACATTTCGTATTCGATATATCTGTATCGCAAAGGAGACAGTCAGTGAAAATTTTAAAAATACACCTGATAGAAATAGCCGCCGTGCTTTTGTTTGTTTTATTAGCGCTGGTGTTTTGCAGTAACGGCAGAGAAGCGCCGAATATGACAGAGAATATATGTTACGATAATAATTGGACGCTTGTGACAGGAGGAGAAACGAAGCAGTATGAAACGCTTCCTGAGAAAGTGGATATATCTGGATATGGACAGGAAGTGATTCTTCAAAAACGGTTGCCAGAGAAGCTTGATTTTGTAAATGCCATTGGTTTTTATACATCTCATCAGTTTGTGGAGGTGTATGTAGATGGAGAGAAAGTCTATGAAAAAAAGGTTTCTGAGAAGAGTAACAGCAGAACGCCGGGAAACTGCTGGAATTTTGTACAGATTTGGAATGGATATTCGGGGAAGCTTTTGGAAATACATATTCAGAATTGTTATGACTGGGACTATGTGAAAGTGCCTGAATTTGTCTGTGGGCTGCAGACAGAAATTGTCATGGATATTATCAAGGACAAATTTATATCCTTTACAGTCAGCTATATAGTGCTTGCTATGGGGTTGATGCTGGTGATTGGATGGGTTGCACTGGGAAGGAAAATGTATTTGCATAAAGGGATTCCGTGGCTGGGATTATTTGCAATGCATTTTGCAGTCTGGTCTGCTTTTGAGACGCAGATACCAATGATTATGTTTGGAAGAGAGCTTTTGTTCAGTCAGGTTACCATTCTCAGTTTAAAGCTGATGCCCCTTCCAATCATCTATTTTATGAAAGTGGCATATTTTAGGGAAGAATGCCGTCTGTTGAGCATTCTTGCAGTATTAAGCGAATTGGATGTGGCCGTTAGTTTGACGGCGCAATTTTTAGGATGGTTTGATTTGCGCCAGACCCTGTTCGTAACGCATATCATAGGGATATCTGTTGCCGCCGTAGCAGTGGTGATGGGAGTGCAGTATGTGGTTAAGAAGGGAAAAAAGGAAGTAAAGACCAGAGGCGGTCTATGGAAGAATGCCGTCTGCATCGCGGTTGTTGGAGTCTGTGTTATATTAGACGCCGTCAATTACTATTACAGATTCCATGACGATGTGGCATACTTTTCCAGAATCGCATGTCTGATTTATGTGGTGGTATTGGCAGGGCAATTTCTGAGCGATTCCGTGAAGCTGATTCAGGTGGGAAAAGAAGCAGAAGCTATTTTAGAAGAAGCCGAACTGGATGGACTGACTCTTTTGAAGAACCGCAGAAGTTTTGAACAGGAATTGCATCAGATCAATAAAGGAGAATTTCGTAAATACGGCGTAGTCATGTTTGACCTGAATAATTTGAAAATGATGAATGATCTGTATGGGCATGGCATGGGGGACTGTTATATTATTACAGGAAGTGAGATTATTCGGGATGTATTTGGAGATTTAGGAGAGATTTACCGGATTGGCGGAGATGAATTTTGTTTGATTTCCGACAGTATAACGGAAGAAATTTATGAACAAAAGCGAATACAGATGTGTGACTGGCTGGCAAATCTGCAGGGGACTCAGGTGAAAGACTTTATGCAGATTGCTTCCGGTTTTGCAAAATACAGCCGCGGTACGGATATGAATCTTCAGGACACCGTAGGGCGGGCAGATGAACGAATGTATCAGTGCAAGCGGGCGCAGAAGGAAGCCAAAAATAACAGTGGCAAAGTATAAACAGGAGGTAGCGGAAGATGCGTTATATGCCTATGGCGAAAGTAGAAACGGGGATGACCCTGGGGCAGGATATTTATAATGGAGAAGGGCGTCTGATTTTAGGAAAACATTTAATACTGAATCATGACAATCTTCAGGAACTGCTCAAGCTGGGGTTTCCTGGAATTTATATTGATGATGAATTTACAGAAGATTTGATGGTTACCCATGTAATCCGTCCAGAAGTAAAGCGGGAAGCGTTGAAGATGGTTCATGATCTGTTTCTGGACAATAAAAATCTTCCAATGGAGCAGAAGAATCTTCAGGAAGTTGTCATGAACGTGATGGAAGAAGTACTGAACAACGGCGATGTAATGTGTAACATGCTGGATATTAAGACGTATGACGATTACGTATATTTCCATTCTGTAAATGTGGCGGTATTGTCCACTATGATTGGGGCTGCCTGCAACTTGAATAAAGAGGAGCTTGACATTTTAACGACGTCGGCGCTGCTTCACGATGTAGGAAAGCGGTTTGTAGAGGAGGATGTACTGAATGTACGCCGTGCGCTTACTGAGGTAGAACGGATTATGATTGTGCAGCATCCCAAGCTGGGATATGATTTTCTGAAAGAGAATTTTGATTTCCTGCCGGAAGTGTATGAAAGTGTGCTGGAGCATCATGAGTGGTATAATGGATGCGGTTATCCTATGCGCAGGTCTGGAACAGAGATTCCTCTTTATGCCAGAATCATCAAGCTTGCGGATGTATATGATGCGCTTACCTCCAAGTTGCCGTATCATGAACCGGTTTCACCCTCTGAGGCGGTGGAGTATATGATGGCGAACGCAGGAGCGGAGTTTGATCCGGAGCTTGTGGATATATTTATGCGCAAAATTGCTGTATACCCGGTAGGCTGTGAGGTAAGCCTGTCAGATGGAAGGACTGCCGTGGTAATGGAGAATTATAAAGAATTTATCTTAAGGCCCAAGGTCAAGATTATACCTACCGGAGAGGTGATTGATTTGAAATCGGATGACGAGGCGAGGAATTTGACGATTCTGGAGCTGAATGTGTAGGCGGGATGTGAAGAAGTGGCAGGACAGAAAGAAAGGATAGATACGCTGCTGGCAGAGAGTTTTAAGGAACTTGCCTGCAGACAGCCGATTGAAAAGATTACCATTAAGGCGGTTACAGACAGGGCGGGGGTAATCCGCCCCACCTTTTACAATCATTTTCAGGATAAGTATGAGTTGCTGGAATGGATTATACGCACGCAGATATTGGAACCTACCCGCCCGCTGATACATGCAGGGATGGTGGATGAAGCGTTGATGCTGATTTTTACTTCTATAAAGGCGGACGGAGAATTTTATGGCAGGGCGGTAAAACTGGAAGGGCAAAATTCTTTCGAAGAAATCTGCAAAAGTTGTATTGAGGACATATTGCTGGAAGTGATCGCCGGAAAGAGCCAGACAGGGAAGCGCAGACATTTCTGGCTGACGCCGGAATATATTGCCAAATATTATGCCCAGTCCATGAGTTTTGTAGTGGTAAACTGGATCAGAAGCGGTATGACAGTGGAACCCAGGGAGATTACAGATATCTATAACTATATGATCACACGTTCCATGACAGAAGTCATAGAAGAGCTGTGACGGGGCAGGAGAATGCAGTTACAGATTTGCGAAAATGTATTTCCAGGATGACAGAAAATTAAAAATGTATATTTGGCAAATACATGAAAAAGAGATTGAATATTCACTTATTCAGTCTTTTTTTTTATACTCGTTTATGAAAATAATAGAAAAGAGGAGCGCGAAAGAATGATTAAATTTGGAAAGAAAGTTGTAAAACTGCGCATCCCAATCCTGATTATCAGTGTGCTGCTTTTGATTCCGTCAGTATTGGGAATTGTAAACACCAGAATCAATTATGATATTTTGTCTTATCTGCCAGAGGATATTGAGACTATGGAAGGACAGGATATCCTCATGGAAGAATTTAACACAGGAGCGTTTTCCATCTGCGTGGTGGAGGGCATGGAGAATAAGGACGTGTCGAAGCTGAGAGATGAGATAGAACAGGTGCCTCATGTCAAGACGGTAATCTGGTACGATTCTGTGGCAGATCTGTCAGTACCTATGGAGATTCTCCCGGAAGACATCAAAGGAAAATTTGTAAAGGGTGAAGATACCATGATGGCTGTGATGTATGATTCTTCGATGTCATCAGACGAGACGATGGAGGCGGTAAAACAAATCCGCAGCCTGGCGGGTCAGCAATGTTTTGTCAGCGGAATGTCGGCGGTGGTTACAGATATCAAAGACATCTGTAATCAGGAAATGATGGCATATGTGGCGATTGCCGGTGCATTGTCCTGTGTAATTCTCGCATTGACCATGGATTCTTTCCTGGCTCCGGTATTCTTCCTTCTGAGTATCGGGATGGCAATTTTGTATAATCTGGGAAGCAATGTACTGTCAGGAGAAATCTGTTATATTACGCAGGCGCTGGCGGCAGTTCTGCAGTTGGGAGTGACCATGGATTATTCCATTTTCCTGTGGCATAGTTATGAGGAAAATCAGGAGCGGTTTCCAGGAGATAAAAAACGTGCGATGTCACATGCCATTTCCAATACCCTGGGTTCTGTGCTGAGCAGTTCGACTACTACGGTGGCGGGGTTTGTAGCATTGTGTTTTATGACCTTCACTCTGGGTATGGATTTGGGAATTGTAATGGCAAAGGGAGTTCTCCTTGGCGTAGTGAGCTGTGTAACGGTACTGCCGTCTATGCTGTTGGTTTTCGACAAACCTATCTCCAAGACAAAACACCGTCCCCTTATTCCCGATTTAGGCAGGATCGCCCCCTTTGTGGTGAAACATTATAAGGCGTTTGCAGTGTTGTTTTTGATTGTATTAGGGCCGGCAGTCTATGGATATACCCATACAGGCGTGTATTATGACCTTGCAGGAACACTGCCTAAGGACCTG
Organism: Lachnospiraceae bacterium; assembly: GCA_009911185.1. Taxonomy (GTDB): domain Bacteria; phylum Bacillota; class Clostridia; order Lachnospirales; family Lachnospiraceae; genus Petralouisia. Next base: position 17,962 of record QXWW01000026.1, read on the forward strand.
CCGAGTATTCAGGCGAATGAAAAACTCGATGAAAATTTTCAGATGAATACCACGCATATTCTGCTGTTAGACAGCAAATTATCCCAGAAAGAAGCAGGGATGATGAAAGAAGAAATGGAAGCAGTGGACGGCGTGTCTGCTATATTGGGAATAGAATCTGTGGTAGGACCTGCGGTTCCTTTGGATATGATTCCCAAGGAAGCAAAAGAAAAGCTTATGACGGATAACTATCAAATGATGATGATCAGTTCAGAATATAAGATTGCCTCGGATGAAGTCAATCATCAGATTACAGAGCTGAATGCTATTCTCAAAAAATATGATGCTCAGGGAATGCTGATTGGAGAAGCCCCCTGTACCAAAGATTTGATAAATATTACAGATAAGGATTTTAAAGTGGTAAGCGTAGTGTCTATTCTGGCTGTATTTTTGATTATCCTGGTTACCTTTAAATCCATTTCGATTCCCATTATTCTGGTATCTGTAATAGAGTTTGCGATTTTTATCAATATGGGCATTCCGGCATATACCGGTACGGTGCTTCCTTTTATTGCTTCTGTGGTAATCGGAACTATTCAGTTGGGCGCAACCGTGGATTACGCAATACTGATGACTACCCGTTACCGGAAAGAGCGCAGCAAAGGAGCAGACAAGACAGAAGCCATTACCATTGCACTGAGTACTTCGATATCTTCTGTTGTAGGAAGTGCATTGAGCTTTTTTGCAGCAACCGTAGGCGTGGCATTTTATTCCAGAATCGATATGATCGGCGCGCTTTGCACCCTGATGTCGCGGGGAGCCATTATCAGTATGTTTGTGGCGATATTCATTCTCCCGGCAATGTTTGTGGTATTCGATGGTCTGATCTGTGCTACCAGCAAAAATTTTGGACCGAAAAAGCAAAAGAAAGTAAATACAGAACATATAAAAGCAGTTTAATTCAGGAGGTTATTATTTATGAAAAATTTAGAGTTAAAAAAGAAATTTCAGAACAAATATATGATTCGGATTGCAGCAGGAGCGCTTACGGTGGCAGTGCTGGGAAGCGGAACGGGAATGGCGTACACCGTTCATGCTGAGAAAGAAGGCAAAGAAGTAAAGCAATCTGAAAAGAACAGCAAGACAGATAAAAAGGAAATCAAAAAGACCTTGGAAAAAGTTCTGTCTGTTTCCAGAGAGGCCGTGGAGGATGTCGGAAAAGAGGAGACGGTCTATGTGGTGGCGAAGGCAGACGGCACGGCAGAAAATGTGATTGTCAGCGAATGGCTGAAAAATGAAGATAAGTCAGCTACCCTTACGGATGCCTCAGATTTAAAAGAGATTGAAAATGTAAAAGGAGAAGAAACTTTTACACAGAATGGAGATAAAATTACCTGGCAGGCAGAGGGAAAGGACATTTATTATCAGGGAACTACAGACAAGGAATTGCCGATTACAGAAAAGGTTACTTATTTCCTGGACGGAAAAGAAATGTCTCCGGAGGAAATGGCAGGGAAAAGCGGAAAAGTTACTATTCGTTTTGACTATACCAATCATGAAAAAACAACGCAGATGGTAGAGGGTGAAGAACATGAAGTGTATGTGCCGTTTACGGTAATGACGGGGATGATTCTGCCAGAAAATTATACCAATGTGGAAATTACCAATGGCAAGGTCATTTCCGATGGAAACAGGAAGGTTGCCGTTGGGCTGGCAATGCCTGGCCTGAAAGAGAGTCTTGATTTGGAAGATGATGATCTTGAGGAAGGGTTGAATATTCCAGATTATGTAGAATTGACAGCAGAAGTGGAGAATTTTTCTCTGGAAATGACGATGACGGTTGCTATGAATGATTTGCTTGGGGGCAGTGATCTGAGCGACGCCTTTGATTTGACAGGTCTGGAGGATGATATGGATACGCTTACCGATGCTTCCGGGCAGCTGGTTGACGGAAGTAAAGAGCTGTCAAAGGGGCTGGACACTTTAAAGAGCAGCATGAAAGAATTTGCTGCAGGTGTAGATACGTTAAAGAACGGCATTAACAGCTATACCAATGGAGCCTCCCAGTTAAATGACGGTATCCGTACACTTTCTGGTTCTTCGGGAACGCTGGTAAATGGCGTTACCACCTTAAACAGCAGCGCCGCCACGTTAAATAATGGTGTGGCACAGTTGGACCAGACGCTCAAAGCCAAGATGACCGACCAGGAGAAATCCGGGTTAATCAAACAGGCAGACGCAGCCATTGACAGTACGTTCAAGAGCCAGGGGCAGGCCATTAAACAGCAGGCGTCAGCGGCATTTTACAGCAGTCTTGCAGGAAACCAGGCGGCAAAGGACCAGGTATCTGCCGGATTGGGGGCTTATACCCAGGGAGTTCTGGATTCTGTGTTAGAGACGGCATATTCCAGTGTTGCTAAAGATACTGCGAAGAAAGATAAGATGGCAGAATCGAAACCGCAGGTGGTGCAGGCAGTGACTCAGGCAGTTGTGCAGCAGGTGACCCGGCAGGTAACTTCGGGTGTGACGGCTGCGGCCATCCAGCAGCAGTCTGCGGCTCTGGCAGAACAAAACGGCGGAGCGTTAAATGCAGAGGCGGTGGCTCAGGTCTGCGCGGCAGTAAACCAGGCGGTCAACACAGAGGGATCGGAGGCACAGCAGCAGATCAATGCGCTGGTTGCTCAGCAGGATATCAGCGGTATGGTGGCAGCGAATGTAAACAGCCAGATGGCAGGGATTGAGCAGCAGATTGACGCTGCACTGGCATCTTTGGAAGGCCAGGCGCAGATCAAAGCAACTGTGGATGCATTGGTAAACCAGACGGTAAGTGCGGCTATGGCAAACGAAACATTAAAAGCTGGAATGATCAGTACTGCCGACCAGATTGTCAATGGAATTGCAGATGGAGCAAAAGATCTGGTAGGAACGGCCGTGGCGGATACCGCCAAGACAGCGGCCAGGACGGCGGCTGAATCGGCAACGCTTTCTGCGGTGGATGGGACGAAAGCGCAGATATCAGCGGCTATCAATGCACAGGATGCGAACAGTGGTTACAGTCTGGTAACTGGTATGCGGGCGCTGAGCCAGGGCACACAGGCCATGAATGACAGTATGCCGTCATTGACGGATGGCATTAACCAGTTGACCAATGGAGCTGCCACACTGGTTTCTAATAATGGTGCGCTGACAGAAGGGGCGTCGAAGCTGTCTGGCGCGACCTCTCAGGTAAGCGAAGGCGTGGAGAAGCTGGAGGACGGTTCCAGAGAATTGATGGAGGGCATGGTACAGTTTGACGAAGATGGGATCCAGAAACTGATGGATGCTTATGATGGTGATGTGAAAGAGCTATTGAATAAACTGGAAGCGGTTGCAAAAGCAGGAAAAGAATATCAGACTTTCAGCAAGGTGGCAGACGGCACAAAGGGTTCTGTGAAATTCATTTTCCGCACAGAGGCAATTAAAGCGGAAGAACAGTAGAAGTCCGGGCATAGGAGCAGCGTTATGAATGTAGTAGAAGAGATGGTAATTCTTCTGGGAATATCCCTGGATATCTTTGGAGCAATGGAATGCCAGGGATCTCTGGTGGCAAAAATAGATAAGAAGCAACTGCTCATATTCAGCGGGATATTGACAGCAGGACAGACGGTGGCGCTGACTTTTGGCAGTATCTTTGCCAAGCTCCTGTGCCAGAAGCAAATACAGGTGCAGGACGTCTTTCTGGGACAGGTGATGGCGGCGGCAATCTTCCTGTGCCTGGGGCTGCGCCTGCTGGTGAAAGCATGGAAGAATGAGGGGGTTGTAGAACACAGAGAAGAAACGTTTGATGTGGGTCCCTTTCTCAGACGTTATGTGCATAGCGTTCTGTTTACTATGCTGACAGGATTTGCCATGGGATTCCTGGGAACGCCTCTGGCAGTCCAATTACTGCTGGCAGTGATTTTCACCGTACTGGCTGCGATTATTGGCATGTATACGGGATATCGTTTGGGATACGAGCACAAAATGAAGGCGTACGCAATAGGCGGTGTGTTATTGATTGCCGGGTGCGTGGATGTGATAATAAAGTATTGGTGTTAGACCAATGAACAAATGTAATTCTCCAATTTTATTTACTTGACAAGTATCCGAAAACGGACTATATTTTAAATAGTCCGTTTTCGGATACTTTTTCTATAGGAATGACCTTGTCACGCGAAAGGGTGAAAGTATTTTTGCTATATAAGAAAAATAAAATGCGCTCGCACAAGAGGTAATTATTGCTTTGCAATGGTACTCGGCGCGTCAAAGTGTGCAAGCCAATTTCTCCACGTTTGGGATAAGGGGGATGATGTGTGCTTGCCCACTTTGTTATTAGAAAAGAATGTTTCCGCCGTAGAAAAATGATCATACAATGGAGGTGCCTTAATGAGAGAAAATAAAATCGTTAAACGTTTGTCCCAGTATAATGAAATCATAAAGGAGAATGATGATATTTACCGGGGATTTGCAAAAAAGATGGGATTGTCTGAATGTGGTTTATGGATTTTATATATACTGCGGACAGAGTATACGGCTCCTGTTCAAAGCGCCATATGTGCCTGCCTGTATGAGCCAAAGCAGACAGTTAATTCAGCCTTAAAAAAGATGGAGGCGGAGGGTTATATTGAGTTAACGCCCGGAAGCGACCGCCGCAGCAAGAAAATTTCACTTACGTCACAAGGAATACGCTTATGTGAGGAAACCGTGGACAAGATGATTGAGATGGAGCTTGATGCGATGGAGGCTTTGTCAGAGGAGGAACAGGAGACTTTTTTAACTCTTTTCCAAAAGTATACAGATTTGCTGAAAAGTTTATTTAAGGATAAGATAAGATAAAGTTTAACAAAATTTCAGGAAAGAGAGGAAAACAAAATGGGTATACAGTTATCAGAACATTTTACTTACAAAAAATTGTTTCATTTTTGCCTGCCTACCGTTGCGATGATGCTGTGCACCTCGCTTTATAGCATTGTCGATGGTTATTTTGTTTCCAATTACGTGGGAAAAACAGCATTTGCAGCGGTCAACCTGATTATGCCTGTCCTTATGATATTTGGATGTTTTGGGTTTATGATTGGTACAGGCGGCAGTGCGCTGGTGGGAAAGACATTGGGGGAAAAAAAGCGTGAGACGGCAAACCGCTACTTCACGATGATGATTTATCTTACGTTGATTTTAGGCGTGCTGCTGTCGGTGATTGGCGTGATATTTATGCGTCAAATTGCTTATATGCTGGGCGCCACGGAGGCTATGATAGAAGACTGCGTCTTGTATGGAAGAATTATGAATGGATGGAATACGGCCTTTATGCTGCAATATTTGTTTCAGAGCTTTTTTGTCACAGCGCAAAAACCCCAGCTCGGCTTTCTGGCTACGGTTGTGGCGGGGCTTTCCAACGTAATTCTGGATGCTTTGTTTATCGCTGTTTTTCATTGGGGGATTGCCGGCGCCGCCTGGGCGTCCGTGATTGGCCAGTGTATTGGCGGCGTGCTGCCGCTATTTTATTTCCTGCGTGAGAACAGCAGTCTGCTGCGCATCCAAAAAACGGATATAGAACTCCCAATTTTGTCGAAAGCGTGTCTCAATGGGGCGTCGGAGCTGATGACTAATATTTCTACTTCCCTGGTAGGCATCCTCTATAATTTTCAATTAATAAAATATGCGGGGGAAAATGGCGTCGCGGCCTACGGAGTGGTAATGTATACACAGTTTGTATTTGCAGCGGCTTTTCTGGGTTATACCATCGGAACAGGCCCCATCGTCAGTTATCATTATGGAGCCGGGAATTACGGCGAGCTGAAAAATCTGCTCAAAAAAAGTATTTTTATTGTGTTTGGAGCAGGACTGGCGATGCTGGTTTTAGCATATTTCCTGGCTGGGCCTCTGTCGGATATTTTTGTCGGGTATGATGAAGAACTGCTGCAGATAACGAAAAATGCCCTCTCTATCTATGCATGTTCTTTTGTAGTGTACGGCGTCAATGTATTTGCTTCTTCCTTTTTTACAGCGCTGAACAATGGAGGCGTATCGGCGGCGATCTCCTTTTTGCGCACTTTGGTATTTCAAACGATTGCCGTGCTGGGGCTTCCGCTGCTGCTGGGGCTGGATGGTATCTGGTGGGCGGTTACCGTGGCGGAGATCCTGGCGCTTATGGTTTCGGCTGCATTTATCGTTACAAAAAGAAAGCAATATCATTATCTGTAATGTTGGAGAGCAGGTAATTATACGACGTCCAGAGAAGAAGTACTGGTATTTGGCTGTCTTTTGAAAAGGTTTATACAGATGCGCTTTTAGCGCAGCGCTTCCGGGCAATCACCAGAATAAGCAGCATTGGCATACGGTAATCAGACGGAAGCATTCCGGATGATATGATAAAAGAATGATAGCCGAAAGCTATAATTTCATTACGGGGGAAAACAGGTTTCCGTTTTCATATCGTGAAATCGAAACAATACCAGTTTCAAAGAGGGGGTTTATCCTCTAAGATAAATTGGTTGACATATGTTTCTGACTGGAGTAGATTAAAAGCACAGAGTTATTCCCGGATATGATCCAGTCCCTGGGCAATAATGGTAAGCACATGGGAGTCCAGAAGGGAGTAATAAATGGTTTTCCCTTCCCGGCGGTTTTTTACCAGGCGGTTTTGTTTGAGGATGCTGAGCTGATGGGAAATGGCGCTTTGGGACATTCCCAGTTCCTGCGCAATATCCAAAACGCATTTCTCCTGATCTACCAGCGCATAAAGAATCTGCAGCCGGGTAGGGGTTCCGAATATTTTGAATAATTCAGCCAATTGTTCAAATTCATTTTGATTCATAAGAAGACCTTCTTTTTCTGATTGGTGATATTGTAATCTTAAAAAAACACGAATAGAAACGGAAGGATTTTCGTTTCCGTGGAGTTTTTCGTAATTACAAAATACCATAGAAAGGGAAAACTGTCAAAAATAATTTCAGTAAGTAAGTGCGTATGAAAATTTTATTGATAGCTATAAATGCGAAATATATCCATTCTAATCTTGCAGTCTACAGTTTAAGAGCCTATGCAGAGGAATACCAGGAGCATATCCAGATTGTAGAATATACCATTAATCACCGGCTGGACTTTATTTTGCAGGAGATCTATAAACAAAAGCCGGACGTTATGTGCTTTTCCTGTTATATCTGGAATTTCAGGTATGTACAGGAATTGATTGTGGAGCTTAAAAAGCTGCTGCCAGGCGTTCCCATCTGGGTGGGAGGGCCGGAGGTCTCTTATGAGCCAGAACTCTTTTTGCAGCGTTATCCTATGACGGAAGGGGTGATGACGGGAGAGGGAGAGGCCACTTTTCTGGATCTGTGCAAACATTATATAGAAGGAAGAGACGGAAGCCGTCTGGTACAGATTCCAGGACTGATTTTGCGGACGCATCAGGGACAGCTGGTGAAAACAGCGGCGAGAGAGCCTTTGTGTATGGACCGGATTCCATTTGCTTACCGGCAGTTGGAGGATTTTCAAAACCGGATTCTCTATTATGAAACCAGTCGGGGTTGTCCCTTTTCCTGCAGCTATTGTCTTTCTTCCATAGAAAAATGTTTACGGTTCCGTTCCCTTAATTTGGTTAAGCAGGAACTTTCATTTTTTCTGGAACAGAAGGTGCCTCAGGTGAAATTTGTAGACCGCACATTCAATTGCAATCACAGACATGCTCTGGAAATCTGGCAATATCTGAACAAACACGATAACGGGGTGACGAACTTCCATTTTGAAATCTCAGCGGATTTGCTGACAGAAGAAGAAATGGAGCTGATTGCGTCCATGAGACCGGGGCTTATTCAGCTTGAGATCGGAGTGCAGTCCACTCATACGGCTACGATAGAAGAAATTCACCGCGCTATGGATTTATCCAGGGTAAAAGAGGCGGTAAAGCGTCTTAAGCGGTCAGGGACGGCACACCAGCATTTGGATTTGATTGCAGGTTTGCCCAGGGAGGGCTTTCTTGCTTTTGCAGAATCTTTCCAGCAGGTATACGCCCTGAAACCGGAACAGCTGCAATTAGGGTTTTTGAAGGTATTGAAGGGTTCTTACCTTTATGAACATCAGAAAGAATATGGACTATTGTACCAGGAACATCCGCCCTATGAGGTGCTGGCAACTAATTGGCTGTCTTACGAAGAACTGCTGAAAATTAAACTGGTGGAAGAGATGCTGGAGGTCTATTATAACAGCGGGCAATTTGAAATGACAATGAAGGTTCTGGAATTAACAGAGGAAAATCCGTTTATGCTGTTCCTGCATTTAGGAGAATTTTATGAGAAACATGGCTGGTTGGCAATGAGCCATTCCCGTATGCGGCGCTGCGAAATTCTGCTGGCTTATGTGAAAGAAAAAGATGCGAAAAACTATGGAGTGTATCAGGAGACACTGACGTTCGACTTATATTACCGGGAAAATATGAAGAGCCGGCCGTCATGGGCTCCAGAGATATCATCTTTTCAGCAGCTAAGCAGACAATATTGCAAAAAAGGAAAGCTTACACATCTGGAGCCGTTCTGGTATGATATGGAAACCATACGGGAGAAAATGACGCTGTCAGCATATCCGGAAAAAAGGGCGGAACAGAGTTTCTACCTTTTTTCCTATGAACAGCGTAATCCCTTAAGCGGACAGGCGCAGGTACGGCTTGTAAGTAATGGAGGAAAACATGTTGGTTGAATATGTGGCAGTGGATCTTGAGATGACCGGGTTGCGCGCCCGTACAGACCGGATTCTGGAAATTGGGGCTGTGAAAGTGCAGCAGGGGGAAATAACAGATTTCTTTCAGACGCTGGTAAATCCGCAGATGAAACTGCCGGAGGAAATTATCAGCCTTACCGGGATTACGGACCAGATGGCGGCCAAAGGGTGCGATACATATCATGCCGTTCAGGAGTTTCTTACTTTTTGCAGAGGGTTTCCTCTGGCCGGGCATAATATTATCTTTGATTACAGTTTTTTAAAACAATATGCAATTAATCAGGGGATTCCCCTGGAAAAAGAAGGCGTAGATACTTTGAAACTGGCAAGAAAGTTTTTGCCCGAGGCGGAAAAAAAGACGCTGGATTATCTTTGTGAATTTTTGCATATCAGACGCGAGAGAACCCATCGCGCCCTGGAGGACGCCAGGGCAGCGGCGAAACTGCTGGAATATTTAAAGATGCAATTTGGAGAAAGGGAGCCGGAGGCGTTTCTCCCCAAACCGCTGCAGTATAAAGCGAAGAAGCAGCAGCCGGCTACGAAACAGCAAAAGAGCCGGCTACAGGAATTGGTGCAGTATTATCAGATAAACTTAAACCGGGAGATTGAGAGTCTCAACCGCAGTGAAGCTTCGCGGCTTACGGATCAGATTTATTGCAGATATGGTAAAATCCCACGTTCATAAACCGTGCCGGTTATCCGGATATTGCTCCAGCATAGCGAGTATGGGCTGTTTTGTCAGCGAATTTAAATCTGAGGCGGCAGTTTTCATCTCCTGAATTTTTGCGTAGTCGCCCGACGCGGCATAGAGCTGGGCGAGAAGCTGCCAGGTTGCGCGTATATCGCTTTTGATGGAAACTGCAAATGCCAGCACACAGACGGCTTCTTCGGTATGCGAAAGTTCATTTAGACGCTGGCCCCAGGTGTTCAGGGTGCGGGCCAGGAGGGTGAAGTTCTGGTCGCACTGCGTCAGTTCCGGAAGGTTGGCAGGGCCGTATTTTAATTTCAGATCCGTATTGCTGATTCCGGTAAGATTTAAAATTTTTTTCTCTTTCAAGGCAAGAACCTGGGTTTCGCATTGTTTTAGAAGATCGTCCTGAAACAGGGCGAAAGGGAGTGTGACGCCGGAAAAATCAATATAATCCAGATGCGAGATATCCTGTCTGCGGGTAAGATTTGCATCATTTTCACGCTTCCAGAAAGCGTCCTCTGCCGCCTGGTTCTGGTGATTTGCTTTCATACGTTTATAAGAGACGACCGCCATAAAAATGATCGTCCATCCAATGAGTAGAAAAAAAGCCATAAGATTGCATTCCTTTCTGAAATAAGGTAGTATGTATAGGGAATGGAGGTGAAAACTATGCTGAATTTTAACAATCCCAAAACGAAAAAGACATTTGCGGCAGTAATTGCGATAATTCTGGTGATTTCTATGGTAGCCGCGGTATTCCTCTCAGCGTTTGTGTAGAATGAAATAACTGGAAGAATTGGGGAATAGCGGATTTTTAGGGCATAGGATTCATCTGCACCTGTTCATAATATACAGAAAGAGTTATGTTATGTCAACGAAATTCGTGGTATGTGTATCTTGAAAAATAATAAGTTTGTGATAAAATTAGGTAGGTAAAGTATAAACGAAGCAGAGTAGTAGGAGATGGATGACTATGAAGAGTTGGAAAAAATATCTGTCAATTGCGGGAGTGCTGTTCGTGCTGGCATTGACAGCAGTTGTAACAATTCCGGTAAATGCGGAGACAGATGAGACGTCTACCATTCCGCAGCGTGTGTATTTCGGAGAAGTTGCTGTAGGGGGAATGACCCAGGAAGAGGCAAAGACTGCGGTAGAAGAATATATTAGCGGCAAACTGGATCAGAAGGTTACGCTTCAGGCCGGTAAGAATACCGTACAGGTGCCGGTTTCACAGTTTGGGATTTCCTGGGGGAATCCGGAAATTGCAGAGGAAGCGGTTGGCCTTGGCAAAAGCGGGAACCTGATTACCCGTTATAAAGCGATGAAGGATCTGGAAAATGAAGATAAGGTATATGATCTTTCCTATAAAGTTGACGAGGCGATGATCAGCCGTGTATTGGAGAGTAATGCACAGACGCTGAATACGGAGGCAAAAGACGGCGGGCTTACCAGGGAAAACGGCAGTTTTACCGTTGTTCCGGGCAGTCAGGGCGTCAGTATCAATATAGATAATTCAAAGGAAATTCTGCAAAAATATTTTTCAAGCGAATGGGATGGGACAATCTCTGGCTCTATTGAGCTTGCAGCAGACGTGGTAGAGCCGAGAGGCAGTGAGGCAGAGCTTGGCAAGGTAAAGGATCTTTTGGGCGGTTTTCATACGTCTTATAGTTCTTCAGGTGCCGGACGTTCCAAGAATGTGGAAAATGGAGCGTCTCTGATTAATGGTTCCGTCGTGTATCCGGGCGATACGTTTTCTGTATATGAGGCGGTAAGCCCCTTTGATGCAGAACACGGCTATGAACTTGCAGGTTCTTACGAGAATGGAACGACCGTAGAAACCTACGGCGGAGGAATCTGCCAGGTGTCAACAACCCTGTATAATGCGGTAATTCGTGCGGAACTGGAAATTGCGGAGCGTTTCAACCACTCTATGATTGTCAGTTATGTGGATCCTTCTGCGGATGCGGCGATTGCGGGAACCTATAAGGATTTAAAATTTACCAACAATACGGACGCGCCAATCTATATAGAAGGATACACGGAAGGAAGAGAACTTTATTTTAATGTTTTTGGAGAAGAAACCAGGCCGGCGAACCGTGAGGTAAGTTTTGTGAGCGAGACATTGTCTACGACGGAACCGGGCACTCAGTATCAGGCTTCTTCCGGTCATGCGATTGGATATATCAGCCAGAAACAGTCTTCCCATACAGGCTATACTGCGCAGTTGTGGAAAGTAGTGACAGTTGACGGTGTTGAAAAGAGCCGGGAGATTTTTAATAAGAGTACTTATAAAGCTTCCCCGCGTATTGTGGTAGTAGGGACTGCCTCTGCAAATCCGGAAGCGGTAAACGCCATGAACGCGGCAATCGGGACTCAGAATGAGGGAGCGATCAGCGCGGCGGCGGCGCAGTGGAACGATGCAGCGCAGCAAGCGGCGGCGCAGCAGGCGGCTATAGAAGCGCAGCAGGCGGCAGAAGCGGCGCAGCAGCAACAGTTGCAACAGCAGCAAGAGCAGGAACAGCAGGAAGGCCAAGAGAAGCCCAAAGAAGAAAAGCCAAAAGACGAGGAAGAAAAACCAAATAAGCAAGATAAAAAAGAAAAAGAAGAAGAAGAGGGCGATGATGAGTAGTACGGACGGCGGAGAAGAGGAAGCTGTCAAAGATCATACGTCTGCAAGGCTGTTTCAGTAATGAAACAGCCTTAACTTACATTATAAGAACATTCCACATCCTGCAGAGTGTTTTTATAATGCAAGTTAAGGGAGAGACAGAAAATGAAAATAGGAAAGATACCGGAGAATGTATTAAAGCGTTCTGTGTTTAAACAGATACGTACGAAGCGGCAGGAAGTAATTCTGGGAGCTGGTGTTGGCGAGGACTGTGCAGCAATCCAGCTTACGGAAAAAGAAATGTTTGTGATATCTACAGACCCGGTTACCGGGACAGCGACAGACATCGGGCGCCTTGCCATTCATATTACCATAAATGACCTTGCGTCTGCAGGCGCGGAGCCGGTGGGAGTTATGCTGACGCTTCTCCTTCCGGAGCATACCAAAGAGGCGGATTTAAAAAAAATGATGGGCCAGATTGAACGGGTGTGCGCCTTGGCGAAGATTCAGATTATGGGTGGCCATACGGAAGTGACGAAGGCGGTGAACCAGCCGGTGGTGAATGTCTGCGGAGTGGGGAAAGTGAAGCAGGGACAATTGGTTTCTACTGCGGGGGCAAGACCGGGTGACGATATCCTGGCAAGTAAATGGATAGGGCTGGAGGGAACTTCCATTATTGCCAAGGAAAAAGCACGGGAACTTTCAGAACGTTATCCTGTAAAGCTCATTCAAAAGGCACAGAAATTCGATCAGTATTTGTCCGTACTGCCGGAGGCGGCTGTGGCCGTGAAGTCCGGCGTTACGGCTATGCATGACGTGACAGAGGGAGGGATTTTCGGCGCCCTTTGGGAACTGGCAGAAAGCTCTGGCGTTGGACTTGAGATAGATTTGAAGAAAATACCGGTAAAACAGGAGACAATTGAAGTCTGTGAATTTTTTGGAATCAACCCCTATGAGCTGATTTCCAGCGGATGTATGCTGATGGCGTCGCCGGATGGGAATGCCCTGCTGCGGGAATTGGAGAAAGCGGGCATCCATGCCGTTTTGATTGGAAAGGCCACACAGGGCAATGACAGAGTATTGCTTAATGGGGAAGAACGGCGTTTTCTAGAGCCTCCCAAGACAGATGAATTGTATCGGGTTTTATAAGTTTAAGGAGGATAAGTTGATGGAAATGAGAGAGAAGATTTTAACTTTCATAGAGAAAAACAGCAGAGTGGATTTGAAGCAGCTTGCCATTATGCTGGGCATGGAAGAAGCGGCCGTGGCAAACGAACTGGCAGCTATGGAGGAGGAACATATTATTTGCGGTTATCATACCCTGATTGACTGGGAAAAAACCAGCATTGAAAAAGTGAATGCGCTGATTGAAGTGCGGGTGACTCCTCAGCGGGGCAGAGGCTTTGACAGTGTGGCGGAGCGAGTCTATAATTATCCGGAAGTTAACGCGGTTTATCTGATTTCCGGGGGCTATGATCTTTTGGTAACTCTGGAAGGAAAGACGCTGAGAGAAGTAGCGCAGTTTGTGTCTGATAAGCTGTCTACGCTGGACTCTGTGCTGAGCACAAAGACGAATTTTATCCTTAAGAAATATAAGGATCATGGAACGGTGATTGCAAAGCCCAAGGGGGATGAAAGGATGCTGGTGAGCTTATGAAAAATCCATTATCAGAACGCATTACCGAAATTCCCTTTTCAGGTATCCGGAAATTTTTCGATATTGCAGCGGAAATGCAGGATGTAATTTCCCTCGGCGTTGGCGAGCCGGATTTTGACACACCCTGGCATATCCGGGACGAGGGAATTTATTCTTTGGAAAAGGGAAGGACGGCATATACTTCCAATGCGGGTTTAAAAGAATTAAAAATAGAGATTGCCAGGTATCTGGAGCGCAGATTTCAGGTATCCTATGACTATGACACGGAAATGATGATTACGGTTGGCGGCAGCGAGGCTATTGACATAGCGATGCGCGCTATGTTAGATCCGGGAGATGAGGTATTGATTCCGCAGCCAAGTTATGTGTCCTACGTGCCTTGCGCCGCTTTGGCAAACGGTACGCCGGTGATTATTAATCTGAAAGAGGAAAATGAATTTCGTCTAACAGCGCAGGAGCTTACCGATGCCATTACGCCAAAAACCAAGCTTTTAGTATTGCCGTTTCCGAACAATCCTACCGGGGCTATCATGGACGGGGAGGATCTGCAGGCAGTTGCAAGAATCGTCAAAGAGCATGATTTGTATGTAATCAGTGATGAAATATATGCGGAACTGACATACCAGCAGGAGCATGTAACGATTGCTTCGCTGCCGGGTATGCGGGAGAGGACCGTACTGATCAATGGGTTTTCCAAGGCGTATGCCATGACGGGATGGCGGCTGGGCTATGCCTGTGCACCGAAGGTGATTTTGGAACAAATGTTGAAAATCCATCAATATGCCATAATGTGCGCGCCAACTACCAGCCAATATGCCGCTGTGGAGGCAGTACGCAATGGGGATGAGGATGTAGTGAGTATGCGGGAGGAATATAATGGCAGACGGCGTTACCTCATGCATCGTTTCCAGGAAATGGGACTGACCTGTTTTGAACCGTTTGGAGCATTTTATGCGTTTCCGTGTATCAGGGAATTTGGGATGAGTTCGGACGAATTTGCAACCCGTATGCTGCAGGAAGAGAAAGTGGTCGTGGTTCCTGGAACCGCTTTTGGAGAATGCGGAGAGGGGTTTTTGCGCATATCCTACGCGTATTCTCTGGAAAAATTGGAAGAGGCGCTGAACAGAATGGAACGGTTTATTGCGAAGCTCCGTTGTCAGAAATAGAAATGGTTTCTATGCAATCAAAGGAGAAAAGGTATGGCAGAATTAAATATAGTGCTTTATGAACCGGAAATCCCGGCCAATACCGGGAATATTGGAAGAACTTGCGTTGCTACCGGGACAAGGCTTCATCTCATTGAGCCGCTGGGGTTTCAACTGAGTGAGAAGGCGATTAAACGCGCCGGCATGGATTACTGGCGGGAACTGGATGTTGTCAGATATTTGAATTGGCAGGATTTTCTTGACAAAAATCCCGGCGCCAGAATATACATGGCTACGACCAAGGCGCAAAGGGTGTACACAGAGGTCAGTTATGAACCGGATTGCTATATTATGTTTGGCAAGGAGAGCGCCGGAATCCCGGAAGATATTTTAAAGAAGTACCCCGATGCGTGCGTGCGTATTCCTATGATTGGAGAAACTCGTTCTCTCAACCTTTCTAATTCTGTTGCCATAATACTGTATGAAGCGCTGCGGCAGAATCAGTTTGAACATATGAAACTGCAAGGGCAATTACACCATCAAAGCTGGGATGAGGTACAGGCATGAATTTTATCGAGGCAAGAAAACTGGTACATGAGTATATCCGCCGTGACGAAGAGGACAATGTGGAAAGTATTCTGACCGCATTAGATCAGGTGGACCTGGATGTAAAACAGGGAGAATTTATAGCGGTCCTGGGGCATAATGGTTCCGGAAAATCTACGCTTGCCAAGCATTTGAATGTGCTGCTGACGGCAAGCGGCGGTACGCTATGGGTGGATGGCAAAGATACTGCAAATGCGGATAATCTTTGGGCAATACGCCAGAATACAGGCATGGTATTTCAGAACCCGGATAACCAGATTATCGCCAGCGTGGTGGAGGAGGATGTGGCTTTTGGACCGGAAAATATTGGCGTTCCCACGCCGGAAATCTGGAAACGGGTGGAGCACAGTTTAAAATCAGTAGGAATGATAAAATACCGGGAACATTCGCCCAATAAATTGAGCGGCGGCCAGAAGCAGAGAATAGCCATTGCCGGGGTCCTGGCTATGGAACCTCAATGCATTGTACTGGATGAGCCTACGGCAATGCTCGACCCTAATGGGCGGCGGGAGGTATTGGAAGCAGTGGAGCAGCTCAATAAGGAGAAAGGAATCACTGTGATTTTGATTACTCATTATATGGAAGAAGTAATCCATGCAGACAGGGTCTATGTGATGGATAATGGAAAAGTGGTGATGCAGGGCAGTCCGAGAAGTTTATTTTCGCAGGTAGACACATTAAAATCTTATCGCCTGGACGTGCCGCAGATTACGCTTTTGGCCTATGAATTGAGGAAAGCGGGGCTGGATATTCCGGAGGGGATTTTAACCAGGCAGGAGCTGGTGGAGGCATTATGTCAATTATATTAGATAAGGTCAATTATATTTACAGTGAGAAAACTGCATATGAAATACATGCATTAAAAAATATTAATCTCAAAATAGAAGATGGGGAATTTATTGGCGTTATTGGGCACACGGGTTCCGGAAAATCAACGTTGATCCAGCACTTAAATGGTTTGATGCACGCATCTTCCGGTGGGATTTATTATAACGGGCAGGATATTTACGACGAAGATTACGACCGTAAAAAGCTGCGTGGAAAAGTAGGACTGGTATTTCAGTATCCGGAACATCAGTTGTTTGAGACGACTATTTTTGCAGACGTGTCTTTTGGACCCAAAAATCAGGGGTTTTCTAAAAAAGAGGCGGAACTTAAAGCTTTTACAGCGCTGCGCAGTGTGGGACTGCCAGAAGAATACTGGTATCGTTCACCGTTTGAACTCAGCGGAGGACAGAAGCGGCGGGTGGCAATCGCAGGTGTTCTTGCTATGGAGCCGGAGGTGCTGATACTGGATGAGCCTACAGCGGGTCTCGACCCCAGAGGGCGTGATGAGATTCTGGATCAGGTGGCAAAACTTCATGAAGAACGCCATATGACAATTATTCTGGTCTCTCATAGTATGGAGGATGTGGCAAAATATGTAGAACGGCTGATAGTAATGAATCAGGGAAGCGTGATGCTGGACGGTACGCCGGGGGAGGTGTTTGCGCATTATCAGGAACTGGAAGCAGTAGGACTTGCTGCGCCCCAGGTTACTTATCTGATGCATGATCTGAGAAAACGCGGGATTTTGGTGCCAGGCACTGCCACGACCTTAGAGGAGGCAAAAGAAGCCATTCTGCAGATATTTAAGAAGTAAAGTAGGAGACAGTATGTTAAGAGATATTACAATCGGACAATATTATCCCGTAGATTCTGTGATTCACAGGCTGGACCCCAGAACCAAGCTGATGGCAGCGATGCTTTATATTCTGTCTCTTTTTGTATTCCGGGGCTGGGCAGGATTTGCAGCAGTGACGTTGGGCCTGGTTCTGGTTATTGTACTGTCCAGGGTTCCTTTTGGCTACATGGTGAGGGGCTTAAAGGCGGTTGTTGTAATTTTAGTGCTCACCGTACTTTTTAACCTGTTTCTCACGCCGGGAGAAACACTGGCAGAGTTCTGGAAATTAAGAATTACATGGGAGGGACTGAAAAATGCAGGATTTATGGCGGTCCGTCTGACTTATTTGATTCTGGGAAGTTCTGTATTAACCCTGACGACTACGCCTAATCAGCTTACGGACGGCATGGAAAAGGCGTTGGGGCCTTTTAACAGGCTGCATATTCCGGTACATGAGATATCCATGATGATGTCTATCGCCCTGCGTTTTATTCCGATCCTGATTGAAGAGACGGATAAAATTATGAAAGCCCAGCTTGCCAGGGGGGCGGATTTTGAGAGCGGTAATCTTATAAAAAAAGCGAAATCTATGGTGCCTCTTTTGGTGCCCTTGTTTATTTCCGCATTCCGCCGCGCCAACGATTTGGCTATGGCAATGGAGGCGCGCTGTTACCATGGCGGAGAAGGAAGAACGAAAATGAAGCCTCTGAGATATAAGCGGGCGGATATTGCCGCTTATCTGTTGTCGGCAGGATATTTTGCCGGTGTGGTTGCGTTGAGGATAATATGGTAAAAAGAAAGGCGTAAACGGAATGCGAAACAAAGTGAAACGAATAAAGCTGGTGGTGGCGTATGATGGCACCAATTACTGCGGCTGGCAGGTACAGCAAAGCGGCGATACCATAGAGGAGAGGTTGAATAACGCTCTGACAGAGCTGCTGGGAGAAGAAATTAAAGTAATTGGCGCCAGCCGTACGGATTCCGGTGTGCATTCTTTGGGAAATGTGGCCGTATTTGATACGACGGCACGGATTCCGGCAGAAAAAATCTGCTATGCTTTAAACCAGAGGCTGCCAGAGGATATTGTGGCGCAGAGTTCCTGTGAAGTGCCTTTGGATTTCCATCCCAGAAGATGCTACAGTGAGAAAACTTACGAGTACCGGATTTTAAACCGGAATATTCCTGTTCCAACTTTGCGGCGCTATACATATTTTTACTACCGTAAGCTGGATGTGGAGCGAATGCAGCGGGCGGCGTCTTATCTGGTAGGACGCCATGATTTTAAGAGTTTTTGTTCTGTGAAGACTGCAGTGGAAGATACGGTGAGAGTAATTCTCTCCTGCACAGTGGAAAAATCCCCGGAGGACGTGGTGGCGATACGGATAACGGGAACTGGATTTTTGTATAATATGGTGCGTATTATCGCCGGTACGCTTATTCTGACAGGAATTGGGGAGACGGAGCCGGAGATGATACCGCAGATTCTTGAGAAAAAAGACCGAAAAGCAGCCGGTCCTACGGCGCCGGCCCGGGGCTTAACTATGCTTGAAGTAAAATATGGAAAAAGTACTTGATATTTTAGTAAAATATCAAGTATAATTATAGCATTCAGTCACACAAAAATAGAAGATGCCTGAAAGAGCTGAAAGGAGAAATAGGTATGTTTTTGCGTAAAATTGACAGAATGAAGATTCGGGAAAAGCTGAAATTTGGTTACAGCCTTGTTGTTGGATTAATGATTGTGCTTGCTATATTTTCACTGATGGGTTTGTTTTTTGTGCAGGGGAAAATGAATGACTACATCAATGGCGCCCAGGCTGCGGATACGGCGGTGAAACAATGCAGGATTAATATGAATGCAGCGGCTAGAAATATACGGGAAATGACGTTAAATACGGATCAGGATTCTTTTAAAGATTACCGTAATAAAGTGGAAGAATGTGCACAGGTTATGGAAGAATCTATAGAAGAGCTGAAGAAGGCAAATGTAGTCAGTGAGGAAGTAACGCTTCGCTACGAGACGGCAATTGATGACTGGCTGCAAATGGGATATGCCATAATGAATACCGTAGAGCAGGGAGAACATGAGGAAGCGGCAAAATTGATTATAGAAGAATGTGCTCCAGCCTTGCAGGAAGCTGCCGGAATTTCGCAGGAAATTGATGACGAGACAGATTTGGCGAAAAAAGGGGCGGTAAATATTACTAAAAATACGGTTCTTTTTGTAACGGCCGTAGTAATTTTACTTTTGGCGTTCGCAATATTTCTGGCGGCAAAAACCGGAACAAGAATTGTCACAAGTATCGTTGAGCCGTTAAAGGAGATTGAGGATGCGGCGACAGAATTGTCGCGGGGAAATTTACATACGGAGGTTACCTGTCAGAGTCAGGATGAGATTGGCATGTTGGCGGAGGCTCTCCGCAGCTCTTTTTTTCATTTGAGTTCTTATGTAGAAGATATTGACCGCGCCATGACAGAATTTTCCCAGGGAAATTTCGACGTCAGAGCAAATGTGGATTATCAGGGGGATTTCTGCAATATAGAAAATTCTTTTATGGAATTTGAGAAAAATATGGCGGATATGGTGAAGAATGTACAGACAGTGGCGGATCAGGTTACCAGGGCTTCCGAACAGATTTCAGCCAGTTCTACGGAACTTGCCGAGGGCGCTTCTGAGCAGGCCGGCGTTACGGAGGAACTTTCTGCTTCTGTGGAAAGTGTGGCCCAGCAGATTGATTTGAATGCGAAAGAAGCATTGGATATCAGTTATGAAGTGCAGCAGGTAGGAGAGGAAATTGATTACAGCAATAAGAAGATGCAGGAAATGGTAGCGTCCATGGAACGGATCAGTGAGTCTTCGGATCAGATTAGTAAGATTATAGCGACTATCAATGAAATTGCAGATCAGACAAATCTTTTGGCGTTGAACGCTTCTATTGAGGCGGCGCGCGCCGGAGACGCCGGGAAAGGTTTTGCTGTGGTTGCAGATCAGGTATCGCTCCTTGCCGCCCAGAGCGCGCAGGCGGCGAAAGAGTCTACCTCTTTGATTGGGGACTCTGTTTGTGCGGTAAAGAGCGGAATGGTGATTGCCCATGATACAGCAGAGCAGCTTGAGAATGTAGTAAAGGGCGCGCGTGCCATTATTGGTAAAGTAAATCTTATTGCGGAAGCTTCCAAGGAACAGGCAGGGGCAGTGGATCAGATTAACAGTGGTGTCGACCAGATTAATCATGTGGTGCAGAATAATTCCGCCACATCGCAGGAATGTGCTGCTGCCAGCCAGGAGATGACAGCCCAGGCTGAAAACCTGACGGGGATGATCCGGGAATTTAAGGTTGGAAAGTTTTAATGCGCTACCAGGGCGTGTCCAAAATTAAGAACGCACAAAACGTATGTTTTCACGAGCTTATGATAAAACGAAGAAAAGATACTTTGGTTATGGCAAGGCGCAGTAAGTGGTCGGTATGAAAATAGGTGTTGACAGACAGAAATTCTTGTAATAGAATGTAAAAGTATGGCAAGTTAGAAATGCAAGCCTTACTCCGGCGAAGCGTTTTTGCTTTGAAGTACAAGGAAAAATGTAAATGGTGTGAAACAGATAGAACGGATGGAATCTATATTACAGATGATTGATTTTAGTTGGATTTCTGGGAAATCATAGGAAATCAGGGGACGGCATCCGGATATCAGAGTAACATTGTATAATTCAAGGAGGTAACATTCAATGAAAACTTTTATGGCCAGCCCGGCAACAATTGAAAGAAAATGGTATGTGGTTGATGCTGAAGGAAAGACATTAGGCCGTTTGGCGTCTGAAATTGCAAAGGTGTTAAGAGGAAAGAACAAACCCATCTTTACGCCTCATATTGATACCGGTGATTATGTAATCGTTGTTAATGCGGACAAGGTAAAAGTAACCGGTAAGAAATTAGATCAGAAGATTTATTACCATCACTCCGAATATGTAGGTGGAATGAAAGAGACTACCTTAAAAGAGATGTTAGCAAACAAACCGGAAAGAGTAGTTGAGCTTGCTGTTAAGGGAATGCTTCCAAAGGGCCCCCTGGGAAGACAGATGTATAAAAAGCTGTTTGTATATGCAGGACCAGAACACAAACACGAAGCTCAGAAACCAGAAGTTTTGACATTTTAATCAGGAGGTAAAATAGGATGGAAAGCGCAAGATATTATGGAACAGGAAGAAGAAAAAAATCTATCGCCAGGGTATATCTGATGCCTGGAACAGGTAAGGTTACGATTAATAAAAGAGATATTGATGATTATTTAGGAATGGAGACTTTAAAAGTGATTGTGCGTCAGCCGTTAGTAGCAACAGAGACGGTAGATAAGTTTGATGTTCTGGTAAATGTCCGTGGAGGCGGATATACAGGTCAGGCAGGCGCAATCCGTCATGGGATCGCAAGAGCATTATTACAGGCAGATGCTGAGTACAGACCTGTGCTGAAGGCAGCAGGATTCCTGACGCGTGATCCGAGAATGAAGGAGAGAAAGAAATACGGTCTCAAAGCTGCACGTCGTGCGCCGCAGTTCAGCAAGCGATAATTTCATACAGATTTCAAAAAGAGTGCAAAGCTCCCGAAAGTCCAGTATTTTCGGGAGTTTTCTTTATTTTCTAAGTGTTCAAAAGTTTCTGTAAAATGTCAAAAAATTTGCCACGTAGCACTACTACAACACCATTACAACACTAATTGTGTAGCTTTGCTGTGTTGTGTCTTACGGAAGACAGTGTTAAAATGCTGAAAATCCAGTAAATACAATGGTTTTCAGAATGATAAAGCGAAAAGGGGCGGTTTTATGACAAGGACAGCATATAAAAATAATCATAGGGATTTGCATTATGACAGAATAGAATTTTGCGTTCCCAAAGGAGAAAAAGCCAAAATAAGAGCCATAGCGGACACTATGCAAATAAGTATCAATGAATATCTATTTAGGCTTGTATGTGCCGATTTGAGCGGTGGAGAGAGCCATATATCAAAGCAGAGTAACGAATTTACGGAGGAACACCAGAAAATGCTTGATAAATGGCAAGTGGCGGCAAAGTACCGGGAAATGATAGAGAGTATGCACGTTGAGGAAATAAACGGTATGAACAAGCATTACACGATTATCTTGAAAGAGGGCTATATCAATGATGCAACGGGCAGCAGGAACATATACGCTGACAGGATGCAGGACATAAGACGGATAATAACAAAATCGCATAAGCAAAAATAGCAGAAAGTAATTGCAATATGCTGTATAGAATATTATTATTGGTACAAGGCACAAGCAGGAGGATAACACAGAAAACTACAGTACATTTTATTACATTACACTACTATCCTACTGAAACTATAAATTTCAGATTAACGGAGGTATGTATATGTTAAAATATTCTTTAAAGACAATCAGAAATAAAGCCAATGAAGCAGGCTACAAAGTAAGCAAGGGTTTTCAGCATTATATATGTGACGGTGCAGTTGTAAGAGATTGCAACGGAGCGGCATATACGGGATATATTGTTGAAGATTTAAGCACAGGCTTTCTTGTCTGGGGGTGCTATGATGCGAATTATGACCATCTCTGGACATTGGAAGACGTTGAGGAATTTATCAAAGGCGAATATGAAAAAGCCGGGATAGACTACTAACATTGTGATTGTTGAATCCCTGCATAAGTGCATTTACAAAGACCGTTACCCAAAGTAGGAGGGTAGCGGTTTTTCTCTTAGAATGAGTAAAAGGGCATCTGCATTGTACAGACACCCTTAATACGGTTTTATGTAACAGTTATTTTCCTTTGATTAGAATATGGTGCCGGACAGTAGGGAATAGTCCTTTAAATGCTCTAAAATGATATTCTGGACATATTCAAGAATGGAAACGGTATCATAGGAAAAGTTGTTTTCGTCCAGTATGTCATTACACAATAAATCTTCGGCGATTGCCTTTGCTATATCAGTTCTGCTCATTCGCAACACCGCCTTTCTGTAAGTCATTCAGAATTTGCGTAGCATAATTTACTCCG
Source organism: Lachnospiraceae bacterium (assembly GCA_009911185.1). Classification (GTDB taxonomy): domain Bacteria; phylum Bacillota; class Clostridia; order Lachnospirales; family Lachnospiraceae; genus Petralouisia. The sequence goes on from QXWW01000026.1 coordinate 41,074, forward strand.
TCAAGCGTGATGTGGAGAAAATCGCCTATGACATTCTGATTGATAGCAAACTCCATAGCCTGTTCTGGTGTCTTAACATATATCTTTTCCACCATGTTAATTAAAACGCCTAACATAGTCTGCATAAGCTCCAGTTTGCAAGTTGCATCAAAAACAGTGTCTAACATATCATTTTTGCTCATTACATTTTTGCTCATTATAAAATCTTCCTTTCTTTTGGTGGGGAAGTATGCTACAATGAACATACTCCCTTTAATTTGCGTGGTTGCTTATTACAGGGTGTCGGCTCTATGGTATTTGCGGTACTGTAGAGCCTTTTTGATTGCTACAATCAATCTGCATCAACTCCTTTCCTAAATCTTGTTTATAGCTTCTATCAGCATATCTATTTCAAGATGCGTATAGACGGTTTCTGTAACGGTCTTTCCGGCATGACCTACAATCTTTCTAATGATTTTATCGTCAACGCCTGCTGCCGTTAGGAGAGATACGCAAGTATGGCGTGTGTCATGGGGTTTATGTTCAAGATTGAGTAAATCCATTGTAGGTTGCCAGTAACTATCGCGAAAATTTCTATCTTTGAATTGGTTGCCCTGACGATTGGTAAAAACATATTCTGTGCCTTTAGACAACCAATGTTCAAAATATGGGGCGATTTTTTCAGCAATCGGAACTGTGCGAACACCTGCCGGAGTTTTGGACTTCGTTACTTCAAAATATCTACCCTCAAAATTCACATCAGACGATTTTAAATTCCATAATTCCCCTACACGCAAGCCAGTGTAAATCAGTATAAGTGGAAACTGTAAATATTCGTCTGTATCAGCTACTTTCCATAGTTTTTTAATTTCTGTATCATTAAAAATAGTCCTATCATATTTATCGGGATTTCGGTCTTTGTATCTGTCTATGTCTACAAACTCTGAATAATCTTTAGCACATACATCATTTTTCATAGCATAGCCATATAACACGTTAAATAAAACCCGCAATTTTCGTAATGTAGGATAGTTTTTACCACAATCATCAACTACGCCTTGCAGATGTGAAAGTCGTATATCAGCAAATAGCATGTCCTGTATATCAGTACACAGCTTATAGGCGGCATTGTAGCCGTGTATATTGCTTTGTGAGATAGTCGGGAAGTGTTCAGCACTCCACTTGTCAAATATCTCTGCAAACGTGATTTTAGAAGCGTCTATGTCATAGGGATTTTGCCGATAGTTGGCAAGTGCATTTTCGGCGAGTTCCCTTGTTTCATAATAGCCTATATTTTTTCTAATCTGTTTTACCCTGCCTTTTTCGGTGTCATACTTCCACCCAGTTGTTACGGTTACTCTAAAAGGTTTTCGCAGATTGCCTTTTACATGAGTTATCGAACCAGCACCATTACCATTTCTGGAGGGCTTACCGTTTCTTATGCGTGATACTTTTGGAACAGGGGCAGGAGCATCAACAGACTTTGCTTTTAACGGATAAAAGCAGTAACCGCATTGGATAGCATACTCTGAAATTTCCTTGCCACATTCCGGGCATTTAATAAGAGCCATTCAATCACTTCCTTTTCTTCTTTTTTTCTTCAAGATAGTTTTTTATTTTGTTTAGTTCATCCAAAATATTATCCCTTGAATATGATTGAAAAGCCTTATTTACCTCTACAACATACACTTCTTTAGGATTTTGAGTATTATAAACATTCATTTTTTTTGGATTGGCACCACCACCAGTTTTACTATTAATTGCAGACATATGCTTTATAATGTGTTTTTGACCGTCTTGTATAAGGAAATCATTTTCTTTTATGTCAAAAATAGAGGTTTCATCATCATTCCATACACGAAGCCTATCTTGCATTTCACGTTCATATACTCCGGATGATAAATATTGTCTAATATAGTGAAATATAGACCATGAGGGTATGTATTCTTTGCTTTTTTGAGCTTTTTCATATTCATATTCAAGCAGAGCGTTTATTGCATCAATATCAGCACCAAGACCAGGAGTGAAGTTTTTATACTTATGCCTATAACTTGTTAAAATCTTTAGCATTATAATAGAATTGTATGATAATCCTGTAATGCGTTCAATCATTTGCATATCTTCATCTTTTCCATAAGGTACTTTTGTGAAACCGAGTAGAAAATCAGATGTTGTATTAAACCTTAATCTATACGCATTCATTTCAAAATCGGATACATTTCTTTTATTAGTTTCAATTTTTCTAATTGCTGAATGTGTCAAGGTATCACAATAATAAGGCTTTTCTTTGTCGTGAAATTCGTTGGCAAGAGTTTCTTGTGTAAGCAGATAACCACCCTCCGTAAATTCAAATTCTACCCTAAGAAATTTATATGGGTTTTCAAGCATAATTACATACCTCCAAATGTTCTATATATTAGAACATTTATAATATAAATTCCGAAAATGGCACAAAATCAGCACAAAACAACAACACTTAAATTTTCTCTGCTATAATGTGCTTATATCGGAACAAATAATATATGTTCTGATAACAGAATACCACTTGCAAGTGAATATGTCAACAACAACAATTTATATATGGAGGTAATTTTAATGTGCAATAAAAATATTTGCAACAAGGATATTAGAGAATATGCAAAAAACAATGGTATACCGTTATGGAGAATAGCGTCAAAACTCGGTATTAATGATGGGAATTTTAGCAGGAAATTAAGGGTTGAATTGTCAGAGGAAAAGAAAACTGAAATCAGAGCAATCATTGATAGCTTGACAGCAGAATAAAGGCGGTGGAGATATGGTAGAGAATAATTCAACCTTAACAGTCGCACAGGTAGCGGCGGTTTTGCACAAGGATAATCAGACTATCCGCTATTTACTGGATAATAGGCTTGTATCGTGGGGAATGGCATACCGTAGACGAGGGAGCAAGCGAAAATCCTATATTATTTATGCGGACAAGTTCACAGCCGAGACGGGCATTAAGATTGCGGAAAGAGGGGTATCTGAATGAATATTTTTAAGAGATACCGATTGAAGAAACAGCAGAAAGCGTTAATGCAGAAACGTGAGATTTATGAACGCTTGCAGACAGAACATAGTAATAATGAATACTGCTATAGATATATACAACGAAAAATGGATGCCCTTGACGAACAAGCCGAACATATAAGGGGAATTTTAGAGGGGCGGTGGAACGAATGACAGATAATGAAATCTTTGAAAGTAATCTGCTGCCCTTTAAGATAATGAAACGCTATGGAACTAAAGCACAATGCAGATGCCCGGCACATGATGATAAACACGCTTCATTGACAATCACAAAAGGCAGGAAGTGTACGTTGTTCTACTGTCATGCAGGGTGTAGTGTTGATGAAATCTTAGGAGCGGTTGGACTTGAAAAGAAAGATACCTTTTATGATGTAGAGCCAAGAAGTCCAAACTGGCGAGCCTATGTAGAGGGCAGAGAGAAACGCAAAATTGAAGCGGTTTACAACTATGTTTCTATTAACGGTGCTTATGCCTTTACAAAGATTAGGTGCGAGGAAAAGAAAATCATCTATGGCAAATTGCAGAATGACCGCTTTACATACGGTTTGGGGCATGATGTAGGCAGAAAGAGTTATAAGGCTATCTATGGAAGCCTACAAGCCATAAATAAGGCGATTGCAGAGGGCAGACCTATTTTTATACCAGAGGGCGAAAAAGATGTTGATACGCTGATAAAAAGAGGTTACACAGCTTTTACTTATGGCGGTGTAAATGATTGGCAGTCAGACTTTGCTACATTGGTGCAGGGTGCAGAGGTTTTCATATTGGCAGATAATGACGAGCCGGGAAAGCGTGTTGCTGAAACTATCCAGAATGACATTAAAGCAGTTGTCAAGAGTAGCAAAATTATTGTACCCATGCCGGACACGCCCAAAGCAGATATAACAGACTATTTTAATGCAGGGCATAGAAAGCAGGAGTTTGAACAGTTGCTACAGCAGGAACAGAATACCGTTAAAGAAACCGTAAGGGAGGGTGTAGCAAACCACGACACCCCTATAAAGGCACAGGGGCAGCAGGACAAGGCTTTAGAACAGATTTTGAGGAATTTACATGCTGAAAGGTACGAAACATCAGATAAGGGCTTTGGGCGGCTATTTGCAGATGTATTTAAGGACAAGCACAGATATAATCCATCACGAAAAGATTTTATGCGATATGACGGTAAAAGGTGGATTGATGATATTGAGGGTTTGAGTGCGAGGGCATCAGCAAAAGCCTTATCAGATGCACTTGTCAGATATGCTGTAAATGTTGATACAGAGGGCAAATATTTAAAGGCAGTAGCGGCACTATGCAATATCAGAAACAGAAATAATATGCTACAGGACAGCAAAGATGTGTACTTTTTTGATAATGAACAGTTAGATACAAATGATTATTTTCTGAATGTGCAGAACGGTACACTTGATTTAACGGAGGATAGTCCTAAGTTTGTGGAGCACAGCCCGGATATGCTTCTTTCAAAGGTATGCAATGCTGAATACAATCCTGCTGCCGATTGCAAAGAATGGAAGAAATTTCTATTGGAAATTATGCAGGACGATAAGGAGAAGATATTATATCTCCAAAAGATAGCAGGGCTTTCATTGACCGGGAACACAGAGCAGGAAACTTGTTTTATTCTCTACGGAAGTACGACACGAAACGGAAAAAGTACGTTTTGCGAAACTTTAATATATCTGTTAGGCGATTATGCGTTGACAATGAAGCCGGAAAGCCTTGCAATAAAGCAAAATCTTGACAGCAGACAAGCAAGCGGAGATATAGCACGGTTGGCAGGGTGTAGGTTCTGTAATGCAAGTGAGCCGCCAAAAAGAATGTTGTTTGATACAGCTTTATTAAAATCTTTGTTGGGTAGGGATTCGATCACAGCAAGGCATCTACACCAGAGGGAATTTAGCTTTATTCCTAAGTTTAAATTAGTGATAAACACAAATTATTTACCAACGATTACAGATGATACGGTTTTCAGTTCCGGCAGAATAAATGTTATCAGCTTTGATAGGCATTTTGAGCCACAGGAGCAGGACAAAGACCTAAAGAACCGATTGAGAGATAAACAGGAACTATCCGGCATTTTGAATTGGTGCATTGAGGGATTGCGGTTATATCGTGCAGAGGGGTTGAAGCCACCGGCAGCAGTGCAGACCGCAACCGATACCTACAGGACGGACAGCGACAAAATAGGTAACTTTATCAATGAATGTCTGACTAAGACAGGCAGGAACAGCAAAGCAAAAGATATTTATGAAGCCTATACGAAGTGGTGTGAGGATAATGGCTACGGTTGTGAAAACAAAGGAAATTTCTTTGCGGAACTTAAAACAAAGGGCTTGTTTATGAACAGCGGAACGGTTGAGGGCAAGACTGTAAGGAATATCGTCAAAGGCTATACGGTGGAAACGGATTTTATCAAATATGAGGGGCAAGAACCGCTGCCTTTTGACTAAGAAAAATGGAAATGTGTAAATTTGTGCAAAGTAAATGTAAATTTCCTATAAGGGTTTAACTTTAGAATGTCACATTTGAAATGCACATTTTTACACAGTCCTATAAAAATCCAGTAAAATCAACGGTTTCAAGCACTTTAATAAAATGAAGTGTGCAAAATGAATGTAAGCAATTTTACGGTTTTTGTAACGGAATTTCAGAGAGTGAGGTATCAATATGACTAACAAAGACATTGATATGATACAAGAAAATATTCGCAGGGATTCATTTAAAAATGAGTATTGGGGATTGTATCAAGATGTTTGGAATTTTCACAAGAAATATTCAAATGTACAGACAGATGATGCGTACTGGGAGGCGGTAGTTGATGAAAGTGGACAGATAGCAAAAAAATATGATAACCGCAAATTGGCGATTGCTTTATTATTGGCAGTCATTGATGAACTGGAACGGATTTATAAGGAGATGATGAAAAATGCAGACACAGCAGTATAAAGATTATATGCGTAGTGATGAATGGGAAGCTAAGAAACAGGAACGCATAGCCATAGATGGCGGTTGCGTGATGTGTGGCAGACCAATAAACAGGATTAGGAGCGTACAAGTACATCATATCACTTATGCCAGATTAGGCAATGAGAATGTACTGACAGACCTTTGTACTCTTTGCGGTTCGTGCCATAAGAAGATACACGCTTATTACAATCGCAAGAGGGCATGAAAGACCAAGTACAACGCACAATCTTAACATCATAAAAAGAAATTAAAAAATATAGCTGAAAATCAGCAGAAAAGAGGTAAAACATGGCAAAAAACAGTTATCCACAAGGGCAGATTGACGATATGGAGCCGTCAGCAGTGCAGGAAATAGTTACATCATTAAAGCAGTTGCACGATAGGGGCAAGCCGGAAACAGACGAGGAAATCAAGCAGAGAATTGAAGAATATTTTTCGTTCTGCCAACAGTCCAGCATCAGACCGGGCATAGAAAGCCTTTGTATGGCATTGCATATCAGCCGGACAACACTTTTTAACTGGAATAATGGAACAAATTGCAGTAAGGAATGTAAAGAGCTTATACAGTCCGCAAAGGCATTTATAGGAGCATTTATTGAACAAGCTATGTTAGGCGGCAAAATCAGCCCTCCAAGCGGTATCTTTTTAATGAAAAATTGGTTGTCTTATAAAGATGCTATCAGCATTGAGGAAAGCATACCGAACAAAGAAGAACACCGTATATTGACAGCAGACCAGCTCCCACGGCTGGACGGTTCCGGGGATACGCCAGGCGGCAGTATAAGCACTTTACCACAGCTTGGAGGGGAGGAAGATTGATTTGACGTTTAAAAACCATGTTGAAGATGTTTTGAAAGAAGAAATTAACAGTACGATTAGGCAGCAGGGCTATATTCTGGAAACCGAATTTTGCAATAAGGTATGTGAAAAATATAGTTTTGCTCTATATACGGTTCGCCCTGTACTTAGGAGAATTTATCCCGAAATGTCGTTAATGAAAAGGCGTATGTCGGACGAATTAAAAACATTTTACCGATTGGAAGTTAAAGGTTGTCCGATTGTGTATATGCCAACGACATAAAGCATTGAGAAATGAGGTAAAAAGATGGACTACGTAAAAATGGAACAAATTTATAACAGAGTTTACAGTACACCGCCAAATAGCCCAGAACGTGCGGCAAGATTGGCAGAGTTGAGCGAGGAAGATAACGCCGCCTTGTATGATTATTCGGTGGGTTTGTTATCTGGCAGAATAAAGAAAAATGGAGGTAATGCAGAAATGGAAAAAGAACAAAGAAGCTATGAGTGGTACAAGAAGAAAATGGAAGAAGCCGACATTGGAAACATGAAAATCATAAGTCAATTTTCGTTTGACTGTCCTGCACTGTATCAGTCTTATCGAGAAAGATATATGAAAGAGCAGGACGAACAAAGGGCATTGAGAAATAGACAGTTAGGCGAAAACAAACACAGAAATAAACCGTATTCAATGCGATAATGGGAGGTAAACAGCATGACTTTTGAAGAATGGAAGAAAATCAAGGCTATCCGGGGCGAGGATAATCGGAAAATTATCAGAGATTTTGAAAGAAGCAATCCCGGACTTGCGGCATTGTTCGCACAAAAAGAACAGGACGAAATAGAAAAAATGCGGCAGATAATGACGGAGCCGGACAGAAAAGAGCGTTGGAAGCAGATAGCAAAAGCAACATATAACCCCGAATTTGCAGCCCGTAGGCGGCGAGAAGAAATGTAGAAAGAGAGGAAAAACATCATGGAATACAAAAAGGAGCAGAAAACCGCACCTTTGCGGAATCAAAACAATGTAAAGGCATATCGCATTTTGGATATTAAGGATAATCACTTATATTTTCAGTTGTGGCTAAATTCTGATGAACAAGGCAAGGTAAAGGCATCTATGCCGGAAGAATATCAAGTAGGAGAATATATTGATTTACAAGTAATCAGAAATAGCAGGACAAGCTATCAGATACACTTGTTAGGAAAGACACCAGTAGCTTTTATTCCTGCTGATGGGCGAAACATAGCAATATAGGGGGATGTTATGGATAAAGAAACAATCATAAATAATCTGCTTGCGAATTATGGGAAATATGGCATTACCAGAGCAGAGTTAGAACATAGCATAGATAGCGGAATGAATGACTATGATTTATCATTAGAAGCAATCTACAGCGGTTTGAGAATGAGCCTTGCATCTGCATTTAATGAGCATGAGTATTTCTCTTTAGATGATGTAATGGCGATAACCGGGGAGAGCAGGGAAGAACTTTTACAGCGGATAGAACAGTATCGGCAGGAACTGGCAGAAGCAGGGGAGAACCCGGATGATTATTTCAAGCCTGTAGAGCCACAGAGGGCAGTAGTCTATTACTTCCCTAACGGTTTGCATTAACGGTAAATTCTGCTTGAAACAAAAGCTAAAACATGATATAGTATAGATACAAAAGAGGAAACAACCGCCCACAAAGTGGTTGACCTCCAGTAGCAGTAAAGCCTACCTTCACCGGGCAAGTGACAAGGTAGGCTTATTTATTTTCGCTTATTGTTCCTATCTATGTAGGTAAGCAGTGCAACAAGAAACGTTCCGAAAAGAATTAACAGCGTTAAAACTTCGTATGTACTCATATACACCACCTCCCCTCTTTTTCAAGTTTAGGGAGGCTACCACCTTGCAACACGATTGTTCCTCTCTGATATTCTACCATATTCTTTGTTTTATGACAATTACCTATCAATTTTTATCAATACTTCTTTATATGATTCACAAACCGTCAAAATATCTTTTCTTATTATTGTTGTTGTTAAAAGTGTCAAAATATATTGACAAATAGATTAAATGACAGTATAATGAAACTATCAAAATATCTATAGTTTATTTGACAAAGAAAGGCGGTAGCATTATGTGTAATGTATATAGTTATATGAGAATAAGTACATCAGAGGAAAGAGATTTACAGAAGTTTACCCGTCAAGAAAGTGCATTACAAAGGTATGCAAAAGAAAATAGCATTGAATATCTGTTAGAGTTTAAAGAGGATAAAAGCGGAAAGAATTTTACAGAGCGTAAGCAATGGCAGAAATTAGAAAGCATAGTGCAGCCGGGAGATACGATTGTTTTTAAGGATATATGCCGGTTTACGAGAGAAGCAGAGCAGGGATATGTAAAATATATGGAACTGTTGAATAAAGGCGTTGAGTTAATTTTTATTGATAATCAGACAGTAAGTACACCATATATAAAGCAATTACTGAATGTAGCAAAAGCACAGAATTTAGTGGCAAGGACGAGCCTTGAAAGCACAGTAAAGCTATTGCTGATAGTGGAACTGGACAGGGCAGAGCAAGAACGAAAAATAACAGTTCAAAGAATTAAAGATGGAATTGAGGCAAGCAGTAAACGGAGTGGCAGAGTGACAGGAAAACTTGATAAGATGTCAGATGAATTAAAAGCAGATATACAATTATATATTAAGGACAGAAGTATAAAACAGATAGATTTGATGCAGAAGCATAACATTAGCAGGAATACATTAAAAAAGTATATTGAGATTGTAAAGAATGAAAAATAATTGTTTAAGGGTATGTATTGAGTGCATACCCTTTTCTTTTGGCTATAGGCGGTAGGTGGGGGTTTTAGGTGAAATCACGCATACCCCCTACTAAGTGGGCTTTTCTGCCAGGCATTTTCAAAAAGGCTTAGTCCTGCTGCCAGTCTAAAAAATTTTTTTGAAATATACAAAAAGGCGGTTTTGTGATAAAATAATAAGAAATGCTTTTGCGAATTTAGAATTATTATTGAACCAGAAAGGTAGATATGATGAAAAATCAATCCTTAACTGCTAGTGTCATAAAGATTTCTATAGAAGATTCAGTTCATAAAGTTATGGATATTTTTGAAAAAGAAGATGGAAAAACTTTTGAAGAGAAAAAGAAAGAAGCGATAAGTTATCTTAAAGATAAAGAAAATACACTATTAGCAGAACGCTTAATTGATATAGCTACGAATGATGAAATGGGAAAAAAGATTAATCATATGTTTTGGGAATTTGGAGAATGTATTACTGTAAAAGATAATATTATTTTACGAAAAGTACAAGATTCAGATAAAGATATATTTATTGAATTACAAGAAGAAAATAATATTGTTAAGTCAATGTTAAAGGAAGAAGCATATCGCAATATGTTATGGAATGAGCATATAGAATATAAAGCATTAATGTTTTCAATTATAGTGAATGATGAATATGTGGGATATTGTGGCATAAAGAATATTACACATGAACAATGGGAGATTGCAATAGAAATTTTATATAAGTGGAAACATAAAGGAATAGGATATAAGGCGGTTAGTGTTATGTTGGATGAAATAAAAAATAGGCTGAACGTGTCAAAATTCCGTGTGAGAATTGATGCCGAAAATTATCCAAGTCAGAAATTATTTGAGAAACTTGGAGCAGAGCCAAACGGTATTTCAGAATTTATGTTGCATGGAGAAGCAGATATTCAGAGATGTGAAGAAGAAAATCTTCATTTAATAGATGAGAGAATGCAAGAATTGGCAAGTAAATTTAATGTTGAACCAAAAAAATTATTGAGCCATGTGCTGGAATATAGATTGGTGTGGAATTAAAGAAAGTGTTTATAAGTAATGGTTAAATGTAAATCGTAACACCATTGTAGCCCCATAATGAGCCGGAAAGCCTTTATTTTCAAGGGTACACAATTATGCAAGCGATAATTTTATACAGATTTCAAAAGAGTTAGGAACTCCCGAAAGTCCAAGGTGTGCGGTGACAAGGAAGTAATTTCAGATTAGGCGGTATAGCCCTTATTGCAAGGGATATACCGTCTTTTCCTGTTTTCATGCGCCTTGCCGTTTCGGTTGTTTAACAGAAAGAAAATGGATTTCTCTGACAAAGTTGAAAACAATATCTGCTTTCTGTACCCGTTTCTCGTCTACCTTTTTTGGCGCATGGACTATGATTTTTTTGATAAATTCATTGACAAGACAAAATACTATCTATATAATTAAACTATGAGTTTAATTATTGCAAGGAGGAAGGCATGGGACGAAGAAAGAAAGAGCCTAGAAGCGTACACAGGGAAAATATAGTGTCTGCGGCATCCGCACTATTTATGGAAAAAGGAATTGCCGCGACTTCTATGGACGATATAGCGAAAGCCGCCGGATACAGTAAAGCAACATTGTATGTATATTTTGAAAATAAAGAGGAGATAGTCGGCATTTTAGTACTAAACAGTATGAAAAAACTTTACGACTATATATCCTCTGCTTTGACACAGCACGAAAACACAGAAACAAGATACAGCTTTATCTGTCACAGTCTGGTACAGTATCAGGAAGAATTTCCCTTTTATTTCAAAATGGTGTTGGACAAAATCAACATTGATTTTGAGAACCAGGACTATCTGGCAGAAGAAAAGGAAACTTATCAAATTGGGGAAGAAATAAATGAGAAGATTAAAGATTTTTTACTGTCTGGCATGAAAAAAGGAGATTTACGGAGTGATTTGGAAATTATTCCTGTCATATTTAATTTTTGGGGTATGCTTTCCGGAATCATTCAGCTTGCCGCAAACAAAGAAGAATATATTAAAAAGTCAATGGGGTTATCTAAAAAGCAGTTTTTGGAATATGGGTTTTCCCTTATCTACCATTCGATTGCGGCTAAGGAGAGAGGATTATGAGAGAAAAAAATGTGCTTGCCATTTTAGGCGGTCCCCATACAAATGGAACAACGGCAGCCATGTTGGATTTGGCAGTTCGCAAAGCTGAACAGGCGGGCTATACTGTATTAAAAATTAATCTGTATGAAAAGAAACTTTCTTTCTGTACAGGTTGCCGTGCTTGCATGGACATGCATGTTTGCGTTCAGAAAGACGACATACGGGAAATTGTTGCGCTATTACATAAGTGTCAGCTTGTTATCCTTGCCGCCCCTGTTTATTGGGCAAATGTTCCGGCTCCTGTCAAAAATATGTTTGACCGGTTATTGGGAACAGCTATGGAAGAAACAGATACATTTCCCAAACCACGTTTGCGGGGAAAGAAATATATAATTTTAATTTCCTGTAATACTCCTGCCCCTTTTTCATGGATATTCGGACAGAGCAGAGGGGCAATCCGCAATATGGACGAATTTTTCAAGACCGCAGGTATGCAATCGATAGGAAAAGTGGTGTGTGCAAATGTAAAAAATAAAAAAGGACTGACTAAGCGGGCAATGAGAAAGATTGAGAGGTGTCTGAAATGAAACTATCCCGAAAGAGAATCCTGTTGTTTACAGTAATTTTTCTTTTCCTTATCGGTTTGATTTTTACAGCAGTTTATTTGAAAAGTTTGACAGACTATAAAAAGGCAGTAAGGGAAACAGCTTTTAGAAATATAGATATTCCCGATATTACCGACGGAGTTTATGTTGGAGAATATGACGTGGATTTTGTTTATGCAAAAGTGGAAGTAATGGTTCAGAATGGAGCAATTACAAATATTGATATACTGGAGCATAAAAACGGACGTGGGAAGCCCGCAGAGGTTATTGTTGACAGAATCATGGAAGAACAGAAAATAGATGTTGACACAGTATCGGGGGCAACAAATTCAAGTGTTGTCATAAAGAAAGCTGTTGAAAATGCCTTAACGGGAGAAAAGTAGAAAATGAGCGGGAAACAGAGTGGATTTATTGTCCTGTCTGTGGGAGAAAAACAAGGTTGCAAATACGGATAGATACAGAACTGAATAATTTCCCCGTTACTGTTCGAAACGTAAAGAGCCGTGGGAAGTCATAGTTTGTCGGCTCTTTTTATATTTAAGAAATATATGAATACACATTTCATTTAGTATGTTCTGATAACTCAGATTACTTGGAAGCGCTACGTGAACTCAATAATTATGTGTTGCATAGACGGAAACTTTTTTAACTGGCTTCCTGCTATTCCCCAATATGCGAAGTAAGAATTGATTTAGCTTTGTATAAGCAGACAGATAACTGTCCGAAGAAAAGACATAAAAAATCCTCAAAAATTCAAAAACAAAGTCGGAGGGTAATTAATGTATAGTAATACGGCCCATCGAACATCGTTGTTTATTCATTGGACGTATGTACATTCGCATTTTTCTTATCTATTGATTATTTAATTTCTCTTTTACCAGTTTGTCATGGTAAAAATAATTGACATAATCCAATCCCTGTTCATCACAATATGTATTGAGCAAATCAGCCAACGTATTCCAATAGGCATTCTCTTTTTCTAAATAAATTGCTTCATATTTTTCTTTTAAGTCTGGATAATGTGTAGTGATATAAGAAAGAATACTGCTTTTATATTCCCCTCTAAGGTTCAGATTTTCAAACCAATATTCACAAACATTCTCTTTCGTGCAGTCAATTATGTTTTTCCATTCTGTGATATACGGAAAAATAGGCGACATAAACAAGACGGTATGAATACCCGCATGATGTAATTGCTCTATTGCATGAAGCCTGCCCTCAATGGAACTGCCATTATCCATATCCGCCCGAAAAGCATCATCCAAAGTATTGATTGAAACTGCCACTTTGAGATTGGATATTCTTTTCAGCAATTCTATGTCCCGCAAAATAAGCGTTGATTTTGTTGAAATAGTAATTTGACAATCTGCATACACAAGTTGTTCTAATATCCTCCTTGTGATGCCATATTTTTTCTCAAAAGAATTATAACAGTCTGTTACAGACGACATGAAAACAGACTTTCCTTTTATCTTCTTCAGGTCTACAGGTTTTTCACATTGTTTAATATCTATAAATTTTCCCCATTCTTCCTTATGCCCTGTAAATCTTTTCATAAACCTTGCATAGCAATATTTACAAGCATGAGTACAGCCGACATATGGATTTATGACATAATCACTTGCAGGTAAATTTGATTTCGTTAAAAAGTCCTTTGTATCTATTTTTTGCTCTATAATATCCATCTACTGAATTACACCTCCGTGAAAGTAACATTCATAAATTTTTTCATCCAGATAAAAAATATCCTCATACCCTTGAAACCAGACAAATTCTCCATCCACTTTGCAATGATAATGGTAATCACCTTTTGTATATATTTTAGGTCCCCGATAAGGAAATTTTTCCGTAATCTGCAGCAAAACTTCTTTTAAAAATCTGTTATTAAAATTACTCCCTATAACCCGACCCGTATAATTCATGCACCAAATAGGATTATCATAGCGCCATACTGCTTCTTCACCAGTAAATTTTTCACCGCCTAAGTAAGTATCATAATATTTATACTCATTTTCGGCATAACAAAAATCATTGGATTTCATTCGTGAAGATTGTGCTTTATTTTCATTGATTGGATAGGTATTCTTTTTTGCAGAAACCAAAAAGGAAACCGTTTTATTGATGTCAATGTCTGCGTCCTTACATATCAAAATATTGCACTCATCATCATCTTTTACTATTCTGTCAATGGTTACGCCGTATAATTCACTTAACAAGATCAATCCATTTAATTCTGGAATTGCCTGTCCGTTTTCCCATTTGCTCACAGTCTGCCTTGCTATTCCAATCTTGTCAGCCAGTTGCTCTTGGGAATAACCATTCCTTTTTCTTAACATTTGCAGTTTTTCTTCCAATTTCATATATATTACCTCATAAATAACATTATATATGTTTTTTTACGGAAAACCACCACGGGAAGCAGGCAATTATGCCACTTTTAATATGCAACAGCGGGCTATACACTGGACATTACTTTTCATTTAGCCTACTTGTCTTTTTATCTCATAAAACTGTATGATTATGTTGTTTTCCTAACATTATCCTGCTAAGATAATCAACTAATTTTGAGGGCAGGATGAAAGACGATGCAACAAGCATCTTATTGTACATTCCTGCCACAACTGCCTTTTTTCCTTTCATAAGAGCCTTATATCCAATATCAGCCACACGTTCCGGCGTCATAACAAATAATTTAAATAATAAAGTATCTTCCATTCCCGCCTTGGCAGCAAATTCTGTTTTTGTAGAACCAGGGCATAAAGTTGTAATCGTCACGCCAGTGCCTTTGAGTTCTGCGCCAATTCCTTTTGATACAGATAAAATATATGATTTCGTTGCTGCATAAACGGCATTGTAAGGGCATGATATATAAGAACCTGTTGAACCTATATTTAAAATCTGTCCCTGCTTGTTATCCAACATAGAAGGTAGGAATAGTTTCATCATGTCCGTTACAAAAAACATATGTAAGTACATCATATCATGCTCTTTTTCGCTGCTTGTTTTTATAAAACTCCCAAACTCATTAAAACCGGCGTTATTAACAAGAACATCTATCTGCAAATTTAATTCTTGTATTCTTCGGAATATATAATCAGCAGCTTCTGGCTTTTCCAGCCCGCAAGCAATAACAACTGGTTTTATACGATAAGTCTGTGACAAGTAATCTGATAATTCTTTTAATTTATCCGTATTTCTTGCTACCAAAATCAAATCATAACCTTCCTGTGCAAATTTAACAGAAAAAGTTTTTCCTATTCCGCTTGTACAGCCTGTTATCAAAGCTATTTTACTACTTTTCATATACAATCCCTCCAAGAAGTTCTTTAAAATGTTCCCATTCCATGAGATAATCCATACATTTTTGGGATTCAGGATTTTTATCATTTAAAACTTCGTCATAAAATTCTATTTTCTTTCTTATCAACATTAATAAGTCTTGGTATGTCTTAATTTTTCTTTTAATAAAAACCTCATGTTCAACTAAAATATTTTTTCGCTCTGGTATCGAATTTTCCCCGCCATGTTTCAGAAGTGATATATATTGTCTTATTTTACACATTGGCATATCAGTATCTCTTAAACAACGGATTAAAAATATCCATTCAATATCCGATTCAGAATACATCCGTCTATTCATTTCATCTCTTTCAATTTTGGGCAGCAATCCTTCTTTCTCATAATAAAATAATGTGTCTTTCGTGATCCCTAATTTTTGGGCCGCCTCATTTGTTGTATAGTTCATATGGACACCTCCTTGTATAATAATGGTGTAGTCAATTAAAGCTACACAGTTAATAAATTTCTAAATATATCTTAGATGACAG
>QXWW01000027.1 GCA_009911185.1 Lachnospiraceae bacterium
CCACACACCTCAGAAAAAATGGGCAAAAAAGTGCTGCCGCACCTATGATTTGTCAATCATTGATGCGACAGCCCCCTATCACTTATCCAAAACCGCTCTAACTCATTGTCATATCCAAAAAGGACAACAGCATGACCGCCAAAATGACTATTTTTATTCAATCCTAGATATGATAAATACGGCATATCCACATATATTAAAATTGGTTTGTTTTGGTCTATCATATCTTTAGATATCTGACTGATTTTTTCATAATCAAAACCCGACTTGCATTGAATGGATATATTTAGTCGAGCCGCTAATTTTTTTTCAAACTCAAAAACCTTAATTCTTCCATTTACCATAGGGGAAGAAGATTGGTTTAAATATAAAAAAGATAGTCCTGATGCTAAACCAAACATCATTTCTTCTGATAACAGATAACCATAATAAGAAAAAATCTGTTTCATTGAATTTGTAATGCAGTGCTTTCCGCCTTGTGGAATAAAATCTCTTATAACTTTTTGCATTATGGAATCCTCTTTCTTTATAGAATCTTATAAGGAAATAGTATTTTTGTAACATAGTTTTCGGGGTTTCCTTTAAATATCATTCCGGGGCTTTTCTCATAAATTTCTCTGAAAGGAGCTATTACGGTTATACCATGTTTGTTTACATAATCGAACAGTGCTTTGTAAGCAATATGCAGTCTTTCATAACTTCCATAATGTGTTGTACAAACAGCCTTTACAGCAGGTAAATATTTACAATTTATTGTGTTCACTGCAATTTGCTTTTTAGTAGGTAAGCATAATTCCATATCTGCCTGCTCAACACATTCCTCATCATAGTAGCAATTTATAGCAGGTCCATTTGCATTTCCCTGTACAGCTTTGTAAAGAAGTGGAATATGTTCTCCTATTTCGCTATATTTGCCCCAAAACCGTATGGAAGCTACTAAGGTTGTTGGAATATCTTCAAGGGTTATTTTGTATGTTTGATTTTCCGTTTTCGTTACATCGGGAGATAGATAACCACTTATGTTATTTATTAACTCTTTCTCTCTTAGTATATTTTCTTCAATATTCGCAATTTTCTCTCTCAAAATAGAAGTTAAGTCTACTTCGTTCTTTACCATTTCAAGCACTTCTTTAATCTCCAATATTGAAAAATCCAGTGAACGAAGAAACCCAATTAACTGCGCTTTTTTTAAATCATTTTCATCATAATACCGATACAAGGTGTTTCTATCACGATATGACGGCTTGAGTATACCTTGCTCATCATAGTAACGCAGCGCTTTAACAGTTAGACCGGATATTTTTGAAAACTGGCTGATCTGATACATTTACAATCTCCTTCTAAAAAGTATAAACTCTCCCCCATGGGGGAGAGTCAAGAAAATTATATAGTATTTATTGTAACTGCTCCATGCCAAAAAACAGTTTTTGCCCATAAAATAGTTAATTAATATTAGGGATGAGAGAGATTTCTTAGAAGTCGGTATTGGCGGGAATGCTTGTCTTTTGGTCTTTGCTTCGAAATAACGTGTCCTCCATCTTCTTGGAAACTAACTTTTCGAAACATGCTGGCGCGCGCCTCTCCCCTAAATCCTATACCTAAAAATCAAACTTTTCTGCAAAATATGCGTCAAGCTCTTCTATCCTGATTCGCTCCTGTTCCATAGAATCACGGTCACGCACGGTTACGGCTCCATCATTTTCAGATTCAAAATCGTATGTAACGCAGAAAGGCGTTCCAATTTCATCCTGTCTCCGATAACGCTTTCCGATATTCCCTCTGTCGTCAAATTCACAATTATACTTTTTGGATAACTGGGCATATATCTTCTCTGCACCTTCGTTCAGTTTCTTGGAAAGAGGCAGAATACCGATTTTCACCGGGGCAAGCGCTGGATGGAAATGAAGCACCGTCCTCATATCCGGCTTCTCCTCCGTGCCAATATTTTCTTCATCATATGCAGCGCACAGAAAAGCCAGTACAACGCGGTCTGCGCCAAGAGAAGGCTCAATGACATAAGGAATATACTTCTCCTTCTTCTCATCATCAAAATAACTCATATCCTGCCCGGACGTATTCTGATGCTGGGTCAGATCATAGTCGGTACGATCTGCAATTCCCCATAATTCTCCCCATCCGAAGGGGAACAGAAATTCAAAATCCGTAGTTGCCTTGCTGTAAAAAGCAAGTTCCGCCGGATCATGGTCTCTGAGACGCAGTTCTTCCTCCTTCATACCAAGAGATAAAAGCCAGTCGCGGCAGAAACCTCTCCAATACTGAAACCACTCCAGGTCAGTACCCGGCTCACAGAAAAACTCCAGCTCCATCTGTTCAAATTCCCTCGTGCGGAATGTAAAATTACCCGGCGTAATTTCATTACGAAAAGATTTCCCAATCTGGCAGATACCAAAAGGAATTTTTTTGCGGGAAGTTCTCTGAACATTTTTAAAATTCACAAAAATGCCCTGCGCGGTTTCCGGCCTTAAATAAACCGTATTCTTTGCATCCTCCGTTACTCCCTGGAACGTCTTGAACATCAGGTTGAACTGGCGGATATCCGTAAAGTTATGTTTTCCGCAGGTTGGGCAGGGAATCTGATTGCCCTCAATAAATTTGACCATCTCCTCCTGGCTCCAGCCATCCACGGAAGATTCCAGGGCAATCCCTTTCTCATCGGCAAAATCTTCAATAATTTTATCCGCACGGAACCGTTCATGGCACTCTTTGCAATCCATCAAAGGATCGGAAAATCCTCCCAGATGTCCGGAAGCCACCCAGGTCTGCGGATTCATCAGAATTGCGCAATCCACACCTACATTATAGGGATTTTCCATTACAAATTTCTGCCACCATGCCTTTTTCACATTATTTTTCAACTCTACGCCCAGATTACCGTAATCCCATGTATTCGCAAGCCCGCCATAAATTTCAGACCCAGGATATACAAATCCTCTTGCCTTTGCCAATGCTACGATTTTTTCCATTGTCTTTTCCATCATGATACCTCTTTCTTCTCCTTTCAGATTCCTTCCCCTATTTATACACAATATAAACCAGAGACGATTCCCCAACGTCTCCGGCTTCTTCCGGGATCTGGATGGAAACCATATCCTTCGCCTTCACGGAAGTATATTCAGAAGACATATATTGAATCGCTCCGTCCACCTTTACATCTACTTTTTCACTTAAAATAACCACCTTGTAATCCGTATCCACTACCTCTGTATTCTCTATGCTTCCGGCAGCCTTGCCATCTTCCACTTTGACAAATTCCGCATCAAAGTCATATCCCGCCGCTAAAGCCTGTGGAACCGTTCCCGTAAACAATCTCACCTCGTTAAAATCCTGATAATTCTCATAACCATCATACTTCATAAAGAGCTTCGCCACTCTTTCCTCCACTGAAAATTCATCAATTTTGACGCTGTTCTTGCCGTGTTCCTCCTGATAGCCTGCTACTTTCTCTTCCACAAATGATTTCAGCTCTTCCTCATCATAGTAATCTTTGTCAAAATCCGCAATAGCCGCGCTGATAATGGCGCCTCTCTTCTGTACATATACAGTATCACGGTCTGCTTCCAAAGATGTTCCACATGCGCTGAATAATCCGGTCATCAATACACAGACCAGACTGATGCAAATTATTCTTCTCATAATTACCCTCCTGAAAGTCTTAACGTGAATCTAAAATATTATACCCTTTTCAGCGATTTATTGCAACTGCTGATTTTTCAGCCAGTTTTGCAGCAAATCCTTCATTCTCCTCTAACACCTGCAATGCATGAAATTTCCGGTCTATGTAAAATGCCATGTAAGCGTTCATAATCTGTTCCAGCTTCTCTAAAACCTTCAAAGACACTGTAAAAGTATACAATTTTTCAATCCGTACGGTTATAATATACTGCAGAGTATACAGGGTGGATTCATCCAACTCCCAGTCATGCTCACTCCCGCCGCATTCTCTGCAGAGAGTTCCCCCTCTTTTCACATGAAAATACTTAAGATCTTCCTCCTTTTTGCATTTCAGGCAGGAAAATACATTGGGATATTCCCCATTTACCACCAAGGCTTTTAATTCAAAAATTCTGCGCACCAGCCGGTTGTCAAGGTTCTGATTCTCCAAGGCGCGTAAGGACTGGTATAACAGTTTCAGCATAGGCGCCTCGTCCACATTTTCCCTGGAATAATAATCAGCCAGTTCCATGAAATAAAATCCGTAATAGGCGCCCTCCAAATCCTGTGCAAGCTCCCTGAAATAATTAGAAATTTCAGCCTTCACCACCGTGTAAGAGCTGCGCCCTTCATAAGCTTCGAACTGTCCAAAAGCAAATGGATTGCTCGCCGCCATTACCTGGCTTCCCGGACGCCTTGCGCCTCTGGCAAAGGCTGAAATTTTTCCCCGCTCTTTGGTTAAAAGGACGATTCTTTTATCATATTCCCCCACCGGGACTGCTGATAACACCATGCCCGTCAGCACTATGGTCTGTCCCATATCCATTCACGCTCCTGCCTGTTGTGTCTGTGCCCGCCAGCATAGAGGAAGAGGCGTCTCCATAAACGCCCTCTGTCCCCTGGCGGCACCTGTAACTTAAATAATCCTGAATACTTCCTGTACTTGCAAATTTCATCCATTCCTGCTCTATCATTGCGGTTGCCCCCTGTTCTTCTGTCTATCTGCTGCCCTCTTTGAGAATCTCCATCCAGAATCCCGCAGCGTTATCTCTAACAATAGGGTGTCCGCTCCGCATACCGTTATACTATCAAAAATATGGCAGAACTGTCTTGTACTTCCATACCGCCAGCCTCTGCAAAGATAACGTTCAATATTCCTCATCTTCCCGGTAACCGAAGTTTTTAATCAGAAAATCACTGTCCCGCCAGTCTTTCTTCACCTTTACCCAAAGCTTTAAATTCACTTTACTATCCAGAAAACGTTCTATCTCAAACCGGGCGTTCGTACCGATTTTTTTCAGCATACTGCCGCCTTTCCCGATGATAATGCCCTTATGAGAATCCCTCTCGCAGATAATCGTTGCGTCAATATCTACAATCTGTCCCTTTGTCCGCTCTTTCATCCGTTCAATGGTTACAGCAATCCCATGGGGAATTTCTTCTTCCAGAGCATGGAGAGATTTTTCCCGGATAATCTCCGCCACAATCTGACGCATTGGCTGATCCGTAATAGTATCTTCCTCATAAAACATGGGACCATACGGGAGATACTTGAAAATTAAATCCGGCAAAATTTCCGTATTTTCCCCCCGCAAAGCGGACAGCGGCACAATTTCCGCAAAATCATATTCTCTGCGGTACGTGTCGATAAAACCCAGAATTTCCTCTCTTTTTACCGAATCCGTCTTATTGATGACAAGAATCACCGGGGTGTTGGCCTTCGCCAGTTTTTCCAGAATGTGGCGTTCTCCCGCGCCAATAAAATTGCTTGGTTCAACCAGCCAGAGAATTACATCCACTTCCCGCAAAGCCCGCTCCGCCACATTTACCATATATTCCCCCAGCTTATTTTTCGCTTTATGAATCCCCGGAGTGTCCAGAAAGACAATCTGTCCCTTCTCTTCATCCGTATATACAGTCTGAATGCGATTCCGGGTCGTCTGGGGTTTCTTCGAGGTAATGGCAATCTTCTGCCCAATCAGCCGGTTCATCAGGGTAGATTTGCCCACATTGGGCCTGCCCACCAGCGTAACAAAACCGGATTTCAAATTATCCTTCATCTTATCCTCCATTCTGTGCGCGTTCTGCGTGACAGACAATTCGTGAAAAACAATTGCCAATTGATTTTAATACAGATTTTTCAATTCCTGAAACATCTGTTTCTCTTCTTTGAGCTTCTTTTCATTGCCGATAACACAAATTGCCTCCTCTTTCAGCACTGCGCGGACAATGCCGGATAATTGGCGGATATCCTGCGGACTGGCATTTAAGATTTCTTCGCGTTCTTCCTGCAGCATACGTTCTGTCAAACCAGTGAGATAGGCCGTAGCGCTGCGCCCGGTTTTTCCGGCCGGGGTCAGCGGCGCGTCAAGGCTGCTGAACGTTCCGATAATATATTTTGTCATTTCCTTTTCATCCACGGAAAACTGCTCTAAATATTCAGGAATCCCCTGATACACTTCATTCGTCCTGCTTAAATGCGGATCGCGGTAAGATGTAAAATAGGCGTCTCCCTTTCTGGTAAAGCCGCTCATACAGCCATAGGCTCCCCCTTTGACGCGAATATTCATCCACAAATAATCATAACTTAACAGCACCTTTAAAATCCGCAGCGCTCCGGTATATGCATAGCCCTCTTTGCGGAAATTTCCGGCGCGGGACACATACTGCACCTGTGAGGCGTCTAAAAATCCCTCATTTTTCTTTTCCAGAGAAGGCGCCTTTTTCTGCTTTCCAGCAGCCTGCACAGCAAGAATATCCATTACGCCCTGAATTTCCTGTTCTACCTGCTTCATTCCTGCAGGCTCAGCCCCAATGCTAAACATCAGGTTTTCTTTACAAAATATCTCTTTTACCAGTTCCTCCAGCGTCCGGCTGAGTTCGTCTTTCCTCGTTTCAAAATTCTCTTCCAGATCCTTTACAAGCTGATAAAACTCTATCCCCTGGGTCATATCTGTGTATTTTGCGCTCTCGGAAAAATATGACATGGCGCGCATGGAGGAAATGGAATGTCCGGCTGAGCTTAAATTCATCTGAAGCCTGGATTTTAACTGTGCCAGAATCTCATAGAGACGCTCCTGCTTCCTGAAATTACTTCCGGATATGATTTCCCGGATAATCGCCATGGTCTTTGGAATTTCACGGTACAAAGCCTTCGCCTTCACTTCATATTTGAGGGAAATACTGTCCTGCATCACATGTGGATAAATTCCAATGCTGCTGAAAATCCCCCCGGTATGCAGGTTTATCTCATTGGCAAGCTCTGGAAATGCATAAAGCTTTGTGTCCACATATCCCAAAACAGACTTTAAAATTCCAAGATACGGAATCTTCTCCGCCGAAAGCGCCGTTACATCAAACATCAGACTGAAATAAGCAATACCGTTGGTGTCGATATCGTGACAGAGCACAAGCGTATCTGCCAGATACTTCTCACGATTATACAGTTTTTCCCCCTCTTTTTTTATATCTTCTCTCGCAAGCGCCGGCAGTTTATCCATATCCTCCGCGGAAGAGGGTTCTTCCTGATACTGACGCAGGCGATGCGTAAAATCGATTACCTCCTGACGCTCCTGCTCACTGAGAGAATCCTTATATGCCTGCAGTTTCTCATTTAACTTTTCTTCCCGTTTCTCATGCAGACCATACTCCGGCTTTGCCACAACAACTGCCGCATGAGGATTTTCCAGCAGATAGTCCCGCACCAGCTTTTCAAAATAACCCTTATCCACCTGCTCCTTTAAAAATTCAATAATTTCAAGCTCCTCTAAATGCAGGAAGGGCTTATTATCGTCGTACAGCCAGCTGTCCAGACAGCGGATGCCGAGCATCAGCCCTTTGGGATAGGCTCCGTAATCTCCTTCCCTGTATTGGAACTCATAGCTGTTAATTCCTGCCAGAAGCGATTTTCGGTTGATTCCCTGCTCGGCCTGCTCACTCAGGACTTTACGGATAATCCCAAGAAATTCCTCTTTTTTCTCCAGATTGCTGTTCTTTGCCACAATAGTAAACATAGGCTGCAAAGTGGAATTATCAAAGGACGCCATAATGTCCTTGCCGATTTTAGCGTCCAGCAAAGCCTGCTTTAAAGGCGCTCCCGGCGCGGACAACAGCGCATAATCCAGAATATCAAACGCGACATACAACGTTTTATCCAGAATCGTTCCCGTACTTACATTATAAGACAAGTAGGTATTGTCCTTCAAAGGTTCGCCGCTGGAAATGTTGTAGGACAATTCCACCTGGCGCGCTTGTGCAAAAGGCTTTTGCTCTCTGACTTTTGAATCTACTTGAATTTTGTCAAAGTTGTTGAGATATTCCTGGTCCAGCCACTCTAATTTTGCTTTCATATCCATATTTCCATAAAGATAAATATAAGAATTGGCAGGGTGATAATATTTCTGGTGGAATGCAAGGAACTGCTCATAGGACAGCTCCGGGATCACCTCCGGATCGCCTCCGGATTCGTAAAAATAAGACGTATCCGGATAAAGAGCGCTCATAATTTCCCGGTTCAGCACTTCATCCGGAGAAGAAAATACCCCCTTCATTTCATTATACACTACGCCGTTAATGGTAAGCGGAGAATCCTGGTCTTCCATTTCATAATGCCAGCCCTCCTGACAGAATATCTCCTTGTGCCGGTAGATATTCGGATAGAACACTGCGTCCAGATATACCTCCATCAAATTTTGAAAATCTTTGTCATTGCAGCTTGCCACCGGATAAATCGTTTTATCGGGATAAGTCATTGCATTTAAAAATGTATTCAGAGAACTTTTCACCAGTTCTACAAAAGGATCCTTTACGGGAAATTTCCGGGAACCGCACAATACCGAATGTTCCAAAATATGCGCCGCTCCGGTACTGTCCAAAGACGGCGTCCGGAATCCAATATAGAATACCTTGTTCTCATCCTCATTGGAAATCAGGCTGACTCTGGCCCCGCTTTTTTTGTGCCGCAGCAAATATCCTTCCGACTTTATATCGTCCAGTTTTTTTTCCTGCAGCACCTCATATGCTGTCAAATCATTAAAATCCATAGTCCTGCGTCCTTTCAAAATAGTTAACTTAAGAAAGACTGCCCTCACAGGCAGTCTCCCGATACCCTTCGTCTCTTTGCAGCAAATTGTCTTACAATATTAAGAAAACTGCCATGCATAAAAGATTAGCATATTTTACCAATATTGTCAACGAAACCGCCCATTCATCATTGCTTTACAGAAATTGTCATCTTGTTATATGGAATCTCAATCTGGTTTTCTTCAAAAGTTTCTTTGATGCGTTCTGTCATCCTCCACTTAACCTGCCAGTAATCAGAGGCTGGAACCCAAAGCCGCCCGCCCAGACGGACGCTGCTGTCCTCCAAAGCATCGACAAATACCACAATTTCTTCTTCCAGCCTCGACTCTTCCTGCGCAATGATTTCCGCCAGCAATTCCTTTGCCTTCTTCATATCAGACTCATAGGAAATACCTACATAGAGATCCACCCGCCGTCTGTCCTGCTGGGTGACATTGGTCAGACTGGAATTGGCAAGCATTCCATTCGGTATTACCACGGTGCGGTTGTCGGCAGTCACCAGTTTCGTGTAAAATATCATAATCTCAGATACAATCCCTTCATTTTTATGGGTATCTTCAATAATATAGTCTCCAACTTTAAAAGGTTTAAACAATAAAATCAGTACCCCGCCCGCAAAATTTGAAAGGCTTCCCTGCAGGGCAAGACCTGCGGTCAGACCCGCGGAACCGATTACTGCCACCACTGAAGTCGTCGCCACCCCAAGCTGATTAATAACTGCCAGAACCAGAACTACATTTAATATGATCTTGGCAAAAGAATCCAGAAACTGGCAGACACCTTCATCCAGCCCCGTACGCTCCAGCGCTCTTTTCAATAGTTTTCTCAGCCATTTAATCACACGTTTTCCAATCGCATAGATTAAAAGAGCTATCAAAACACGCACGGCAAAATCCACAAGGAAAGGTATGAAATCATCCAGATATCCTTTGAGCACGCCCGGCTCTGCAATCTTTTGCAATTCCTCCAGTTCTGCCAGATTATCTGTGGCCGTCTTTGCATTTCCTTTCGCCAGAAGAACTTTCTGCAGCAAATAAAATGATGTTATTTTGTTCATATGTCCTCCTTTACCGTCTTTTTCTTTGGCAGAAATTACAATTTTTTCCTCCATTTTGGCAATTGTATTGTTGACACTGCATATCAAATTTACTATAATTATAGTATAGATTATGCACGAAAAGCAAATAGATTTTAACAGATTTTCTGAATGGAGGTATGTAATATGAATAGCCCGCCTTTAATTAATATTGTTGATGTCATCTGTCAATCTTTTCATCATCTTGATCCGAGACTGATCAATCATGGAGAGCGTGTTGCCTACATTCTAATGAAGATGATGGAAGAGACTAACCGTTATACCCAACAGGAAAAGCATGATATTTTTATGCTGGGCCTGCTTCATGATATCGGGGCATATAAAGAGAAAGAAATTGATTCCATGTTAAGCTTTGACCTCAATGATTCCATGGAACATTCTGTGTTTGGCTATCTGCTTTTTAAAACGTTTTCCCCTCTGCCGGAATATGCAGATACTATTTTATATCACCATCACTGCAACGCACAGTATTATCCTGTCCCTATCAGTAATTATCACAGGGACATTTCCAAACTGATTTATCTTGCAGATCGGATTGATATTTTCTGCATGCTGAACGGAGAGGAAAACTTAGATTCTTTTCTGGAGAAATGTTCGGGAACTGTCTTTCTCGCTTCTGACATACGCTGGTTCCAGCAAACAGAACGTAAGCACCAGCTTCTTCGGCATATTCACACGCTGGAATATCAGAAAGAATTAAGCGATTATACGCGGGAGCATTTTACCCTTACGGAAGCACAGATACATAATTATCTCATGACCTTTATTTTCTCTGTGGATTTCCGAAATGATTATACAGCTCTGCATACAAACTATGCGGTTCAGCTAAGCGAGAATCTTTCACAAAATCTGCGAATGCCTGCAAATTCCAGGAAGACGATACAGCTTGCCACATTGCTGCACAATATCGGCAAGATCTCTCTTCCGGCCAAACTCAACAATACGGCAGATTATAACCAATATCTTACGCAGTTATACCGCACCTCCACCCAGGACATTACAAGGGACATCCTCTCGGGAAGTGTGGAATCACAGATTCTCAATACAATCAATGAATCTTTCCTGCTGTTAGAATGCTGGGCAAACGACCGTCCTCTGGACTTTACCCCGGTACCTGCTGCAGAAATTGTTGCTCTCTCCTACCTGATGAGCAATTCTCTGACCTCCGAACGAAATGTTTCACTCTATCAGCACCCAAAGCTTTTAAAGTACCTGCAGATGAAGTACAAGAGCTGTCAGATGAATGACATGATACTACGGGTATTGGAGAAATCCTTTGACCAGATTATTGAAAAGACGCAGAATGCCTGTGCGAGCATCTACAACATCTACCACCGCATGATGGATGAAGATCATTCTCTGAATATGATTTTGCTGCATTACAACAATAAATATTAAACGACAGATCGTTCCAGATTGTTCCAGATATTTCGGAACATAAAAAAGAATCCTGTATACAGGATTCTTTTTTATGTCACATGAATGTACAAAAATGCCGTTCCTATAGAATGGAAACATATGTTGCTGCAAAATGCCAGCGTACACGATTTCTATTTAATGACTCTGACTCTTCGCACACCGTCAATTTCCTTAAGCTGCGCTATCGCCGCTTCTGTGATCGGAGAATCAATGTCTAACAGGGAATAGGCATAATCTCCTCTGCTCTTATTGGTCATATCAGAAATATTAATGTTATTGTTTCCCAGCACCGCCGTGTATTTTCCAATCAGCCCCTTGACATTCTTATGCAGCACTGCCACCCGTCCTGCGGCAACGCAGACGCCCATATCACAATTAGGGAAATTTACGGAATTATGGATATTACCATTTTCCAGATATTCTCTGATCTCCTTTACCGCCATGACTGCACAGTTATCCTCCGATTCTGCTGTGGAGGCTCCCAAATGCGGGATAACAATACACCCTTCCTTGCCTGCCGTTGTACTGTTGGGGAAATCGGAAACATATTTCTTTACTTTGCCCTCTGCGATCGCCGCAAGGACAGCTTCCTCATCCACCAGAAGATCTCTGGCAAAGTTCAGAATTACAACCCCCTCCTTCATCCGTGCGAAAGCTTCCTGGTTCAGCATTTTCCTGGTAGCTTCCAGCAAAGGCACATGGATCGTTATATAGTCGCATTCCTGATAAATATCTTCCACATTATTAATATGCTTTACATTCCTCGACAGGTTCCATGCCGCGTTTACAGAAATATAGGGATCATATCCATATACCTCCATACCAAGATTGGTAGCTGCATTTGCCACCTTGACGCCGATTGCACCCAAGCCGATCACGCCTAATTTCTTACCGGCAATTTCACAGCCTGCAAAAGCCTTTTTTGCTTTTTCCGCATCCTTTCCCACGCTCTCGCTGTCCTTATTCTCCAATACCCAGTTGATTCCTCCGGTAATGTCACGGGAAGCCAGGAGCATACCTGCAAATACCAGTTCCTTGACGCCGTTCGCATTCGCCCCGGGAGTATTGAATACCACAATTCCCTGATCTGCACATTTATCCAGAGGAATATTATTTACCCCGGCCCCCGCTCTGGCAACCGCCTCAAGCCCCTCTGGCAGCTCCATATCATGCATAGCGGCGCTTCTTACAAGAACAGCCTGCGCGTCCTTTATTTCTTCCGTCTTCGTGTAATCTTTGCCAAACAGCTCTAAACCTACGCTGGCAATCGGATTTAAGCAATAATACTGATACATCTTAATTCTCCTCTTCAAACTTTTTCATAAATGCAACTAATTTCTCCACGCCTTCCTTCGGCATTGCATTGTATATACTGGCGCGCATACCGCCTACGGTTCTGTGCCCCTTAAGGTTTACAAATCCTGCAGCTTCTGCCTCTTTGACAAATTTTGCATCCAGTTCTTTATCTCCGGTGACAAAGGGAACGTTCATCAAAGAACGGTCTTCCTTTCTCACAGTTCCTTTAAACATCTTGCTCTGATCGAGGAAATCATACAAAATCTTTGCTTTTTCCTCGTTGCGCTGCTTCATTACCGTAAGTCCGCCCATTTTCTTAATCCACTGAAAGACTTTGCCGCAGATGTAAATACCATAAGCGGGCGGCGTATTATAGAGAGATTCCGCATCCGCATGCGTCTTATATTTCAGCATGGTAGGCGTTGCCGGCAGCGTATCTTCCGTAATCAGATCCTCACGGATAATCACGATAACCACGCCTGCCGGTCCGATATTCTTCTGTACACCGCCGTAGATAATCCCATATGCAGATACATCTACAGGCTCGGACAGGAAACAGGAGGACACGTCTGCCACCAAAGTATGCCCCTTGGTATTGGGCAATGTCTTATATTTCGTTCCGTAAATTGTATTGTTTTCACAGATATAAACATAATCTGCGTCCTCCGGGATATCCAAATCAGAGCAGTCAGGAATATAGGAAAATGTCTCATCCTCGGACGAAGCCACCTTTACGGCCTCTCCATAGAGCTTCCCTTCCTGGAACGCCTTCTTCGCCCACTGCCCCGTTACGATATAAGCTGCTTTGCGATTTTTCATCAGATTCATCGGTATCATTGCAAACTGCTGGGAAGCTCCTCCCTGCAGAAATAGTACTTTATAATTATCCGGAATATTCATAAGCTCCCGCAAATCTGCTTCCGCCTGTTTGATAATTGAATCATATACTTTGGAACGATGACTCATCTCCATCACGGACATACCGCTGCCTTTATAATCCATCATTTCCTCTGCCGCCTCACGCAAAACCTCCTCTGGCAAAACTGCCGGCCCTGCTGAAAAATTGTAAACTCTGCTCATTTTTTCCTCCTCTTACGTAACTATTCCTCCTGCCTTCATAGCTATGTCATCTGCTGCCTTTCACATCTGGCTGCGCATATGAGCAGACGCTTCCGCTATATTTATATGCCGCTTTAATGGAACAGTTACCTTCTTACTTTCTTGCCTGCTGGTTCTAAAACAAAGTGGGCAAGCCCACTTCAACTCCCCCACCCCCAATCGAAACCACTGAAAAACTCATTTTCTGCAGATGCAGATGACCGTATACAGAATCCAGTTCGGTAAACGAACCGATAAATCGAATATTGATTTAGGTCATCAGGTCTTTTTCAATGGCCGCCCCTTTGGAACGCCGCACAGCCATCCTCATTATGGCTCCTTCGCGTTCTTCATATCTTCTCCGTCAAACGCCTCGCTGATTGCCGCTCCCGGCGCCACCATAGGCCAGACCTTGTCATCGCTGTCAATCATACAGTCAATCAATACCGGCATGTCGCTGGCAAGGGCATTCGCAAAGGCTTCTTTAAACTCCTCCCTGTCGTTCACACGGATACCTGCTGCTCCCATGGCCTCCGCTACCTTTACAAAATCTACGCTGTCATTTAAAACAGTTGCAGAATAATGCTGTTCATAAAATAAGGTCTGCCATTGGCGCACCATTCCCAGCACATGGTTGTTCAAGACAACCTGTATCAGCGGCAGCTTTTGGCGGACTGCAGTGGCCATCTCGTTCATATTCATACGAAAACAGCCGTCTCCCGCAATATTAATCACCTGTTTACCAGGATTCGCCATCTGCGCGCCGATTGCCGCTCCGAGACCATATCCCATAGTCCCCAGGCCCCCGGAGGTAATCAAAGTCCTGGGGTTACGATACCGATAAAATTGAGCCGCCCACATCTGATGCTGGCCCACTTCCGTCACCATAATCGCATCGCCCTTTGTCTGCCGGTAAATTTCTTCTATTATAAAAGGACCGCTCAAGCCGCCGCCTGCATATTTCAAGGGATATTTTTGCTTATATCCCATAATCCGCGCAATCCATTCTCCATGATCCTGCCGCTCAAGCCGCTGATTCAGCCGGGACAGGATCTCTTTGATATCGCCGACAATATGGGCGTCCGTCACAATATTCTTATTAATCTCAGCCGGATCAATATCAAACTGAAGAATCCTGGCATTTTTTGCAAACTTCTTCGCATTTCCAGTGACACGGTCGCTGAAGCGAACACCAATGGCAATCAAAAGGTCGCACTCGCTGACGCCATAATTGGAAGTCTTGGTTCCATGCATTCCCAGCATACCCGTATATAATTCGTGGTTTCCGTCAAAAGCGCCTTTTCCCATCAAAGAATCTGACACCGGCGCCTGCACTTTTTCTGCAAATTCTAAAAGTTCCCGGCTTGCCCCGGAGATGACCGCTCCTCCGCCTACAAACAGATAGGGTTTTTCAGATGCACGGATTAGCTTTTCAGCGTAAGCCAGCGCTTCTTCTGTAATATTCTCCGAATAGCGTTCCTCCGGCTCCACCGTAATCGGACGAAATTCCGCCTTGTTCACGGTTACGTCCTTGGGAATATCCACCAACACCGGTCCCGGTCTGCCCTTCTGGGCGATACGGAACGCACGCCGAATCGTTTCTGCAAGTTTATTAACATCCTTGACGATGAAATTATGTTTTGTGATCGGGGTAGTAATCCCTGCAATATCAATCTCCTGAAAACTGTCTTTTCCCAGCAGGGAAACCCCTACATTACAGGTTAAAGCTACCACTGGCACAGAATCCATGTATGCTGTGGCAATCCCGGTCACGAGATTGGTAGCCCCCGGACCCGAAGTAGCAAGACAAACGCCCGGCTTTCCCGTTGCCCGCGCATAACCGTCCGCCGCATGACTGGCGCCCTGCTCATGTGAAGTCAGCACATGTTTGATTTCATGGCTGTGTTTATATAGTTCATCATATACATTTAAAATGGCTCCTCCCGGATAGCCAAAGACAGTATCCACACCTTGCTCTTTCAGACATTCAATAACAATCTGTGCTCCTGTCAGCTGCATATCTTGTTCCTCGCTTTCTATTTTATCCGTTCTGCAATTAAATCTCCCATCTTCACTGTCCCCACCTGGGTTACAGAAGCTTTCTTTTCCTCTTCCTGCGGCATGATATCAATGGTGCGGTAATTCTCTTTCAGCACCTGCTGCACTGCACGTTCCACAGAATCTGCCTCCCGGTCCAGATCAAAAGAATAACGGAGCATCATCGCCGCGCTCAAAATTGTTGCGATAGGATTCGCAATTCCCTGCCCGGCAATATCCGGCGCCGAACCGCCGCTTGGCTCATACAGACCGAATTTTGTATCGTTCAGGCTGGCTGACGGCAGCATCCCGATGGAACCTGTCACCATGCTGGCCTCATCTGATAATATATCACCAAACATATTCTCTGTCAAAATAACATCAAACTGCGCCGGATCTTTTACAAGCTGCATGGCGCAATTATCCACCAGCATATGCTCTAGGACGACATCCGGATAATCTTTTGCCACCTCTTCCACAACGTTTCTCCAAAGTCTGGAAGAATCCAGCACATTTGCCTTATCCACGCTGGTTACTTTCTTCCTGCGCTTCCTGGCAATCTCAAATCCACGCTTTGCAATTCTTCGGATCTCATTTTCATTATATGTAAGAGTATCCTCCGCGGTCATTATTCCATCCCGTTCTTCCGTCACCCGGTTCCCGAAATACAAGCCTCCCGTCAGTTCCCGCATAATCATCATATCAAATCCGCCGCCGATTATATCATCTCTGAGAGGACATGCCTCCTTTAATTCCTCATATAAATACGCCGGCCTTAAATTGGCAAACAAACACAGCGATTTGCGAAGCTTCAACAGCCCTGCCTCCGGCCTTAACTCCGGCGGAAGCTGATACCAGGGCGAGGTACTTGTATTCCCTCCGATGGAGCCCATAAGCACAGCGTCTGCTTTCTGCGCCTTTTCAACCGCTTCTTCTGTCAGAGGTACTCCTGTGGCGTCTATGGAAACTCCGCCCATCAAAATCTCTTCATAAGAAAAGGTATGCCCGAACACCTGCCCTACTTTATCTAAAACCTTTTTTGCTTCCCGCACAATCTCCGGCCCAATTCCATCTCCGGAAATTACTCCAACCTGATAATTCATGTTTTCCTCCATTCTGTGCATTTTTCAGCACAAACAGGTAGTCAGTGAAAGAATTAACAAATTCTTTCACACTTTCTCATCCTTCCTGACCTGTGTTTCTAATTTTTATCAGTAATTATATTATATTTATTCATAGATTTCAACCATCAAATATATTTAAAACACTCCCGGCTTTGGCAGAGAGTGTTTTGCGTATTATTTATTCTCTTTTTCCACAGCGTCTTCCGGCTTCTCCACCAGCGCTATGGCTGATTTCTGCATTGGAATACGGCAATTCTTATTATTGCCAAATTCTACGATCACGGTATCCTCCGTAATATCAATCACGGTTCCATAAAATCCACTGGTGGTAAGAATCGTATCTCCCACAGTGAGTTCTGACATCATCGCATTTTTGCGTTTTGTTTCTTTCTGTTGGGGACGAACCATCATGAAATAAAGAGCTGCCAGCATAACCACAATCCAAATCAGGGAAAATCCCGTCATACTGCCTGCTGCTTCCTGAGCTAAAATAGACATATTCTTTCCTCCTGCATATTGTCCGGTACAGGCAAAGCAAGCTTCTTTATGCCGTATCGGAACTCTCATTTTCTCTTACGCCGTTTTACGCGCTTATACTATTCTACACAAAATAGCGCGCAAGGGCAAGCCTTTTCCATTATTTTATAAGATTTTTATATCTTTATCTGCTTCATTCCGTACAGTTTTTCTTCCTTATACGACTGAAATCTGCCTTCATCCAGGGCAAGACGAATTTCCTCCATCATAGTATTATAAAAATACAGGTTGTGAAGCACACAAAGCCTCATACCCAGCATTTCTTTCGCTTTCAGCAAATGGCGGATATAAGCTCTGCTGTAATGGCGGCAGGCCGGACACTGGCATCCCTCCTCGATAGGTTTGGCGTCCAGTTCGTATTTCCGGTTAAAAAGGTTCATCTTCCCCTGGTTGGTATACACATGTCCATGCCTTCCATTGCGGCTTGGGTACACGCAGTCAAAAAAGTCCACCCCACGCTCCACAGCTTCCAGAATATTTGCCGGGGTTCCCACTCCCATGAGGTACGTAGGTTTTTCCTTCGGCAAATGGGGAACCGTCACATCCAGAATATGGTACATTTCTTCATGACTCTCTCCTACCGCCAGACCTCCAACGGCATAACCATCCAAATCCAGTTCGGAAATTTCCTCGGCATGCTTCATTCGAATATCGTCAAAAATTGCCCCCTGATTGATGCCAAACAGCATTTGCTGCTGATTGATGGTATCTTCAAGACGGTTAAGCCTTTGCAGTTCCCGTTTGCAGCGCTTCAGCCAGCGGGTCGTCCGCGCCACAGAAGCCTCTACATAAGAACGTTGCGCCACGCTCGAAGGACATTCGTCAAACGCCATGGCAATGGTCGAAGCCAGATTTGACTGAATCTGCATACTCTCCTCCGGTCCCATAAAAATCTTTTTCCCGTCGACATGAGAATTAAAGTATACCCCTTCCTCCTTAATTTTTCGCAGCTTTGCCAGGGAAAACACCTGAAACCCGCCGGAATCGGTAAGAATCGGTCTGTCCCATGCCATAAATTTATGCAGTCCTCCCATTTTTTTCACAACCTCGTCTCCCGGACGGACATGCAGATGATACGTATTGGATAGTTCCACCTGCGTTCCAATTTCATACAGATCCACCGTAGAAACTGCGCCTTTTATGGCTGCCGCCGTTCCCACGTTCATAAAGACCGGCGTCTCAATCACGCCATGAACGGTATGGAACTCCCCCCGCTTTGCTCTTCCTTCCTGTTTTAATAATTTATACATATCTGTCTCCTTTCTGATGGACGGTTTGTAGTAGACGTATTTGAAAAACATCGGATGCCCGTCAACTGCCGAAAACAGGTAAAACCTGGCTCGTCCACTTTTTCGTTTGGGCTCTCATTCCCGCACTTCCCCAGGACATTTCAGCTTATTCCACACCGGACTTTGTGCAGAAATTATTTTTCAAGCGCGTTTTAAAAATGCTTTTCTTTTTTACCAACATTGCTTATAATAGATAAAGGCAGGCCCCGGCGGGTCAGCCATGCGACCGTAACATTTTTTCGCCTGGCTTTATGTTTGGAAGGCCGCATTTCAAAGGTTCCATTTGCAAATAAAAGCGATACGATTCATATTTAATAGGAGGTCTATATGGCAGGCTCAACATTTGGCAATCATTTTCAGATCACTACCTGGGGGGAATCCCATGGAAAGGGCGTCGGCGTCGTTGTGGACGGCTGCCCGGCGGGACTTTCTCTATGTGAATCTGACATACAGCAATTTTTAAATAGAAGGAAACCTGGTCAGTCAAGGTATTCTACCCCCCGTAAAGAAGATGACAAGGTAGAAATTCTCTCCGGCGTTTTTAAAGGACAAACAACCGGAACACCCATTAGTATGGTAGTCTTCAACGAAAATCAGCGCTCCAGAGATTACGGAGATATCGCCTCCTATTATCGGCCTGGACACGCTGATTACACTTTCGATCAAAAATACGGTTTCCGTGATTATCGCGGCGGCGGCCGCTCCTCCGGCCGGGAAACTATCGGCAGAGTCGCAGCCGGCGCCATTGCCGTAAAATTATTAGAACAGCTCGGCGTCTTTTTTTTGACCTATGCCCGCGCTATCGGCCCGGTTGCCATTCCGCAGACCACAGAAGAATTGCTTGCGGCTTCTCTTAGGGACGATGGACCCTGCCTGCGGCTAAAAGAACAGATTCTTGCAAATCCCCTCTATATGCCGGACGCTGATTCCTCCAAAATAGCACAGGAATATCTGGAAGAATGCATGAAACGCACCGATTCTGCCGGGGGAATCATTGAAGGCGTTATCACAGGCGTTCCCGCTGGAATCGGGGAACCTGTCTTTGATAAACTGGACGCCAGTCTTGCCAAAGCAATATTTTCCATCGGAGCTGTAAAGGGCTTTGAAATTGGAGACGGATTTGCCGCCGCTTCTGCGTGCGGTTCCGTAAACAACGACAGCTTTTGTATGCGGCATGGACAAATTACCGCCGCCACCAACCATGCCGGCGGTATTTTAGGAGGAATCAGCAGCGGAGCGCCTATTGTCTACCGCGCTGCCGTGAAACCGACGCCCTCCATTGCCCGTCCCCAGCAGACCGTCAATCAGGATGGTGAAGAGATAACCGTTTCCATCCATGGAAGGCACGATCCTATTATCGTACCCAGAGCCGTCGTAGTGGTAGAATCCATGGCAGCGCTGACAGTACTGGATCTGATGCTGAAAAATATGGGAACCCGGATGGATTCCCTTGAACAATTCTATTGTTAAGATAAAATGGCGCGCTATACTAATTTGTGGATATGGATACAGTTGGGCTGGTCAATTGCTATCGGCTTATCCATCATAAGAAAATATTTTCTGTCATAATTGACTTCAAAGGTAGTAATTTGGTTAGAATCATGATTCAAACTGACAAAATGTTTTCCATCAGGAAAAATCGCAATGGATTTCGGATAGTCTCCGCTGATCTTACATTCACAGAACTTTGACAGTTCTCCGTTTTCCTGGTTGATTTCAAAAATCATTACCGAATTAGCTCCTGCGCTGGAACAGAACAAATATTTTCCATCTTCGCTGATTTCCATACCAGAAGCCGCGCTGTTCTCCTTTTCCTTTGCATCTACCGCAGGAATGGTCTGAATCTTCTCAAACAGAGGACCTTCCGGAGTGCATTCATAATTGTAGGCTATTACTTCATTGGTTTCCTCACACAATACATAAGCATATGCGCCGTCCTTACTGAAACGGATCATATGCGGGGAGGAGCCAATGGGTTCTCTGAGAATATCTGCAATTTTCAGTTTTCCCTTCTCATAATCAATCTGGTAAATTTTCACATGATCCAATCCGCCGTCCACTGCGCAGAGATAATTCTGCCATGGCGTCAATTCCACACAATTTACATGGGGACGGTAACTATGCTCCGCAATGCTTCTGCCAATTCCTGTATGAAAAATCCCTTCTGAAATCTCTCCGATACTGCCGTCTTCATTCAAATTCATCATCGTGACGCGCCCGTCATGATACCCGCCCACAAATAAGTAACGGTTCTGCTTGTCTACCGTGACATAGCAACCGCGCATACCGCCGATCCATTTCTCATTCATCGGCTCCAAATCACCGTCTTCTTTGATGGAAAAAGCTGCAACACCTTCATCCGCTATGGAATAGAGAAACTTTCCATTTGGTGAAACCGTAAGATCCGAGGGATTATTGATAGGAATTACTTTGCGCTCTATCAGCTTTCCTGCTTCCACATCCATATCGTAAATATGGATTCCCACACTGGTTCCATGCGTATAAGTTCCTACATATGCTACATATCTGTCTTTATTCATCTGCCTGTTCCTCCTTCTCTTGTCTGCGCAAAATATCATACTTTGCCAGCGGCTGTCCTAAATCAATATATAACACTTGCCTGGGATGGGGCGCTGACTCCATCTCATTGCCATCTTCATCCCGGATCGCCCGCACAGTAACGGAAAGATTCTCACCGTCAGGCTTCATAACCTCAATCCGTTCTCCTACAGAAAACTTATTCCTTTGCTCTATGCGGTATCCCTTGTCTGACTCTTCTACAATCCCCAAATACGTATATTCTTTTACATAGGTATTGCTGTCATAAATCTGTGTGCGCTCGTCTGGCTTACCGAAGAAAAACCCGGTCGTAAACTGCCGGTAGGTGCAACTGGAAATCTGCTGTAAATACCACGGCATATTTTGTTCATAAATATCCCTGGAAATAAAATAATCGTCAATGGCTTTCCGGTAAGTCCTTGCCACAGTCGCTACATAAAGCGCTGTTTTCATTCTGCCCTCAATCTTAAAACTGTCAATTCCTGCTTCCACTAACTCCGGAATATGTTCAATCATACATAAATCCTTAGAATTAAAAATATAGGTCCCCCGTTCATTTTCATAGACCGGCAAATACTCTCCCGGCCTAGTTTCCTCTACAACCGCATATTTCCAGCGGCAAGGGTGGGTACATGCCCCCTGATTAGCGTCGCGGCCGGTAAAATAATTACTCAACAGACACCTGCCAGAATAAGAGATGCACATGGCTCCATGGATAAAGGTCTCAATTTCCATATCTGCGGGAATATGGTTACGAATCTCCCGGATCTCTTCTAAAGAAAGTTCTCTTGCCGATACGACCCGCTTCACTCCCTGACGCCACCAAAACTGGTAAGTTCCATAATTAGTATTATTGGCCTGCGTGGAAATATGAATTTCCAGCTCCGGGCAGATCTCCTGTGCAATCGTAAAAATCCCCGGATCAGATATAATCAGTGCGTCCGGCTGCAATTCTTTTAATTCTATAAAATATGCCCGTACCTCTTCGAGATCGTCATTATGCGCCAGAATATTGGCTGTCACATAGACTTTTACTCCATGCGCATGGGCAAACAGAATCCCTTCTTGCATGTCCTCCACAGAGAAATTTTTTGCCTTGGCGCGCAGCCCGAAGGCTTCGCCTCCGATGTAAACTGCATCCGCCCCAAAAACAACCGCAATTTTCAATACCTCAAGACTGCCTGCAGGCACAAGCAATTCCGGTTTCTTCATACATTACCTCCTTACGCTGACTGTCACTCCATCTCCGATAGGAAGCACCGAGGTCGTCAATGCTTCCGTATGCGTCAGTTCATACAGATACTCCCGCATACGCTTATGGATGGTACGATTCCTCCTTGTCACCACATAGCGCGACTCTATGATATCGCCATCCTGCAGCACGTTGTCTGAAACCAGCACTCCGCCCGGCTTTAACAGTCTTAGAACATCCGGGAGAAAATGTATGTACTGCCCTTTTGCAGCATCCATAAAAATAAAATCATAGGGTTCTGCAAGCGTCTTCAGCACTTCGGCCGCATCCCCTTCTAATAATTGTATCACATTCTGCCGTCCCGTGCGCATAAAGTTTTCCCTGGCTACAGGAATCCGCTCTGCATAATTCTCTATCGTGGTAATCTTACATTCTGCCGGATTAAAATATTCCATCAATAACGCGGAAAATCCCACTGCCGTTCCCACCTCCAAAATACGCTGGGGGCGGTTCATGGCAAGCAGGAGTTTTAAAAAATTCTGCGTCTCCGTCCGGATTACCGGCACATAATTCCTGTGCGCTTCTTCTTCCAATTCTATTAAAAAAGCAGGATTTCCCTTATCCAGAGAATTAATATACGTGTTCAGACGTTCTTCCACAATCATTCTGCTGTTCCCTCAATTTCCTCTTCTGCCATGACCTGCATCATTTCTTTCGCTGTCTGAGAAGTATTCAGTGTGTAAGTTCCTGATTTTATCTTATCCCTATAATCTGAAAACTGAAGCTGAAGGGCAAATAATACGCCGTTGTCCACCAGACGTTTTTCCTCAAGCAGACTTCCAATCTCCAACACGCTCATCCCCTTGTCCAGTTCCACAGTCATATCCCGTCCCGGAGCCTCCTCTAGGGCAGGCTCCGTAAATATACGATATCCAAGATCATAGGCTGCATGTCCGGCTCTTAAGAAAACAAACACTACCAGCACCAAGATTAAAATGCTTAAAAAACTGCTTAACATGTTTAAAATTATCTTACTGTTTCTCATAGCATTCCCCTAAAACCCGCTGCACTATAACAATTCAAATCCCAATTCAAATTCAATTTCCCCCATCAGGCGGTAATTGATACGCTGTACCATGCGGCATACAGCTAATTCTGCCGTCAGAAACTCATTGACAAACGTCTGTTCCCTAAGCGGGGCAAATTCATGTTCCACGCGATCCATTTCATTATACAAATCTGTATTGCGGTACTTATGCAGTTCGAAATTCCTCCTGCGAAATTCATTGACTGCCTTTTCTTTCTCCGGATCCTGGGAAAGCAGCTCTCTCATTCTCTGATATTCCTTATATTCCTGGCTCTCTTTAAAAGCTTCCACTAGATTATCGATAATTTCTTCCATTCTCTGATGCATAACAACCTCTTGCTTTCGGTCTCCCCTTAACAGCTCTGCAACTTAAACCTCCATAATGATCGGCATAATCATAGGTCTCCGTTTCGTCTTTTTCCAGACAAACTCACCCAATTCTTCCTTGACCTCTGTCTTAATCCTGCCCCAGTCCGTGATATTCCTGTCCATACAATAGTCCATAACCTCATCCAATATCTGCTTTGCCTCGTCCATAAGGCTTTCCGCGCCTCGCACATACACAAAACCACGGCTGACAATATCCGGACCAGCCAGCACCCTGCCGCTGCCGGATTCCAAAGTCGTCACCACAATGATAATGCCGTCCTCGGCAAGATGCTGACGGTCGCGCAGCACAATATTTCCTACATCGCCTACGCCAAGACCATCCACCAGAATGGCTCCCACCGGTACCTTATCCGTTACCTTTGCCCCGTTCTCATCCAGCTCGAGGACATTTCCGGAAGACAAAATGAAAATATTCTCTTTGTCGATTCCCAGCTCCTTAGCGATAGACGCCTGCGCCTTGAGGTGCTTGTATTCTCCATGTACCGGAATGGCATATTGAGGCTTCACCAAAGAATAAATCAGCTTAATTTCCTCCCGGCAGGCATGGCCGGACACATGGGCATCCTGGAAAATCACCTCCGCTCCCTTCATAAACAGCTCATTAATCACGTTGGACACTGCCTTTTCATTGCCCGGGATTGGATTGGAACTGAAAATTATCGTATCTCCCGGCTTGATCGTCACCTTCTTGTGAAGGTTTGCCGCCATACGCGACAGGGCCGCCATTGACTCACCCTGGCTTCCCGTAGTAATCAGCACGGTCTGTTCATCCGGATAATTCTTCAGCTCTTCAATATCGATCAGCGTATTCTCCGGAATTTGAAGATAGCCCAGC
The DNA here is from genome assembly GCA_009911185.1 of Lachnospiraceae bacterium. Taxonomy (GTDB): domain Bacteria; phylum Bacillota; class Clostridia; order Lachnospirales; family Lachnospiraceae; genus Petralouisia. The sequence continues at coordinate 24,714 of QXWW01000027.1, forward strand.
TCCGTGGCTGTGGAAATAATATTTACCATGCTTCGCCCTTCCACCACTACCTTTCTCCCAAACTTGTACGCCGAATTGATAATCTGCTGCACACGGTCAACATTCGAGGCGAAGGTTGCGATAATGATACGGGTATTGGTATGCTCTGAAAAGATGTTATCAAACGTCTTACCAACAGTCCGTTCCGAATTGGTAAAACCCGGACGCTCCGCATTGGTGCTGTCGCACATCAGAGCCAGCACGCCTTTCTTGCCAATTTCACCAAATCTCTGCAAATCAATGGCGTCCCCGAAAACCGGTGTATAATCCACTTTAAAATCTCCCGTATGCACCACAATTCCCGCGGGGGAATAAATGGCCAGAGCCGCCGCATCTTGGATACTGTGGTTGGTCTTGATAAACTCCACCCGGAAACAACCTAAATTAATGTGCTGTCCATACTTTACCACCTTACGTTTCACCTTCGTCAGCAGATTATGTTCCCGCAGCTTGTTTTCAATAATACCAATCGTCAGTTTGGTCGCATAGATTGGCACATTAATGTCCCTGAGCACATAAGGAATGGCTCCTATGTGATCCTCATGTCCGTGGGTAATGAAAAATCCCTTGACTTTATCAATATTGTTCTTAAGATACGTAACATCCGGAATTACCAGATCAATTCCCAGCATATCATCCTCCGGAAATGACAATCCGCAATCCACCACAATAATACTGTCCTCATATTCGAAGGCAGTAATGTTCATTCCAATCTGCTCTAAGCCTCCCAAAGGAATGATTTTCAATTTTGAGTTATTCTGTCTTTTCAAGTTGCACCTCTTCCTATTTGATATTTTTATTTTAACTGTTTTCCGGTGCAAAAATCAAAAGCGTCTTTCACGCCCTGCTCATATCGGGTATTACCGCCGCAAAAATACCTGCGCCGCAAAACCGGACATACCGCAATGCGCCGCACTTTTGATTTCCTCACCTTATTCACATTGTAAAATCCACGTCTTCCAAAATTTCTGAAAATATTTTGGATATATATTCCAATTCTTCCTCAGATTCCACCATTTCATACATGGCTTCCTCCTCATTTTCCTGTGGAAGTTCCTTCAAAATAAAGGCGTCGCAATCACCGTCTTCTTCTTCGGCCACCAAAAGATAATTCGCCCCGTTAATCTGGGTCTGTTCTATCACATAAAATTCCAAAGCCTCGCCATCCTGGGGAGACTGAAAATTAACTTTCTCCATATAAAAATCCTCTACCGCTCTGTGTTCACGCCCTGCTCTTTTTCTATTGCCAGCGAATCAAGATACCCCTGCAAAATAAATACAGCCGCAATTTGATCCACATAGCTCTTCCGCTTCTCTCTGCGCACTCCGCTTTCCATCAGCGTACGCTCTGCCGCTACTGTCGTTAGACGCTCGTCCCATAAGAGTACTTCAAGACCGCTGCGTTTCTCTAACATCTGCTGAAATTCCAGCGTTTTCTGACAGCGTTCTCCCTGCGTATGGTTCATATTCCTGGGAAATCCAAGTACAATCCTCCCGACCTGATATTCCTCAATTAACGCTTGAATCCTGGCAAGGGTCTGCCTCAATTTGCCCTGGGATTTCCTCTGAATCGTCTCGACCCCCTGTGCCGTTATCAGCAGCTCGTCACTTACCGCGACGCCTACCGTTTTCGAGCCAAAGTCCAAACCCATAATCCGCATCAAAAGCCTCCTATTCCCAGGAATTATTCTTAATATAATGGCGCAGAATCTCTTCCACCAGTTCATCCCGCTCCACTTTCATTATGAGGCTCCTGGCATTCTTATGACTGGTAATATAAGTAGGATCTCCAGACATGATGTACCCCACAATCTGGTTTACCGGATTGTAGCCCTTCTCACGCAATGCGCTATATACGATTTCCAGCACATCATCCACTTGTATCTGCTGCTCTTTTTCTACTTTAAAAAATTGAGTATTATTTTTATCCTGCATATTCTCACGCCCTTATTTTCTGCTCTTTCGTTCTAATAAAATCTTCTTCGTCTATTTTAATACAAATGTTCGGAAAACTCAAGATGTTTCTTCTAAAACATTCTCCATCTGCAGTACATGCTCTTTAAGCCTGGAGGTGATCTTTCCTTTGACCACGCGGTTTACCAGGCTTTTTCCCTGCGCCTCTTTCACTGGCACTGCTATCTTTACATATTCTTTCGTATGTCCCAGAAAATATTCTTTCCCGCCAAAAGATACTTTTTCCTCCAGCAGAGCTTCTTCCTCCCTGCCCAGATACCAGGCTAAAAAGGCTTCATTCATCGGCACCAGATCTGAAAACAAAATATTGCTGCGGGTATTTTTCACTGCTTCCGGTATCTGCTGCGTCATCAGGGCCGCCCTGGTCCCTTTTCGCAGAGAATACTTAAAAATATGTATCTCAAAAAAACCAATCCTCTTTAAGAATCTGCGGGTCTGTTCAAATTCTTCCTCTGTCTCCCCCGGAAACCCTACAATTACATCTGTCGTAATTGCCGGATGCGCAAAATGTTTGCGCAGAATCTCGCATACCTGCGCATATTCTTCGCAGCTGTATTTTCGATTCATCCGCTGTAGCACCGTGTCGCAGCCGCTCTGCAGCGACAGATGGAAATGAGGACAGAATTTGGGCAGCTTTGCCAGCCGGCCGGCAAATTCTTCCGTTACAATCTTAGGCTCTAAAGAACCCAGGCGAATCCTTGCAATCCCAGGCAAATCGTGCACCTTCTCAATCAACGTAATCAGGTGCGTTCCCAGATCTGTGCCATAGGAGCTTAAATGGATCCCAGTAAGCACTACCTCCTGATAACCGTTCGCCCCGAGCCGTTTTACCTCTTCGAGCACATCCTCCGCCCGCCTGCTCCTGACTCTTCCTCTGGCATAAGGTATGATACAATAACTGCAGAACTGATTGCAGCCGTCCTGCACCTTAATAAAGGCTCTGGTATGTTCTGCGGTACGGCTAAGGGATAACGTCTCATAGGCAGGATCATGCTCTATATCTGAAATTACAGTAAGACTTGCTGAACTTTCTGGCTGGTGCTGCGCTCCTTGCCGCTTTAACGCTTCCCTGGCCGCAAAAAACTGCTCTAATAATTGCGGCAGCTCATGCTTCTTATTATTCCCGATAAAAATATCGACGGCCCCGTCTCTTGCCTGTTCTTTTGCCGTCTGCACATAACACCCGGCCGCCACCACCACGCTCTCTGGATTTCTCCTTCTGGCACGATGAAGCATTTGCCGGGATTTGCGGTCTGCAATATTCGTTACAGAACAGGTATTGACCACATATACGTCGGCAGCTTCCTCAAAAGGAACGATTTCATACCCAGCCTCTTCTAAGAGCTGCTGCATACTCTCTGTCTCGTAAGCATTTACTTTGCAGCCTAAATTGTGCAATGCCGCCTTTCTCATTCTTTTTCCCATCCTCTCTATACATTCTGCCGAAAAACATTCCGCATTTTTTCCTGAAATTAGCTGCGCCGCCATTGACTTTTATTACAAAAGACGTTACTATAAAGAAAATATCTGTTATACTTTAACTATGAAGGAGGATTTCCATGATAAACGTACAGATTTCTTTAAACTCCATTGACAAGGTCAAATCTTTCGTAAATGCGATCACTCAATTCGATTTTGATTTCGATCTTATTTCCGGAAGATATGTCATTGACGCTAAATCCATTATGGGTATTTTCAGCCTCGATTTATCCAAGCCCATCGACCTTGCCATCCATGCTGAAGCGAACAAGGACGAGGTTATGGAAGTGTTGAAGCCATATCTGATTTAATTCTTTCCGGATACCGTACAGTTCCCCCATGAGTACCGTTTCATGGGGGTTTTTGCCGTCTCTTTTTCTGTATTCATTTACTCTGATTCCACTATGATTGTCTCCGCCGTCTCCATGGCATTCTTCATCATCTCATCAATTTTTTCCTTAAGATGTGTTTCTGAGCGCCGGATTATCTTAAGGCTCGGCTTTGTCACCGGATGCTTGGCCACAAATATGGTACAACAATCCTCATAGGGGAGGATCGAAGTCTCATAGGTGCCGATTTTCTCTGAAACGGCAATAATCTCCTGCTTGTCAAAGCCAATCAAAGGGCGGTAAACTGGCATGGTACACACTTCATTGGTAGCTGCAAGAGACTGCATGGTCTGGCTTGCCACCTGTCCAATGCTCTCGCCGGTAATCAATCCCAAAGAACCCGTCTCCTCCGCAAAATGTTCTGCTATGCGCATCATATAGCGGCGCATGATAATCGTTAATTCCTCATGCGGGCACTGCTCGTAAATATACATCTGGATATCGGTAAAATTCACTACCTTGAGATAAACCGGGCCTGCATATTTTGCTATCAGTTTTGCCAAATCCACGACTTTTTGTTTCGCACGTTCACTGGTATAGGGCGGCGCATGAAAATAGACGGCGTCAATTTTCACTCCCCGCTTCGCAATCATATAGCCGGCCACCGGACTGTCAATCCCGCCGGACAGCAGAAGCATTCCTTTTCCATTGGTGCCCACTGGCATCCCTCCCGGTCCCGGAATCACTTCTGAGTAAATATTAATCCTCCCGCGAATCTCGACGTTTACCAGAATCTGCGGTTCATGCACATCCACTTTCATCTCGGAAAACGCTTCCAGAATCTTCTCTCCGAGAGCTGCATTAATTTCCATGGAACTCATAGGATAATTCTTTCTGGCTCTGCGGGCATTGACCTTAAAGGTCTTATGCTTGTCCGGATAACGTCTGTCAAGATAGGCAATAACGTCTCCTGCAAGTTTATCGAATCCTTCATCTTCTGTAATCACTACTGGACAGATTCCCACAATGCCAAATACGCATTGCAGATGCTCCATGGTTTCATCATAATCAAAATCTGTCAACGCCTCTATATAAATACGTCCCTGTTCTTTGCTGATAAGAAATTCTCCCTCTACGGATTTTAAGGCATATTTGATCTGCCGCACCAACGCATCTTCGAACAGATGGCGATTCTTGCCCTTAATCCCGATTTCCCCGTATTTTATTAAAAATGCTTTAAACATATGTTTCCTTTCTAATGCCTTATGTATTTTCGAAGCATCGGTACCAGCTCCTTTAATTTTTTCACACCGTACGCTACTTCTTCCAGTGTGTTGTCTTTGCTGAAACTGATACGCACGGTAGCGTCCAGATACTGCCGCTTGACCCCGATTGCCTGCAATGTGGCGCTGGCCGCAGGCTTGTTCGAAGAACAGGCGCTTCCTGCCGATACGTAAATCTGTTGTTCTTCCAGAGCATGCAACAGTACTTCGCTGCGAACTCCATCCACGCTGAGGCTGACAATATGAGGCGCACTGTCTGTATCTGTTCTGCCATTGATATGCGCCCATTCCTCATCTGCAATCCCCTGTATAAAAGCATTTTTTAACTGGCGTAAATGCTCCTGCTTTTTTTCAAAATCTTCGTACGCTTCCACCGCCGCCTGTCCCAGCCCTGCAATTCCCGGCACATTTTCCGTACCAGAACGCATATTTTTCTGCTGTCCTCCTCCATAAATCATGGGTTTTAATTTTGTCTTTTCTTTCACATACAAAAACCCGCTGCCCTTGGGTCCATGAATTTTATGGCCGCTGACAGACATCATGTCAATTCCCAGTTTTCCGGGATGAATGATATATTTTCCATATGCCTGAATGGCGTCCACATGAAATAAGGTTTGCGGATTCTTCTCCTTTATAATCCGAGCCGCCGCGGCAACAGGTTCCACTGCGCCAATCTCATTATTCACATACATCATGGACACCAGAATGGTTTCCGGAGTTATCGCTTCCCTTAACTCATCCAGAGAAATGACGCCGTCCTGATCGACACCGAGACGGGTCACAGAAAACCCCTGCTCCTCCAGAAATTTCAGAGGCGCCGACACAGCCGGATGCTCCACACAGGTAGTAATCAGATGCATTCCGCTGCGTCTGTTTGCCATGGCTGCTCCCAGAATGGCAAGATTGTTGGATTCTGTTCCGCCGGAAGTAAAAATCAGCTCCGTCTCCTTTATCTTCATGGTCTTTGCAATTTTACGCCTTGCTTCCCTGATATAGCTTTCCCCTTTTATGCCTTTTCCATGCAAAGAAGAAGGGTTTCCATAATCCTCAGACAAGGCGCGCACCATAATCTCCACGACCCCTTCGCTGCAGCGGGTGGTAGCTGAATTATCAAAATATGCTTCCATGTTCTCCTCCTAATCCTCCAGCGCATAAAGCAACATCGAAAGTGCGCAGATTCCTGCCGTTTCTGTGCGCAGAATACGGTTTCCCAGAGAAATCATCTCCATTTCATCCTGCACGAGCGCAATTTCACGGGAATCATAGCCGCCTTCCGGTCCGATAAAAATCCCGACGGAACTGCCCTTCTGAATGCTTCCTACCACTTCTCTAGTATGTGCCATTCCCCGCTGGTTTTCATAGGGCAGAAGGCACACGTCCAGCTTTCTGGCATATTCTGCCGCTTCCTTAAAACTCATCACTTCTCCAATCTGAGGAATGATACTGCGCTTTGACTGTTTTGCAGCGCTTTCCGCAATGGCCTGCCATCTTAACTGCTTCGCTTTGGCCTTTTTCTCATCCAGCTTTACCACGCAGTTTTTCATGGCAACCGGAATAATCTGAGAGACTCCCAGCTCCACTGTCTTCTGAATCACCAGTTCCATTTTGTCTCCCTTAGGAAGTCCCTGAAACAAAGTAATCTGTACACCCGGCTCCGTGTCCTCAGCCTGACCGATTATCTGCAGCAGAATCTGCTGTTCTTCCATATTTTGAATTTTACAGTAAAAGTCTCCCCCTTCGTTATCACTGATGCGCAGCTGTTCTCCTATCCGCATGCGGAGAACATTTTTGATGTGATTTACATCCGTGCCTGTAATCACAATCTCTTCTCCATGAACCTGGCCCGGTTCTACAAAAAATTGAAACATTTTTCCTGCTCCTGTTCTATTTTCTGGCGGTAATGCCAACCCATTCTCCCTGACGGCTGATCTCAAGTATTTCAAGTCCGGCATCCAAAACTGCCTGTTTTACTGATTCCTCTTTAAAGTCAATGATACCGCTGGTAATATAGATCCCGCCCTTTTTCAGACAACCTGGAATCACCGGGGTCAGGGGAATGATAATATCTGCCAGAATATTTGCCGTCACAATGTCATACTCCCCACCCACCTGCTTCTGAATGTCAGCATCATCAATGAGGTTTCCATGATAAAAATGTGCCTGTTCCATAGACAATCCATTTGCCTTCATATTCTCCGCAGAAGCTTCTATGCACAATGGATCAATGTCCGTTCCTGTTACGCTGGCTGCTCCCAGCTTCAGACTTACCAGAGATAAAATGCCGCTTCCGCATCCCACATCCAGCACCTGATCCTGATGCTTTAAATATTTGCACAACTGGTGGATGCACAGTTGGGTAGTCTCATGTTTTCCCGTTCCAAAGGAAGTGCCAGGGTCAATCTCAATGACATGGCGGTAATCTCCCTCTGCGGGCAGTTCTTCCCAGGTTGGTTTAATCAAGATATTTTCAATGGTAAATGCCTTAAAATACTGTTTCCAGTTGTTGATCCACTCCTTATCTTCTGTCTCCCCTTCTGTAATTCTGGCTGTTCCGACCTCCACAAATGTACGCAGTTCTTCCAGTTCCCTGCGCACCTGTGACAAAAGCTCTTCCTGCGCTTGCTCTGCCGGCAGAAAGAAACTGATATATGCCAGTCCCTCATCCGGCGGAAGCTCCGGCAGAATATCAATATACAATTTCTCTTTATCTGCTGCGGACAAAGGAATGTTATCTTCTATCTGAACTCCTTCAATCCCAAGATCCGCAAGCATGCTGCTTATAAAATCTTCTGCCTGGGTAGCCGTCTCAATCGTATACTTTTTCCATTTCATAGTCTTCTCCAATCTGCGCCATCCTTTTCACTGGCTCTCGTACCGTCTGTCAGATGTAAAACAGGAGCTGCCGCAAAACAACAGCCAGATACAATATATCATACTCCAAAAACGGAGCGTAACTTATATAATATCTAGTGCTTTTTGCAACAGCCCCTGGTCTATGCACTAAACTGCTTCTTTAAGCTTTCGTAAGTTCTGTTGATCATCTGAAGAGTCTGTGTGTCTCCTGTGGAATTATCCGGGTGAAATATTTTGATCAATTCCCGGTACCGCTTCTTCATGTCCAGTTCATTTTCCACACCGGAAAAGAACAGTTCCATTTCTGAAGGATACTTAACGGTCATTCTCGCCTGCCGCCCCTCGCCTCTGACAGCTTCGGCCTCTTTTTTCTTCTCAAATGCTTCTCGCTCTCCGGCGAGTTTCTGTAATTCCATTTCCAAAAGCTCCCATTTCGCTTTAATGAGGCGCTCTTTTTCCGCCAGACGCCTTTCTTCCCGCTCTTTCTTCAAATAATATTCCTGCTGTTCCTGTTCAAATTTCCGCCGGTCCGCAGTCAACTCCTGCATAAACTTTCGTCTGTCTGCCGCAAGTTCTTCCCGAAATCTAATTCTCTCTTCGGCAAGTTCTCGCTGAAATTCCCGCCTTTTCTCAGCAATTTTCTGCTGTTCTTCCCAATGCTTCTGATGAATTTTCTGCTGTTCTTCCCAACGCTGTTTCTGCTGCACTGCATCCGCTTCCAGATTTGGGTGAATTTCTTCTTCCGTCCTCTGCTGAATTTCTTCTGATTTAAGCTGCACCGTCTCTTCCTGCGGCTTCTGAATCATCGTTTCCATCTGACATCTGGGCTGGTCCATTTCCTTTCCTCCTTCGTATCTGCACTGAAACAGACAAATCCGCACCAACTTATTCTATTCTACAATATTCCCCGGAAAATATCAATGAAACTTAACGAATTTTTATTTTCTTTACCTTGCTGTACGTCCCGTAAACCTTCGCTCTGTTCACTGTTCTATAGGCACGTATGCGGAAACTATACGTTTTTCCCTTTTTCATCCCTGTTTTGGTAAAAGAAACGGTCTTCCCTTTGTCAATCGTCTTGATTTTCTTGTAGCCTCCTTTGCCCGTCTTCATAAAAATCTCATAGCCGCTGGCACCTGAGATCTTCTTCCATGCCAATTTCACCTTATTTTTACCACTCTTTTTTACCGTATTAAACTTAACAGCTGACGGAGCTGTAGCTGTCCTGATTTCTCCAGCTTGCGCTGCAAATACCCTGCTCCCATTTACAATATAATAAGGAGTGACCTGTAAGGTATAGTCTGATGCTGCTTTCAAACCGCCAAAAGAATGAACATTTCCTGTCACATACTGAGTAGATACCAAGGTATTACCTTTGTAAAGTTTCAGATAATAGCCTGCGTTTTCTATGAGATTCCAGGTAAACGTCAAAGAGTCTGACGTATTTTTTTTCACTTTAAGCCCTGACACCTTTCCTGGCTTTGCAGGATTCAATACAGGAATTTCCTCTGTCCGAACGTTTCCGCAAAGGCTGCAGGTATGAGTTCTCAATCCCTTCTGAGTCTCTGTTGCAGGCCTGGTTACTTTTGATTGTTCTTGATGGCCGGGACATTTCACCTGAACCTTTACCTCAATCCTCTGAACGGTTTGATAATTATCTGTGTCTTCCGGCACGTAATTTACATACCATGTATACGTTCCCTCTGTTGATAATTCGGTTGCTTCAGCGGTCTGCCAGACAAAACCTTTCGGCAGAATTACGCTTGCCAACGTCTTTCCGCTCTGCCCCTGCAGTCCAACAGGCGCCGTATACGCAGGAACGGCTTTGGTAATTTCAACCTGCGCTGTTCCCTCAAACGGCTGGTATCCCTGACGTTTCACCTGATACCGCACCTGATAGACTCCTGCTTTTATCATTTCTGGCTGTTCTTCTTGGTAAATACCGTCTTCACCTGCATATTTTACTATGTCTCCTGCCTGGATTCCCTTGAGCATGATCCTCTGAGGCGTCCCATCATACGCAACAGTCACGTCTTCTGACTCAATTCCTTCTATCTGCGGCAGACCTGCCTGAATCACTTCGGTATAACTATGCCCGCAGAGTACACAGGTAAAAGTTTCCTCACCGTCCTCTGTCTCAGTCGGCTGCTTTGTAATTTCTGACGTATAGTTATGTCCCGGACAGCTCACTGCAACTTCGGCTTCAATATCTGTAACCGTCACATAGTTTTCACTGTCTTCCGGTGTATATTTTACCAGAAAAACCAGGCTGCCTTCCTGGTACAGCTTGGTATCTGTATCAGTCTGCCAGCTAAAACCTTCTGGCAAAGTTACACTTGCCAGAGTCTTTCCGCTGGTCCCTTTCAATCCTTCCGGCACCGTATAAACGGGTATGGCTTTTTCGATTTTCACCTGGGCTGTCCCCTCAAACGGCTGGTATCCCTGACGCTTTACACGGTACCGCACCTGATAAATCCCTGCGCGAATCATTTCCGGCTGTGTACTCTGATAGCTTCCATTGTCCCCAGCATACTGCACTTCATCACCTTCCTGAATTCCCGAAACGGTAATTGTTTGTGCAGTTCCATTATATACGGCAGTCACGTCTTCGGCAGTAACGCCTGTTATCTCCCGTAAATCAAGCTCTGGAAGCGCATATGTAAGAATCACCTGTTTACTGCTGATCTGCGGTGTATTCTGAAGTGCGTACCATACCTCTTTTCCTCTCACCGTAAATCCAAAAATCCACTGTCCTGACGGAATCTGAGGTTTATATACCTCTTCTGTCATTCCTTCTGCATCTAAACGGCAGATGGCTGTCTTTGTATTGAAATACATCATATCATTTGCTTTTGCAAGATACATATAGCTGGCCGGAAAGTAAGAATTTCCTTCTCCCGTCCATACGTTTTCCTTATATACCTCGGATTCTGCATCTTCGAAAAGCGCACCTTTTTTCAGAAGTTTCACTCCCATCGTGTTATAATCACCACCCTGATATCTGGAAAAATACCATTCTCCCTGATACCAGCAGATGGAAGAAGTTATCTCTGTCCAAAACGCATCATCATAGAGCGTAGAATCTGCTGTCCGCGACGTACTCCATCCCTCATGCTCATGGCTGGCATCACTGATCGCCGTATCACTGAGCAGAAAATACTTATGTCCCACTCTTCCAATACTGTCTCTCACCGGATCATCCCAGGTCACATCCACATGGTACCATTTTCCGTCAATCTCTATCATATTCCAGGCATGTGCCATAGCATCGCTTGCCACCAGTTCACATGATATCCCAAGCTTATCCTTCATAATATAGATATAGGCGTCCCCATATCCATCACACACGGCCATTCGGTTCACCAGGGCGCCATATGCCGTATGAGAAATATCTGGAAGCTGTCCGTTATTAAGCCTGTCATAATCATACTCACAGTTCTGCACCAGGTAATCATGCACCACCAAAGCCTTTTCCAGATCTGTCATAGAAGCCTCCGCCTGTGCCGCTGCCTGGTCAGCCGCTGTTTCCAGCTCTTGCCGCTGCTGATCTATTTCCTCCGGCGTACCCAAATAGCTCACATGATATGACTGTACTAATGATTGTTCATTATAAGAATAATAAGAATATGCGAACTTATTGTCTACATAAAACATTCCAGGATTATCATTTAAGATCTGAAGGAAGACAGCAGACACCTCTTTCGTGGGAATCTGATAAGCTGAGACATCTATGCTCTGCTGATAATTCTCCAGAGCTTCCACGATATACTGTTCCAGATCCAGCGCCGCTCTGGATGCACGGTACATCTCACCTTCTGCAACCGGATAGCGCACCTGCGGCTTCTGATAATATTCTTCCTTAAAACGATTCTCATCCGTTAAAGTTACATATTCCGTCCGGATATCCTTTGTCTCTGCCTGAACTTTCACCGTACCCAGAACAAAAAACAGCATCATCAAAATCGTTACCGTATATCTTCGTTTCATAATTTACCTCCTGATTTCCTAATATACTGTTCCTATTATATAATAGGAAATTGCGATTGACAAGAAAAAATCTTGCTTTGCATGGTGCGGCTGACTATCCGGCTGATTTTTCACAAAAAATATGATATACTTATGCGGACTGAATGATAACTATAACGCATCATATTAAATTTTCATAAAACAATGAACTTTGCCAAGGTACAAAAACAGGGACTCCTTCCATATAGAAACAGCAGGCTATCCCAGATACGCTGCCTGTGATTTCCGGACAGATGATCCATTCATAACCAGAAGTAAGAGGAAAACAAACAGCGAAAAGAAATGGAAGGAAATAAAAGATTAAATCCGCAACAACGCCAAAAATCGCTGACTCCAGCATTTTCAATGAAGACAGCGATTTTTTTCTTATAACTGTCAAAGACAGGATTATTTTGCAGAACACAGTAAGAAAACAAGGTTTTGTGATAAATAAACCGGAAGTTTTAGTGATTTGACTTCGGCGGTTTCATAGCAGCGCTTTTACTTGTTTAGATTTCCATCCACCGCTGCAGCACTCACACGCTGCCGCTTATTCTTCCGCCTTACAGATAAAAAATTATTCTGTGTAAAATTCATCAATAGTTAACCCACGGGGTAATATTATACATGTAACATTTGTATATTGTTCTTTGCTAAATGATTACGTTCACAATTTCAGCAGGCGCTTTTTTCATTATGCGGACAGCGGACAACAGAGTGGTCAATACGCAGAGAATCCATACAATGATCCCAGCCAGTAAAATATTACCGGGGAATAATGTTATTTTCCCTATAGATATCAGGCTGCCGAGGAAATGACTACAAAAAAATGCCAGGGGAACGGCAGCGGTAAATCCAACAAGAAACAAGATGCTATTTTCGAAGAGAAGCTGCAAAAAGATGTCTTTCTTTTGAAATCCCAGTGATAGTAGTATACCGTTCTCCGGCATCCGTTCTTTGTTCCACATAGAAAGCGTTACAATCAAAAAAATGGCACCGATTCCTGATATAACGATTAGAAATATGAACATTATTTGCTCGGTCTGGCGCATAGGGGCGGCCGAATGGTCATATTCTGCACTGTTGGATTCTATATGATAATCCCCTTGTGTAAATTCCTGGGTATTCTTCAGGGTTTGCACGGCCTTTTCCAGTTGGGCGGGATCTTTCAGCCACAACGTAAGACCATTGGTATAGAATTCCGGTTTGCACCAAATATTTTTTTCTATGTCAAATCCAGTATATTCATCCACATAGATAACGTTATCCAGGATATCGCATTCTGCACGGTTAGTAGAATCCCCTTGTTTGCTTTCTACTCGATAAATGCCGGTAATTTCAAATTCATATTTGCTTCCCAGCCCCGCATTTGCATGTGTTGTAATATCATCCGTGACAACACAGGTAATGCGGTCACCGATATGCAGTTCATTTATTTCGGCCAAATTTTCTGAGATTAACGCCCTTTTCCTGTCTTCAGAAACCAAATGGCGTCCCTGGCATATAGAAAGTATTCCGAACGTAAAATCCCTGGCAAGGCTGCTGTCGCGGCATGAATATAATCTGGTAAGGGACATGGCCGGTTCCTCTAAAGGTGTGAATCTTCCAGGAATCAGAGAAATATCATCTACAGACAGGTAACATGTGGTAGTGCCGGTCCAGCCATCGGCGTTTATTTCTTTAGCCGCACGTGCAGCCAAATCCTGTGTGATACGGGAATTGTCATCGCCTACGGCATTTACAGCGACATATCCATAGAATTGTTCACGCAATTCTTTTAGAGATGCCTCTACAGAATGGAAAATCATTATTCCAGATAATACCGAGAAAGACAGCACAAGAAAAATAATAGCCAAAGTTACTGTTTTTCTGCGCCTGCGCACCAAATAGGCGAAGGCTCTTGCAGACTTTTTTTGCATATCATGCATTAATTTCACCAGCTTTCTCCTCCTGTATGACAGAGATTGTTTCCCAAGGGTTTTCCGGTTTTGTAAAAAGGGACAGCCCGTAATCTCCATGTTGAAATTTAGCGTCGGCATAGCGGCATATTTCGTCTGCCCCTGCTGCCAATGCCAGGGAATGGGTGACCATGATGACACACCGTCCTTCTTCATGCGCGCTTTTCCTTAAAATGTCAAGGATTGCCTGTGCAGAATCTTCGTCCAGGTTCCCAGTAGGTTCATCTGCTAAAAGGACAGGTTTATCACTTGCCAGAGCACGGGCGATAGCAACTCTCTGCTGTTGGCCGCCTGATAATTTTAAAACGTTTTGTTTCCACAGTTCTTTCTCAAGCCCCACTTTCTGCAGCGCAGTTTGTGGAGGCTGTTTTGCAGTTAATTCCACATTTTCTTCCACCGTCATGTATTCAATCAGGTTATAGCCCTGAAAAATGAAAGCTACATGGTCTTGTCTGTGGCGGTCCAGGCCATACTCTGAAATATTTTCTCCCTCATAGAGAATCTTTCCGGATTTTGGCAGCAATAGCCCTCCCAAAAGTGAGAGCATGGTGCTTTTTCCACAGCCGGAAGCCCCTAATATAGCATAGAGATTTCCTTTTTCAAAAGTAATGTTGACGTCTTCTAAAATTTTTCTGCTTTCATTGTAATAAAATGTTAAATTTTCTGTTTGAATCATTTTTCCCTCCATACATTGTATTAATTTTTATGCTATCATGGACAGTATCCGCGAAGGTTCCAGCCGCAGCGTTTTTTCCATCGCTTCATTGACGCACAGGCAGATTAATATCGCCATGCCAAATCCTGTGACAAGGATGCTAAAAGGACTGGTATGTACACTTAAAGTGTCTGGCGCCTCAATGCCTTTCGTTTGTGGGGATGTCATTTTTGTATAGGCTTCGTAATCCTCACGGGCAATTGCCGCGTCAATTTCCTCCTTGGTATATTCACGCATTTCCTCTTTTGGGCTTAGAGTATGTAAAAGCGAATCCCCCAGCATTGGCGCAGCGGCATTGGCGATTCCCACGGCAAAGAGAAAGGCGATGACGCCCAGAATCAGATTTTCCGTCAGCAACTGTCGTTTGATGGATTTTCCAGTGATTCCCAGCGCCATCAGGATACCGGTTTCCCGTTCCCTGCGGCCGATGCTGTGCTTTAATATCAGGTACATCAGCGCCGCCCCGGAAGCCGCCAGGATCGCGATGCCAGCACCCATGGCCAGGCGGAGGGTGCGGATTGGGGCTGCGGCTTCATGGTAGCTGCTGTCGTCCTTTTCTACGCCATAGTAGTGCTTATCCAGCCAGTCCAGCCGTTTTACCTGTTCCATGATGTCCCCGGTCATGGAAGGGTCATCTACATAGATGGTGGCAAGGCTTGTCTCTCCTGACCATCCAGAAATTTTTTCCATTTCTGAGCAGGTTTTTAAATCAATAAGGATCCAGTTGTTTAGGATATCCCTTTCACTGGTGTATTCATTGACAGGCTGTTCGTACGTCGGCTCAAACATTCCGATAATGACGGCGTCCACCGTCCCTAAGACACCGGAGGCAAAGCTCGTGGAGGCATTTAAGGGGCTGACCATCAAGGGGATGGTATCGCCAATTTTTAAGCCGTTTAATTTGGCGAAGGTTGGCGTAACCATTGCCACATGGTAATCGGAGGGCGAAATATGACGCCCAGACACCAGGCGGAAGGTCCCGTTGCGGAAATGCGTGGAGTACTGGCTGTTATTGAGACCATAAGCAACTGTGTCGTATATGTCATACTTGGAGTCTTTATAATATCGTTCATAATATGTCTGCCAATCCTGGTCTGAAATGGCCCCTTTTTTCCATTGTTTATAGTTTTCTTCCTCGATTTTGGCAGTAGAAGCTGAAAAACCAGGAACAAGCTGAAAGCCCATCTGAACCAGGAGAATATGATTGTTCATCAGGTCCTCCTTATTTTCCCATTCATAATTAGCAATGCCGTCTATTTCCCCAGAAATGCGCTCCAGCATTTCAAGAGAAACCCTGGGGCCTATGTAAATAGTTGCAGAATAGTTTTCATCGAAAACCTTGTATTCCCACAAGTCTGGATTGCTGCGGTCTGCATAGGACGCCAGCTTAAAGCTGCTGCCGTAGGTCTTTTCCAATTCCTTTATGCTTTGCGAGGACGCCTGCCAGATCAGCGCCCCGGTAAAAATCAACGTAGCCAGGATGGCCATAAGCAAGCACATGCACCAGTTAGACTTTCTCCTTATAAGAGATAGAAAGATCCGTTTTTTAGCCATAGTTTTATCCTCCAGTTTTTACATTCCTTTACACTATCATGCTATTTCCTACTTCAAATTATAGAATCAATCGATTGATAAGTCAACTATTTTTGTTGAGAAATCAATTAATATTTTTATGCATGTCACCTCATTATTCCTGCTTGTAAATCCTTAATTTGCTTTCTTCGGGTAACCAAAGTATAATGTAGCCAAAAGGCAAACGCAAGACGGGAAAAAGACGGATGGCAAGAATCGAAAGGACGGGAAAAATGACATACGATTGCTTAATTATTGATGATGAGACGCTGCTTGCGGACAGCACGGCAGAATATTTCAATCTGTTTGGGGTTAAAACTGCAATTGCATATAGTGTTTCTGAGTGCAGGAATTTTTTCAACGAAAATACAGCGCAAATGCTTTTGCTTGATATAAACCTTGGTGATGGCAGCGGTTTTGAATTGTGTAAGGAATTGCGCAAAATACCGAAATTCCTATACTATTTATCTCAGCACGGACAAGTGACGATGATAAAATTATCGCCCTCAGTATCGGCGGTGACGATTATATTCAAAAACCCTATTCTCTCAGTGTTTTATTGGCAAAGGTAAAAGCGGTGCTGAAACGGTATGGAAACAGGGTTCCATGAGGTATGTGGATGGGCGTCTGACTGTGGATTTCAATACAAGGCAAGTCCTTGTGGACGGGTCTTTGGCAAAATTGACCGCTCTTGAATTTAAGCTTCTGGCCTATCTGATACAAAATGCAGAACGGGTTATCACAAAACAGGAATTCTTTGAAAAGGTTTGGGAGGATAAATTTACAAGCGACGGAACGTTAAATGTACATATCCGTGAAATACGTAAAGTAATTGAAAAAGACCCGGGTGACCCGGAATATATCCTTACCGTTTGGGGCGATGGCTACCGATTTACAGGGGGAAACCAATGAAAAAACGTATGTTTTCTTGCCTGATGCTTATTACTTTCCTGATTGAACTTGCCATTCTTGTGCGATTCGCACTCCTAAAGCCAGTAAAACCGCAGGACACCGTGGCAGTCAATGAGACGGTGCAAACATTGCAAAGAAATTGTGGCTCTTTTGAAAACGCTGCCAACAGCGCGGCTCTTAACTATGTTGTGCTTCATCTGGAAGGGACAATTCTGTATCGGACAAAACCGGGATTGAGCGAAACTGTAAACGCGGCAAGCGGCGCGGGAAAATCTACCTTACTATATGCACTTTCCGGGATGGATACGCCTACGCTGGGAACAATCACCTTCGGTGATGAAATGATCTCCGATTATTCGTAGGACAGGCTTGCGGTATTCCGCCGTAACCACTGCGGTTTTGTATTCCAGCAAATTTATCTTCTGGACGGGATGAGCGTTATGGACAATGTGCTTTCTGCGGGCTTGCTGATATACAAAGACAAGAAGGCGCTCGTCCAACGCGCCAAAGAACTGTTTGCAGCAGTAGATATTTCTGAAGAAACGCAAAAGAAATTCCCAACGCAGATTTCCGGCGGTGAAGCGCAGCGTGCCGGCATTGTCCGGGCCCTGATCAACTGTCCTGAAATATTATTTGCAGATGAGCCAACGGGCGCACTCAATTCCAAAACCGGGCCTGATGTACTTAATACGCTTACAAACTTCAATGAACATGGGCAAAGCGTGGTTATGGTGACACATGACATACGTTCCGCATGCCGTGGAAAACGCATTCTTTATTTAAAAGACGGCGTAATCTTAGGGGAATGCGACTTGGGCAAATACTCTTATGATGACGCTGAAAGGAACCGCAAGCTCTCGGATTTTTTGAAAGATATGGGGTGGTAACATGAAAAAACATTTTACTTGTATACTCCAACATCCGCAGGGCAAAAGTCCAGACTGTTTCGATTGTCATTTTAATCTTGATTGCCGCTCTAATGCTCAACCTGTGGTTAATGCTTTCCCTTGACTACAAAGCCAATTTCGACAGGTACCATGATAAACTCCACGCAGAACAAGTTACTTTGTCAGTAGACGGCGGTACCGATACCATGCAACGTTTTTTGTCACAAACGTTAGAGAGCGATCGCCGTACCAAGGATTTTTGTCTGGATAATTGTATGCACATGACTGGCTCGTTCCAGTACAATGGCGGAGAAGTCAGCAGTTGGTTTGTCTTTTTGGATAAAGAAACCGCTCTGTCACGCTCTATTGGCAGAGCGGAAATGGTAGAAGACAGTGAATTTGACAGCGGCATTTATCTGCCTGTACTCTACAAGACTGAAGACATCGACATAGGAGAAACGGTTGAAATTTCGATTGGCAGCCATAAGGCGGCATACGTTGTCTGCGGTTTTTTCAACAGCATTATGATGGGGTCGCACAACTGCACCCTTACAGAGCTGATTCTTACAGAAGATAAATATGAAGAACTTCAAACCAGGGTTTACGCGCCTACGCAACGCTGTGTTCCATACGCCTGGCCGATAAATCAGACAGCCTGAACTATGAAGCGGCGCTGAAAAATGCCATTTCCGGACGGTATCCCAAAAAGGCTTGGTGCGCTAAAAGCGGTGGGCTATACATCCGGGCAATTAATCCATGTACTTTTATTACAGTTTTTAAGCCTGTCCATCTTGTCAGCCATAATGGGCGCCGCACTTTCTTATTGCCTGTTTCCATCGGTTAACGCAATAATGATGGCACAGACGGGGATTCCGTATACCATACATTTTTTGCCGCTTCCTTTTGTGATTTCATTTGCGGTACTGGGAGGCGCGGTTGCTTTTGCCGTATGGATTTCGGCACGGAAAATCAAGCGGATAGAACCAATTACGGCGCTGCGTTCCGGCATCCAAACGCACAATCGCTTGTCATTGCGTTCTCCGGGGTGATGATTGAAAATGTGATAAAAGATGTGACCCCGTTTTTACTTATGGTTGTCGGTGAGACGGCAGACAGTTGTATCAATGTAAAGGCTGAAAGTGAGGAAGATTTTCTGCGGGAATTGAACGGTGACGGCCGTGTAGAAAAAGCCTATTTATATCACAGCCTGAGTGTATCACATAATGGCGGTGTGGAACTTATGGCAACACTCTGTGATGATTTTTCAAAGCAGAATAACCAGGGTGTTGTTTTTAAGGGAAGGTTTCCAAAATATGACAATGAAATAACGATTGCCGCAAAATACGCAAAAGAAAACGGCCTGGAAATTGGGGACGAAATAGAGATCACTGCGAACGGAACTCAGGAAACGTATTTGATTTGCGGGTACACACAAATTTCAAATAATTTGGGCAGAGACTGCCTGATGACCAGAAGGGGCTACGAAAGGATGGCAACGCTTACGGACGCCAGTTATTATATTAATCTCACAGAGGAAACTGACATCGACACATTCAATCTGGAGGCGGAAGAAAAATTTGACGTCAAGGTAAATGCAACCGTAAATATTGATACAACAATAAAAGCCACGACAGACGTATATATTTCCCTTATGACAATGATTGTGACAGCCGTACTTGCACTTTCCGCTATTATTGTTGTTTTCGTTTTGTACCTGCTTGTGCGTACAATGCTTAATTGCAAAATACACGATTATAGGATTATGAAAGCGCTTGGTTTTACGACGGGCCAGCTTGTCCTGCAAACGGCTCTGTCGTTTATGCCAGAGGCCATTTTATCCGTTGAGGTTGGCCTTATGATATCCAGTTTCATCATTAACCCCTTAACCGCTCTGTTTTTAAGCGGCATCGGCTTTGTATCATGCACCTTTCACGTTCCTGTAGGATTTATCGTATTTGCAGCTATCGGGCTTATATTATTTGCGTTTTTGACGGCGTGCCTGCTCTCTTTACGTATCCGTAAGATTACTCCGAAGGCATTATTTTCAGGGGAATGAACGCGTACAACCAACTTCATGAATTTATCCCAGCGTTTTTTATTTTGCCCCGATAAGATATCTGCATTCTGTGCGGTAGCCAAACCGGTAGGCCTCGAACTTCCCCTGTTCCATGGGGATTGACAACCATTCTTCTAATTGTGCCTTTAACCCTTTTCCCACTGGATGATATGGCTTTGATTTGTACGTATAGCTTTGGAACTCTTTTCCAAGCCGGTACGCATTTAGCGAATAATTGTACATGGACATGCTTTTCTGGCATAGTTCTTGAGGGCGGGGATGCTCTCTCTCTGCCAGGCTGGTATCAAAGTCCCATTTAAGACCTAATATCCAGTTTAACAATGGATTGTACAGATGATAGGCGGAAGAATTATAAGGAAGTTCTAAGACGTGTTGTCCGGTTTCGCTGCTGTACAAAAGAATAAACCTTGCATCAAGAAGTTCCTGGAAGGTCAGAACTTCATAAATTTGATGCCGGTCAATTTCAACTTGTTCCATTTGCGTTTCTTCCCCTCCCCTTCTTCCGACTTTTGATATATTTTCTTTTAAATATAAGAGCTTATCTTCTCCATAACCGTACAGGTAGGCAAAAGAGTCGGGACGGGTATATTGTCTTGGAGCATATACAAAGTTATATTTGGAAATGTCTCTTTCCATCCAATGCCGTGCCGGTTCCCGGAATACCCCTGGTATTTCATACAAATTCCAGATCCTTACCGGCCAATCCGCCATCGTGGAGTGATAATTTTTCATCATGACGCCGCCGGTTTCTTTCGCAGAATCTGCAATGTTTTCTTCCATTTTCAGCAAACCCGTATAGATCAGGTCTAACATCTGTGGTTCAATTCCCTGTGTAAGCTGTGTATTGAAACAGAGAATCTCGCTTTTTACCGCAGATTCTAACTGTTTTGCCTTTTTCGTAGGATAAATCCTGTTTTGGCGTTTATCTTTTTCATCTTTTAACCGCACTAAATACCCCTTCATCTCTAAGGACTTTAAGGCACGGGTAGTTGCCGCTTTATCGACGCATACGCGCGCAGTGAGTTCTTCTTGGGTAAGCCCTTCCTGATGATTCACCTCCAAAAAAAATGGCTGTTCCGCGGCGGTGATGTTATATTCCCCAAGCATATGATTAAGATATGCCTGGCTTCTTCTGGCCAGAAGCGCAATAGTTTGGGAGATACTCTTATCCATGTTTATCCTCCAGTTTGCAATGTTTTGTCCATAATTATAGAGTTGATTATTGGGAACGTCAACTGTTTTTCTGAGAAAACAATATAAAACATAAAACCGGTTTTTCTTCTACCAAAAATACACTTTCACGTGACAAGGTGTTACCTATAGAATAAAATAGGAATGCGTTCCAAAGCATACGGCAAAAGAGAGACAGCTTCCCTGTACGAAGCGTCTCCCTTTGATACTCTTTTTAACGACCGGTAAATTATAATAATATCCTCTCCCTGCCTGTTCTTAATTTGTATCTGTCATATCTTCAAAAGCCTCTTTGACTTTGCCCATAAAACTTTTCTTCTTCGCATGTTTTTCTGTACCTGCCGCGCCGTTCTGTTTCTTTAAAGACTGGCCGCTGGCCTCGTCAAATCTGCGCAAAGCTTCCTTCGCCTCCTCATTTAAGTTGGTCGGCACCTGCACCACCAGGGTGACATAATGATCGCCTCTCACAGAAGAATTACGCAACGACGGGATTCCTTTATTTTTCAGGCGGATTCTGGTATCGGTCTGCGTACCTGGCTTCACATCATAAAGGATATCCCCGTCAATAGTGCTGATACGCACCTCTCCGCCTAATGCAGCCTGTGCAAAAGAAATGGGTGCAGTCGAATAGATATTCATATCCTGTCTCTGGAAAATAGGATGTCTGCTGACATTTACCTCCACCAGCAGATCGCCTCTCGGTCCTCCATTGGTGCCCGGTTCTCCTTTTTCCCGGATACGGACGCTCTGCCCATTATCAATTCCTGCCGGGATCGACACCTTAATTTTTCTGCGCTTTGCAATATAACCGCTCCCATGGCAGTCCGGACATTTTTCCCTGATAATCTTACCTGTACCCCGGCATTCCGGACAGGTCTGAACGTTCTGCACCATACCGAGGAAAGACTGCTGGGTATAGACTACCTTCCCCTTGCCTCCGCACTTTGTACAGGTTTCCGGACTGGTCCCCGGCTTTGCTCCTGTGGTATGGCAGGTTTGGCACTCGTCTTTTAAGGTGATCTCAATCTCCTTCTCACAGCCGAACGCCGCTTCCTCAAAGGAAATGCGCACTGCTGCCCGCAGATTCGCTCCTTTCATTGGGCCGTTGCTGGAAGAGGAACGTCTTCTTCCCCCTCCAAACAAATCTCCGAAAATATCTCCGAAAATATCTCCCATATCCATGCCGGAGAAATCAAAGCCGCCTCCGCCCATACCGCCTTCAAAGGCTGCGTGCCCAAACTGGTCATACTGGCGTTTTTTATCCGGATCACTTAAAACAGCATATGCTTCTGAAGCTTCTTTAAATTTTTTCTCCGCTTCCGCGTCTCCCTGGTTCATGTCGGGATGATACTTTTTGGCAAGCTGGCGGTACGCCTTCTTGATCGCCGTGTCATCCGCATTCCTGTCAACTCCCAGGACTTCATAATAATCTCTCTTCTGTTCTGCCATGATTATACTTCCTTATAATCTGCGTCCACCACATCGTCATCTGCGCTGCTGTAGGATGCGGAAGCATTTCCCATATCCGGCCCTGCCCCCTGCGCGCCCTGGGCTGACTGTGCATTTTCATACATTTTGGCAAATACCTTCTGCGCGCTTTCCATAAGCTTCTCTTTGGCAGCTTTCATTTCTCCTACCTGGTCATCCGTCATATCTTCTGCATTCGGGTGAGCCTCAACCAACGCTTTTAAAGCGCTCAGGTCTGCTTCTACGGCAGACTTATCTGCTGCGTCAATGTTGTTTCCGACTTCTTCCAATGCTTTCTCCGTCTGGAATACGAAAGAATCTGCATCATTTCTGGTATCAATAGCCTCTTTGCGCTTCTTGTCCTGCGCTTCGAACTCTGCTGCCTCTTTCACTGCTTTTTCAATATCCGCGTCTGACATATTAGAGCCGGCAGTAATGGTGATATGCTGCTCTTTTCCAGTTCCAAGATCCTTTGCCGATACATTTACGATACCGTTCGCATCAATATCAAAAGTAACCTCAATCTGAGGCACGCCGCGTCTTGCTGGCGGAATACCGTCAAGACGGAACTGGCCCAGAGACTTGTTATCCCTGACAAACTGACGCTCACCCTGTACAACATTGATATCTACAGCCGTCTGATTGTCTGCCGCCGTTGAGAAAATCTGGCTCTTCTTGGTAGGAATCGTAGTGTTGCGCTCGATGAGTCTGGTTGCAACGCCTCCCATAGTCTCAATGGAAAGAGACAACGGGGTAACATCCAGAAGCAGGATTTCACCTGCGCCTGCATCTCCTGCCAGCTTTCCGCCCTGAATGGAAGCTCCCAAAGCCACGCACTCATCCGGGTTCAGAGATTTGCTTGGCTCCTTGCCTGTCAACTGTTTTACCTTATCCTGTACGGCAGGAACTCTCGTAGAACCGCCTACCAAAAGTACCTGACCCAGCTCAGAAGCAGTGATTCCTGCATCCTTCAGGGCATTCTGTACGGGAACAGCAGTACGCTCTACCAAATCATGCGTCAGCTCGTCAAATTTAGCCCTGGTAAGGTTCATATCAAAATGTTTTGGCCCTTCTGCCGTTGCCGTGATAAACGGCAGGTTGATATTGGTTGTCGTTGCAGAAGACAATTCTTTCTTCGCCTTCTCCGCCGCTTCTTTCAGCCTCTGCAATGCCATCTTGTCATTGGAAAGATCCACTCCCTCTGTCTTCTTAAACTCAGCCAGCATGTAGTCAGTAACTTTCTGGTCAAAATCATCGCCGCCCAGACGGTTGTCTCCTGAAGTAGACAATACTTCAATGACGCCTTCGCCAATCTCAATAATGGACACGTCGAAAGTACCTCCGCCTAAGTCATATACCATAATCTTCTGCTCTTTTTCATTGTCAAGACCATAAGCCAAAGCAGCCGCGGTAGGCTCATTGATAATACGTTTTACATCCAGTCCTGCGATTTTACCTGCATCTTTCGTTGCCTGGCGCTGTGCGTCATTGAAATATGCCGGAACGGTAATCACTGCGTCCGTCACCTTTTCTCCCAGATAGTTCTCTGCATCCGCCTTTAACTTCTGCAGAATCATTGCGGAAATTTCCTGTGGAGAATAGTTCTTATCGTCAATGCTTCTCTTATGTTCTGTACCCATATCCCTCTTAATGGAAGAAATTGTCTTCTCCGCATTGGTAACTGCCTGACGTTTTGCAGGCTCTCCCACCAGACGCTCGCCGGTTTTGGTAAATGCAACCACGGAGGGCGTAGTCCTTGCTCCTTCTGTATTGGCGATAACCACTGGTTTACCGCCTTCCATAACTGCCACGCAGCTATTTGTTGTTCCTAAATCAATACCAATAATCTTGCTCATAATCGAGACCTCCTCATATAAATGAAATCTAAATTGTTTCCTACTGTACTACCGCTACCATACTGTGCCTCACCACACTGTCACGGTACATGTATCCCTTCTGCAGTTCCTGCGCCACTACGCCGGATGCAAATTCTTCACTTTCCACCTGCATCACTGCATTGTGAAAATCGGGATTGAACTCTGCGCCTACCGCCTCAATGGGTTTTACCTCTAAGCCTTCTAACTCTGTCATAAGCTGTTTATATATTTTATCCATTCCCTGGACAAAAGGATCTTCTCTTTCCTCCTCAGGAACAGCGGATAAACCTCTCTCAAAATTATCTACGACCGCAAGAATCTTCTCAATAACGCTCTTTGCTCCTACCTCAAACATCTGTGCCTTTTCTTTTTCCGTCCGTTTGCGGAAATTATCAAATTCCGCCATCTGCCGCTGCACCCGGTCGGTGAGCTCTGCAATTTTTTCTTCCTGTTTGTTCTTTTTCTCTTTCTTTTTGAAAAATCCTTTTTTTTCTTCCGGGGCTGCACCCTCTTCTTCCTCAGAGTACTCAACAGATTCTTCTTCGGTCTGAGAATCCTCCGCGCCCTCTTCCTCTATGACCTCTTCGACCTCTGCGGTTTCCCCGCAGGCTGCGTCCTTAGAATCTTCTTCCTGAACTTCAGGCTTTTCCTGCTCCAAATCATGCTCTTTCTTCTGTGTATCTTTCATATTAACTCACCTTTCTGCTCTTCCTAATTTTCTTTTTTATTTTGAAACACGGCATCTAACTGACTTTTCAATGTCTTCAGATTATCCATGACATTTTCATAATCCATTCGTTTCGGTCCAATAATTCCAATGGTTCCCGTCATTCCGGCTCCCAACTGGTAAGTGGCCGTCACCACGCTGCAGTCCTTCATGTTCTGTATCGGGGACTCATCGCCAATATATACCTGAATCCCGGTCTGCTCTTCCGACGCCAGGGTTTCATTTACCAGAGAAACCAACTGTTTCTTCTCTTCAAAGGCATTCAGCAGTTCGCTTGCTTTCCTGGAATCACTCAGCTCCGGATATTTCAAAATATTCGTAGTGCCGCTGGTATAAACCTCCAGCTCCTCATCTTCCTGAAAAACACCCGCCAGCGCGTCCAGTACATCGTTTACAATATTGCTGTGGATTCCAGCCTGTTCTTTCAGCCTGGCGATCGTTCCAAGATTAATCTGCTCTGCCGACAGACCGTTGAGGCTGGTATTAAGAAGAATGTTCAGCTTCAGTAAAGTCTCATTATCTAAGGCTTCCCGTGTGGAAATCATCTTATTCTTAACCAGATTGCCTTCCGTCACAATAACCGCCAGAAGCTGTTCCTTATCCACCTGGGAGAGCTGCAGGAATTTCACCTTATTATGATGATAGGATGGCGCCGTGATCATTGCCGTATAATTGGTATTCTCCGCCAGCACCTTCGCCATTTGCTGTAACACCTGTTCCATCCGCTCTGTATGTTCAATCATGAACTCTTTCATTTCCGTAACTTCCTGCGTCTTTTCCTTCATCAGATTATCTACGTAAAACCGATACCCCTTATCAGAAGGAATCCGTCCGGCAGAGGTATGCGGCTGTAAAATATAGCCAAGCTCCTCTAAATCCGACATTTCATTGCGAATGGTCGCAGAACTCAGATTCAAATCTGAATATTTGGAAATGGTCCTGGAACCGACTGGTTCTCCCGTATCCAGATAATTTCGGATAATGGCGTTTAAAATTTTTCTCTTCCGTTCATCCAGTTCCTGCATCATTTCCTCCATTCTGTGCGCCTTTTTGCACAATCAGGCAGTCAGTGAAAGAATGAACAACTTCTTTCACTCTTATCCTCCATTTCCTTTTTATTGTTAGCACTCAACTTTCAAGAGTGCTAACATTCATGTACTTAAGATAGCACTATCATTTTTTCTTGTCAATAGTATTTTTATAAATTTATAATTTATTTATGATTACAGAACATTTCAATTAATTTTCATCTGTCAGCTTTTGTTCACAGGACAGTACGCCGGACAGCAGCACCATCAGATGAAACTCCTGATTACAAACTTCAACGTCGATTGCCCCGCAATACTTCTCAGCAACCCGCTGGATGTTTTTCAGACCTGTACCGTGAAAACCGCCGTCCGCTTTGGTAGTCTTTGGCATCCCACTTTCTTTATCATATTCTAAAGTTCCCGCGAAATAATTAACAACTTCTATTAAAAACATTTTTTTCTGCCAGCAGGATGAAACACGGATATAGCCATGCTCCGCCGTTTCCGCCGCTTCCAGGGCATTTTCCAGAGCATTATTCAGTATTACGCTCATATCAAACACATCAATTTTACTCTGCACCGGAAACTGAAAGTCTGACTCGAACGAAAAACCCAAATCCCCGGCGCGTTTATATTTTTCCTGGATAATCACATCCGTCACAGGATTTCCCGTCTTATAAACATAATCCAAGCTTTCCACAGCGCGCCCCATAGGCTCTAAATACTCCTTTGCCTCCGAAAAGCGTTTTTGGGCGATTAATTCCTCAAGCACTGCAATATGGTTTTTTACATCATGCTTCATCTCCTGAATCCCGCCGTACACACGCTCCATCTCCTGCACATGTTCCCGCAGCTTCTGCATCTGCCCCTGCTGCACCGCCTGTCTTTTCTCTTCCTCTCTTTTTTCCTCCAAATCGGAAAAAAGATTCAGCACTACCAGGGTGGACAGTATCACCAGAAGATTCATACAGATTATCATAATTTTAAAATAAGGGTATTCCTGAAAAATCCCTTTATCGTCTGCCAGCTCATATTTATCAATAAGCCAATGCACCAGGAAAAAAATGACAGAGCCGGAAAGTCCCGGCGTCAGCAAAAACAGCTTCTCTTTTCCGGAAAGTTTCCTGTTTCGCATGGAAAACCTGGCCGTAAACCATTTGGTAAACAAAAGGAACATTAATACGTCCAGGAAAATATTCAGCGCCCTGTTGACGCCAATATGCACCATGTTCCACTGCCAGACCAATGCAAACTGCCCCTCTGTCAGCCAGTTCAGAAACTTTATCGCAACATCAAATAGCTCAATGGAAATTCTGCCGGTGATTGACATACCCTGCCATCGCATGGAAAAGAAGGTGACTGTAAGAAACAGACTCCAATAAAAATCCGTCCCGCACGCAAATACCAGCGCCAGGAACGCAGCGGCCGAACCAAGCAGATATGCTCCAAAAGAAAACAATAGATACGTTGCAGATGAAGGATTCAGCAATGGTATCAAATGCAGCGTCATCATAACGGCAAAATAAAAAACAGCCGCAAGATACCGCTGTTTTCTATCGGCATCCCCGCCGCATTTTCGTTCTGGAAGCCTGCCGCAGAGATATCCCAGGAAACATGCCGTCGTAAAATGCTCCAGAATCATTTCTGCTGTATCTAGTATTTCATAAATCAGATCCCCCATCGGCATTGTCATATCTTCCCTGTTTCCTTTCCTTCTGATACGGTGCGTCCCTTCTGCCGTTTTATATACTGAAAATACTGCTGCACAAAGGTTCTGTACCTTTGCTTCGCCACAGATATTTCCGCACCGTTATCCATAGTAATGCTTGTGGCGCAATAATTCGAAACATAGGCGAAATTGACCAGGTAACTTCTGTGTGGACAAATAAAATTTTTTCCCAGCTCTTTCAGAAGCTCCGAGATCCTTCCATAATACTCCAGGCTTCCGTCCGTCGTATACACCGTCACTTTCCGGTTCTGAACCTCAGCGTAAATAATCTGGTCTATCTTAATCTTACGAGTGACCGCGCCTGCCTTAATTACAATGCTTCTCCGTTCTGACTGCTCCGACTTCTCTGACTGCTCTTCCTCTGCCTTTTTCACAGCAAGTTCCAGGACCTGGAAAAATTTCTCTTTCTTTAACGGCTTCAAAAGATAATGAAACGCTTCCACATCAAATGCCTGAAACACATATTCTTCTAATGCCGTGAGAAAAATCAGGACTGCTTTAGAACTGTTTTTTCGTATCTTCCTTGCCGTCTCAATTCCATCAATACCGCCCAGACGTATATCCAGAAAAATAATCTGAAACTGCAAAACCTCTTTCAACAACGCTTCCCCGCTAAAATATTCCTGTACCTGAAAGGAGGGATATATATTTCGAATCTGTTGTGAAATCTGTCTGCACACTACCGGTTCATCATCGCAAACTGCAATCTTCAACTTCTTACACCTCCAGCAAAAATTCACAGAGTACATAATTGCTGACAGAAATCCCCTCTTCTGTCAAAAATATTCTGCCCTCGCTCTGTTTCAACAGGCCCTGCTGCTGCAGCTTATGCAGCTTTTCTCCATACACCCCTTCCGGTTCCACGCCAAAAAGTTTCTGAAATGTCTTTCTTGCAATCCCCACAGTCATACGAAGCCCGAGAAACATATATTCCTCCATCTGACGCCGCTTATCCGGCAGAAATATATCTGGCTCTTCCCGTTTCCCGACACTGGCGGATGTTTCTTTTCGCCCCTTGACTACCTTAAGAATTTCACTCACATCATTCCATTTTCCTTCCAGGTACTCCTGCAGACTGCGCGTATTGGAAAACCTTGCCTGCTCCAGATACGAAGAGCTTCCAAGCCCCAGTCCCAGATAAGGTATTAATTGCCAGTAGCCGATATTATGGCGGCACTCCCTGCCCGGTTTTGCATAATTGGATATCTCATAGCGTACATATCCCTGATCTGTCAGAAACTCTCTGGTCAACTCATACATCCGGCGCTCCACCTCTTCCGAGGGAAGATCCCTCGGCGCTTCTCCACGTTGTCTTCGCAGCTCGTCCTCTGCAAACCGCTCGTAAAACGGCGTACCTTCTTCTATCATCAGGCTGTAGGCTGAAATATGCTCCGGACGCAGCTCTGTCACCTTTTTCAGGGTGTACAGCCAATCTTTTGTACTCTGTCCCGGCAAAGCCGACATCACATCTACATTGATATTGGAAAACCCCGCTTTGCGCGCCAAATCAAAGCTTTCCAGAAATTCCTCAAATGTATGGATTCGCCCAATTCTTTGCAGTTCGCGGTTATCGGCCGACTGCAGGCCCAGACTCAGGCGGTTAATGCCCGCTGTTTTATATAAGGCAAGTTTCTGGCCAGTCAGCGTTCCCGGATTGCACTCCAGTGTTATCTCCGCCGTCTGCCGCACCTTAAAATTTTGCCGCAGTTCCCTCATAATCTCTGCAATCTGCACTCCGGAAAGCATGGAGGGTGTACCTCCCCCAAAAAAGATGGAAGATATCTGATAATCATAGCAGGCTGATGCATTCTGCCTGATTTCTGCAATCAATTTATCTACATAATGCCTGCGGACATTTTCAGCCGCAGGCATTGACAAAAAATCACAATAATCGCATTTTCTGACGCAGAAGGGGATATGAACATATAATTCTAACTCTCTCATCTTTCCTCATTCCCTATTTATCGTCCAATTTCAGCACGCTCATAAAGGCTTTCTGCGGAATCTCCACATTTCCAATCTGACGCATACGTTTCTTGCCTTCCTTCTGCTTCTCTAACAGTTTGCGCTTTCTGGAAATATCGCCGCCATAACATTTTGCCAGCACATCTTTTCGCATGGCTTTTACCGTCTCCCTGGCAATCACTTTACTTCCTACCGCCGCCTGTATAGGTATCTCAAAAAGATGACGGGGAATTTCTTCCTTAAGCTTCTCGCACATCTTCCTGCCACGCTCGTAAGCAGTGCCGCTGTGGACAATAAAGGACAAGGCGTCCACTTCCTCCTTATTGATAAGGATATCCAGTTTCACCAGTTCAGAACGCGCATATCCTTTCATCTCATAGTCAAAAGAAGCATATCCTCTGGAGCGGGATTTCAAAGCGTCAAAGAAATCATAAATAATCTCATTTAAAGGCAATTCATACTTTAAGAGCGCCCGGGTTTCTTCCATATATTCCATACTAATGTAGGTTCCCCGGCGTTCCTGGCACAGATCCATAATGGCTCCGATAAACTCGCTGGTGACCATAATCTCCGCACTTACCACAGGCTCCTCCATATATTCAATCTCCGCCGGGTCCGGCAGATTGGAGGGATTGGTAAGTTCTATCACTTCTCCGTTGGTCTTGTGTACCTTATAGATAACGCCCGGAGCCGTCGTTACCAGATCCAGGTTGTATTCCCGTTCCAGGCGTTCCTGGATAATCTCTAAATGCAGCAAGCCTAAAAATCCACAGCGGAACCCAAAGCCTAAAGCAATGGAAGTCTCCGGCTCAAACTGTAAAGCGGCATCATTGAGCTGCAGCTTTTCTAAAGCGTCCCGCAGATCCGGGTATTTCGCGCCGTCTGCCGGATACATCCCGCAGTATACCATAGGATTTACTTTCTTATACCCTGGCAGCGGCTCCTTTGCGGGACAATTTGCGTCCGTCACGGTGTCTCCCACCTGGGTATCTCTGACATTTTTCAGGCTCGCTGTAATATAACCCACCATTCCGGCCGACAATTCTTCACAGGGAATAAATTGCCCGGCTCCAAAATAGCCTACCTCCACTACATCCGCCACGGCCCCTGTCGCCATCATTTGAATCGTGGTTCCCACTTTCACACTTCCTTCTTTGATGCGGCAAAAAACAATCACTCCCTTATAGGAATCATAGAGCGAATCAAAAATCAATGCTTTCAGTGGATTGTCAGGACTTCCTTGCGGAGCAGGGATTTTGGCCACGATCTGCTCTAACACCTCTTCAATATTTAATCCCGTCTTTGCGGAAATCTGCGGGGCATCTTGTGCCTCCAGCCCGATTACATCTTCAATTTCCTCAATTACCCGTTCCGGCTCTGCACTGGGCAGATCGATTTTATTGATAACCGGAAGCACGTCCAGATCATGGTCTAAGGCAAGATACACATTCGCCAGAGTCTGCGCTTCTATGCCCTGTGCCGCATCCACTACTAAAATCGCACCGTCGCACGCCGCAAGACTTCTGGACACTTCATAGTTAAAATCTACATGCCCCGGCGTATCAATGAGATTAAAAATATATTCCTCTCCATCTTTTGCTTTGTATACGATGCGGACGGTCTGGGCCTTAATGGTAATGCCCCGTTCCCGCTCCAGCTCCATATTATCCAATACCTGCGCCTGCATTTCGCGGCTGGTAAGCAGCCCCGTCTTCTCAATGATACGGTCTGCCAGCGTGGATTTTCCATGATCTATATGTGCGATAATACAAAAATTTCTGATTTTGTTCTGGTCAATAGCTGACATACTGTTCCTCCAGTTTCTTGATATTTGTCTTATTTTAGCACAAATACTTTGAGGTTGTCTACGGCGACCTTGATTTCACCGACCGGTGAGTTTATTCTCAGCTCTGAA
>QXWW01000028.1 GCA_009911185.1 Lachnospiraceae bacterium
AGTATATCTTATTAGCCACTCCCGTTACAACTTTATTATATCACTTCACTGCCACTAAATGACCATACCGGATTAAAGTTTAAGTCCAACATTTTGATTTCAAGTTCGCCATAAATGATATACCCATTTTTCACCTGGTATAACCCAAAGGTACAGCCAAAACACTCAAACTCTTTATGAAGTATCAACGTTCCACCATCCATACATATTCGTGATATTGAATTATTTTGCATGATAGTCAATATTCTGCCATCAAGAACAGCACAATCGCTATCATAAGAATAATAATCTCCAACTAAGGCAATATCTAATTCATTATTGAATGATTCAATATGAATAGACAGTGTTTTATAGAAATCATTATGTTCATAATTTTCTGGATTCCATTCCAAATCATAATATTTATTATCAGAAGATTGAACACTATATGTTGTGTCTATTGAAATTTTAACAGAATACAATTCATTTTTCAGATGCAATAGATGTTCCTCCTAAATTCCTTCTGGTTCCATTGTAACATAACCTTAACATTGTGAAAACAATCTATTAAGAGAGAAAACAGGTTCCCCGCTTATTGTAATTTGCCAAAGGACTGTGTATAATAAAACTAAAAGGTTACAAAGTTTTCCGGCAATATTTATGTTAGGAAGAAAGCAGGCAGATAAATGGAAAACATAGAAGCAAAGCAGCTAAAATGGGAAGAATTAGGCATATCCAATGATTTTCTGTTTGGAAAGGTTATGCAGAATCCGGAACTGTGCAGAGAACTGCTGCAGAGGATTCTCCCGGATCTGGAGATTGACCGTATTGAGTACCCGGAACTGCAGAAAAGTATCAATGTGGATATGGATGCCCGCAGTGTCAGGCTGGATGTGTATGTAAAGGACGATAAAGAGGTTGTTTATGACATAGAAATGCAGGTCAGTAATACGAAGGAACTGCCAAAGAGAAGCCGATATTATCAGGGGATGATTGATTTACAGCTTATTGACAAGGGACAGCATTATAAGAGACTGAACCGGAGTTATCTCATATTTATCTGTCCGTTTGACTTATATGGGAAAGGGCGGCATATCTATACCTTTGAAAATGTTTGCAAAGAGGATAACAGCATTTCCATGGGAGACGAGACAGTAAAGATATTTCTGAACACAGACGGAACCATGGATGATGTGAGCAGGGAATTAAAAGCATTTCTGGATTATGTAGCAGGACAGAAGCCCAGGGATTCATTTGTAGAGAGACTGGAAGAAGCGGTGAAAGAAGCCAGGAAGAACAGAGAATGGAGGCATGAATATATGACGTTGTTGATGAGAGACCAGGAGAATGTGGAAAAAGGTAGAGAAGAAGGTATTTTTGGTATGATATCAGCTTTAAGAGATTTGCATATACCTGACAGTACGATATTACAAAAGTTACAGGAGAAGTTTCTGCTGACAAAAGAAGAAGCACAGAAGTATTTAAGTCGTTGATTGACATAACAGGCAGAGCATTTTGGTGTTCTGCCTGAAATAATATTAGGTAGTGTAAATAAGTTTGTGTTTTTGGAAATAAATGGCTCCTTTTTGGTAAGAATTAGGATATGTAAATTCTTATCGAAAAGGAGTATTTTTATGTCAGTAGCAAAAGAACAGATTCGACAGATTATTTCAGAAAACAACCTCAGCAGTGTTGCAGATGTGTATGCTTTATTAAAAGACAGTTTCAAAGACATCCTCCAGGAACTCATGGAGGCAGAGCTGGACGCTACCCTTGGCTATGGGAAAAAACGCAAGGGGGATTTGCAGACAGACAATAAACGTAATGGACATTCCCCCCAAAAACCTCAAGAGCCAGTATGGGGAATTCCAGATTGACGTGCCCCGGGACCGTAATGGTGAGTTTGAGCCTAAGCTCATCCCGAAATACCAGCGCGACATCTCCGGCATTGAGGAAAAGGTGATCTCCCTGTATGCACGCGGAATGAGCACAAGGGACATCCATGACCAGCTGAATGACCTGTATGGGATTGAGGTGTCGGCAGAGATGGTCAGCAAGATCACAGACAAGATCCTTCCGCAGGTCAAAGAGTGGGAGTCCCGCCCACTGAACCCGGTATACCCATTTGTATTTATGGACTGCATCCATTACAAAGTCCGGGAGGACGAGAGGATCTTAAGCCACGCAGCTTATGTGGTCTTAGGCGTCACCATAGATGGCCACAACATCCTAAGTATTACGGTAGGGGCGAATGAAACAAGCAGGTTCTGGCTGGGGATGCTGAACGACCTGCACAACCGGGGCGTGAAGGATGTGCTGTTCTTCTGCTTGGACGGTCTGCCCGGATTTAAGGAGGCCATACAAGCAGTATTCCCAAAAGCAGAGATACAAAGATGTGTAATCCACATGCTGCGGAACTCCTTCAAATATGTGAGTTACAAAGATTTAAAGAAGTTTGCTTCCGACTTCAAGGCAGTCTACAATGCCCCAAACGAAACATCAGCCCTCTCAGAACTGGAAACCCTAAAGGAAACATGAGGAAAGAAATACCCTTACGCGATCAGTAACTGGGAAAACAACTGGGAAGATGTCTGTTCCTTCTTCCAGTTCCCAGATGACGTCCGCCGGATTATGTATACCACAAACATTATCGAAGGGCTGAAACGGCAATACCGGAAAGTGACTAAGACAAAGAGTGTATTCCCAAGTGACGCGTCTTTGGAAAAGATGCTGTACCTGGCAAGCCAGAACGTGGAAAAGAAATGGACGCAGAGGTACCGCAACTGGGACCAGGTTTGCATGTTATGGAGAACCATATCATAAGTAAGCGTCAAATAAAACGAAAACTCTGTAAAATCAATTTGTTATAAAACTATTCCAAAACACAGATTTGCCGCTTAATAATATTCAAGGATTCTTTAAACTTAAATACGTTACAAAGGGCCATATCACACGCGAAAGTGAGAAAAACTGAAAATGGAATATTAGCCCGCTGAGCTGATTTGCCTGAGCGGATTGAAAAGATAATTTCATTTAAAACTTACAAAATATGAAAAAGTTATTTTCTATCTTAAGATTTACGTTGCTAGACAGACACTTTTCCAGTATAATAATTAATCAGCATAGAGTAAAAATTGGTTGTAACTAACAGGAGGAACAAAAATGTCTCAGCGAAAAGATATCCATAAGGTGTTAATTATTGGTTCTGGCCCAATTATTATTGGACAGGCTTGCGAATTTGATTATTCCGGAACACAGGCATGTAAGGCGCTGAAAAGCCTGGGGTACGAAATTGTACTGGTCAATTCTAATCCTGCCACAATTATGACAGACCCTGAAACTGCCGACGTCACCTATATTGAACCGCTAAATGCAGAAAGAATGGAACAGATAATTGCAAAAGAGAGACCTGACGCGCTTCTGCCTAATCTTGGCGGTCAGTCCGGTCTTAATTTATGTTCCGAGCTTGCCAGGTCAGGGGTACTGGATAAATACCATGTACAAGTAATCGGCGTACAGGTAGATGCCATCGAACGGGGCGAAGACCGTATAGAATTTAAAAAGACTATGGACAACCTGGGAATAGAAATGGCACGAAGCCAGGTGGCCTACTCCGTGGAGGAAGCGCTGAAAATCGCTGATGAGCTTGGATACCCGGTAGTGCTCCGTCCGGCGTATACGATGGGCGGCGCCGGAGGCGGTCTTGTATACAATGTCGAGGAATTGAAAACAGTATGTGCAAGAGGGCTTCAGGCAAGCCTGGTAGGGCAGGTTCTGGTAGAAGAATCCATCTTAGGCTGGGAAGAACTTGAACTTGAAGTCGTGCGGGATGCCGACAACAATATGATTACCGTATGCTTCATTGAAAATATCGATCCTTTGGGGGTACATACCGGAGATTCATTCTGTTCTGCCCCGATGCTTACAATCTCAAAAGAAGTGCAGAAACGTCTGCAGGAAAAATCTTATAAAATTGTAGAATCTATTCAGGTGATTGGCGGAACCAATGTACAATGGGCACATGATCCCAAAACGGACCGGGATATTGTCATTGAAATTAATCCCAGGACTTCCCGTTCCTCTGCCCTTGCGTCCAAAGCAACCGGTTTTCCCATTGCTCTGGTATCAGCAATGCTTGCCACGGGACTGACGCTTTCTGATATTCCCTGTGGAAAATACGGGACATTGGATAAATATGTGCCAGACGGAGATTATGTTGTGATCAAATTTGCCCGCTGGGCATTTGAAAAATTTAAAGGCGTAGAAGATAAGCTTGGCACCCAGATGCGGGCAGTGGGTGAAGTCATGAGTATCGGCAAGACCTTTAAAGAAGCATTCCAAAAAGCAATCCGGAGTCTGGAAACCGGAAGGTACGGACTGGGACACGCTAAAGATTTTGACCGGCTATCCAAAGAAAAACTGCTGAAATTATTGATTACCCCTTCCAGTGAACGCTACTTTATCATTTATGAAGCCCTGAGAAAAGGCGCTTCTGTGGAAGAGATCCATGAGATTACCAAAGTAAAACATTATTTTCTAAAGCAAATGCAGGAATTGGCAGCGGAAGAAGAAAGCCTTGCCGCTGTGAGAGGACAGCTTCCTGCTGACGACGCGCTGATAACAGCGAAAAAGCATGGATTTTCCGATAAATATTTGAGCCAGATTCTCGATGTTACGGAAGAACAGATAAGAAACCAGCGGATTTCCCTGGGACTGGAAGAAGCATGGGAGGGCGTGCATGTGAGCGGGACCAAAGAAAGCGCCTACTATTATTCCACCTATAATGCAGAAGATAAGAATCCCGTATCCAAAGGAAAACCTAAAATTATGATCCTGGGCGGCGGACCCAACAGAATTGGACAAGGCATTGAGTTTGATTACTGCTGTGTGCATGCCTCCCTTGCATTGAAGAAGCTTGGCTTTGAAACCATCATTGTCAACTGCAATCCCGAGACAGTATCTACAGATTATGATACCTCTGACAAACTTTATTTTGAACCTCTTACACTGGAAGATGTCTTAAGCATTTATAAAAAAGAGCAGCCAGTAGGCGTTATTGCGCAGTTTGGCGGTCAGACGCCCTTGAATCTGGCGGCAGACCTGGAAAAGAACGGTGTAAAAATATTAGGTACGGCTCCGTCTGTCATTGATTTGGCTGAGGACCGTGACCTGTTTCGTGCCATGATGGAAAAACTTGAAATTCCCATGCCAGAATCCGGAATGGCAGTCAATGTTGAAGAAGCGCTGAAGATAGCAGAAGAAATCGGTTATCCGGTTATGGTACGTCCCTCTTATGTGCTGGGCGGAAGAGGCATGGAGGTAGTGTACGACGCTGAAAGCATGGAAGGCTATATGGCTGCGGCCGTCGGCGTTACACCTGACAGGCCAATTCTCATCGACCGTTTTCTGGGTCATGCAACAGAATGTGAAGCAGACGCGATCAGCGATGGGACCCATGCATTTGTGCCCGCCGTTATGGAACATATTGAACTTGCGGGCGTACATTCCGGAGATTCTGCTTGTATTATTCCATCCAAACATATCTCAGAGGAAAATGTAGCTGTTATCAAAGAATATACCAGAAAGATTGCAGAA
The DNA here is from genome assembly GCA_009911185.1 of Lachnospiraceae bacterium. Lineage (GTDB taxonomy): Bacteria > Bacillota > Clostridia > Lachnospirales > Lachnospiraceae > Petralouisia. The sequence continues at coordinate 5,575 of QXWW01000028.1, forward strand.
GAAATGCATGTCAAAGGTCTGATGAATATGCAGTATGCCATTGAGAACGACAAAGTTTTTGTGCTTGAAGCAAATCCACGCGCTTCCCGTACAGTGCCTTTGGTATCAAAAGTATGTAATATCCGCATGGTACCCCTGGCGATTGATATTGTAACAGCGGAACTGACAGGAAGGACGTCTCCGGTTCCGGAACTGAAAGAGCAGGACATTCCCTATTATGGCGTAAAAGAAGCCGTATTCCCCTTCAATATGTTCCAGGAAGTGGATCCTGTATTGGGACCGGAAATGCGCTCCACCGGAGAAGTGCTCGGACTTTCCGCTTCTTATGGCGAGGCTTTTTACAAGGCGCAGGAAGCAGCGCAGTTGAAGCTTCCTCTGGAAGGTACCGTATTGATTTCTGTCAGCGACCGCGATAAGCCGGAAGTGGCAGAAGTGGCGCGGGAATTTGTAAAAGCAGGATTCCAGATCATTGCCTCGAAAAATACTTGCAGGCTGATCCGGGAAGCAGGTATTCCTGCTGATATGGTGTACAAGCTTCAGGAAGGAAGACCCAATATGCTGGATCTGATTACCAATGGAAAAATTGATCTGATCATAAATACCCCCGTAGGGCAGGAGCGCCATGCGGATGACAGTTACCTGAGAAAAGCCGCCATCAAGAAAAAAGTACCTTATATGACGACCATGGCGGCGGCCCAGGCAACGGTCAGCGGGATTCTTTCTATGAAAAAAAGAGGCAGCAGTGAGGTGCAGTCTTTGCAGAAATTGCATAACTCCATTAAATAATGTACAAAAATGATTGACGAATTGTCAAAAAAGTTGTAAAATTTAATAAAGGATGTGAAAGAAAAGCACATACATTAAGAGAAGCACGTACATATACAAATAATATGTTTATTTAGTGACCTTGTTTGCATTTTTTGTCTCAGCATCAATTCAGGCAGGTATCTATTTAAATTTTAGAAGTTTCATGTATCATACTTCATTCACGCCAGATGACAGCAATGCTTTCTTGATACTGCATCCTTATTTGAAAAACAGGAAGTATTTTCAAAAAAATTAAAGGATAAGGAAGAGGGACGGTATGTTAAAGAAATTGAACAACATGCGAATTAAGGAACGGTTAACAAAAGCTTTTATTATGGTTGCAGGGATACTTTCAGCCGTATCGATTGCAGGATTAATTATCACAATCGTGCTTAGCAATGCTTATTCAGACGCGCTTACCAATTATGGTTTTGCCCAGGGAGATACGGGGAAGGCTATGGTAACTCTGGCAGATACAAGGTCTGCATTGCGCGGGGCCATTGGCTACGAAGAGCAGGAAGCTATTGACGCCATGGTTCAGCAGCATAACGAGACGAAGGCTGAATTTGAACAGGAGTTTGCAAACCTGGAACGGACTATGGTTACGGATGCAAATAAGAAAATTTATGCAGAACTGCAGCAGGAACTGAAAGATTACTGGGTAGTGGAACAGAAGATTCTTGATATGGGCGCTACCGAAGACCAGGAGAAATGTATTGAAGCCCAGGAAATAGCCATGGGCGAACTTGCTCCTATGTATGAGAGCGTTTACAGCAAATTATCGGAAGTTATGGACATTAAAGTCAGCAAAGGTAATGAATTGTCGACGCAGCTTACCGTTGTGTGTGTCGTGCTTTCTGTTATTATCGGTGTTGTCATTGCACTGACGTTATTTTTGTCTTTCCGCATCGGTGTTGGAATTGCGAACAGCATTGCCGTTCCTCTGAATCATTTGAAAGACCGTTTTGAAACTTTTGCAAGGGGAGATCTTTCTTCCCCCTTCCCGGAAGTTGACAGCCAGGATGAGGTTGCTGATATGGTAGCCGTGGCAAAAGAGATGGCGGAGACGTTGAACTTTATTATTGCGGATGAAGAGAATATTCTGTCGGAGATGGCAAATGCCAACTATGCGATTGTTTCCAAAGACGGCAGCCGTTATACTGGAGACTTTGAGAACCTGTTGCTTTCCCTGAAGGAGTTAAAGAAGCAGATGGTTTCTACCATACGGTCTATTGAGGAAGCTTCCTCCCAGGTATCTGCCGGTTCCACAAATCTTGCGGACGCTTCCCAGAGCCTCGCAGAAGGTGCCACGGAACAGGCAGGGGCTGTACAGGAGATGCAGGCTACCATTATGTCGATTACTGAGAATATTGAGACGGCGGCAGAAAATGCCGAAGAGTCTTACAAACAGGCTCAGAAATACTCGGACGAAGCAGACCGCAGCCGTGCAGAGATGGATACCATGGTAGCCGCCATGGATCGCATTAGTGAAGCCTCACAGAAAATTGAAAATATTATTTCTGAAATTGAAGATATTGCTTCGCAGACGAACCTTTTGTCACTGAATGCTTCTATTGAGGCGGCGCGGGCAGGCGAGGCCGGACGCGGTTTTGCCGTTGTGGCAGATCAGATCCGCCAGCTTGCAGAACAGAGTTCGAAAGCAGCGGTAGAGACAAGAGAATTGATTGAAGGCACCATTCAGGAAATTTCTGAAGGTAACAAAGCGGCAGAGCGGGCGGCTTCTGTAATTGAAACGGTCGTAGAAGGAATTGAAAAGATTGCCGCTTCCTCTAAATCTGTAAGCAGTACGGCGGCAGATCAGGCTGTGGCCATGAAACAGGCGGAAGAGGGAGTAAATCAGATATCGGAAGTGGTACAGTCAAATTCTGCAACAGCAGAGGAGTCTTCTGCAACCAGTGAAGAATTATCTGCGCAGGCGATTTGCCTGGATGAGTTAATTGGAAAGTTTATTTTGCCTTCTGATAGCTAATCACACGAGTAATGGAACTCCTATGGAAGTAATAAAAAGTGCTTTCATAGGGGTTTTTCTTTTTAGGGAAAGCCCCTGTCACAGGAAAACGTAATAATTCTTCCCTGTAGAATAAAAAGAATATGTATACGAGAAGTGAGTTTGGAAGGGGAGGAGATGATTCTGTTGAAATGCCCAGACGCAGACAAAAAAGCAGGAGGAAACATTTATGAGGATGTATGATATTATTAACAAAAAGAAACATGGAAAACATTTGACAAAGCAGGAAATTCAATTCCTGGTGGAAGGTTACACGAACGGAAAAATTCCGGACTATCAGGTATCCGCGCTGATGATGGCGATATGTTTCCAGGGAATGGATGAAGAAGAAACCCTGAATTTAACGCTTGCTATGCGGGACAGCGGGGAAGTATTGGATTTGTCCGGGATTCATGGGATTAAAGTAGACAAACACAGTACGGGAGGCGTAGGTGATAAGACTTCTCTGGTTTTGGCGCCAATGGCAGCGGCGCTTGGTATTCCGGTGGCAAAAATGTCTGGCAGAGGGCTGGGGCATACCGGAGGGACAATTGATAAACTGGAATGCTTTCCGGGGTTTTCCACAGCACTCTCTGTAGAAAAATTTTATGAGAACGTAAACCAGATTAAAATTGCCATTATGGGACAGACGGCAAAACTTGCGCCAGCCGATAAAAAGCTCTATGCATTGCGGGATGTGACTGCGACAGTCGACCAGCTCTCCCTTATCGCTTCCAGTATTATGAGTAAAAAGCTGGCGGCCAATTCGGACGCAATTGTCCTGGATGTAAAAACGGGAAACGGCGCTTTTATGAAAACAGAGAAAGAAGCGTTTGCGCTTGCCAGAGAAATGGTTCAGATAGGGAACAATGCTGGAAAACGGACTTCGGCAGTGATAACGGATATGGATCAGCCTTTGGGTTACGCAGTCGGCAATTCCCTGGAAGTAAAAGAAGCAATTCTTGCGTTGAACGGGCTTGGTCCCGCCGATTTTATGGAGGTTGTCTATGCTTTGGGAATGGAGATGGTTTTGGCGGCGGAGCGGGCAGAAACTTATGAAGAGGCCCGGACGATGCTTGTGCAGACCATCAAAACAGGAGCGGCGCTAAACAAATTTGCAGAATTTGTAGACGCCCAGGGCGGAGATAAGCGTCTGGTATTCCAGCCGGAACGTCTTCCGGTGGGAAAGATTCAATTGCAGGTGCAAAATACACAAGAAGGCTATGTTTCCCGTATTCTGGCAGAAGAGATCGGGCTTGCAAGCCTGGCTTTAGGCGGCGGGCGCAGTACGAAAGAAAGTGAAATAGATTTGACCGTAGGAATTTTACTGAATAAAAAGCGGGGTGATCAGGTTCATCCCGGCGATGTGCTTGCTACTGTTTTTGCCAGTGATATGGAAAGAGCAAAAGAGGCTTATGGCAAAGTCGTGCATGCTTATCAGATTCAGGACCAGCCGGCTCCAAAGGTTCCTATGATAAAAGGAGTGGTACAGTAAGAGACGCATAAGTTGGCATATTCCGGCATATAGTACAATATGGATAAAATAAAAAAACCAAAACTAAAGCAGGTAAAATCAAATATTGTGGAATCCCTGGAATTGCCGCGGGATATTATGTACGGAGCTGTAATTATCACGGCTATGGGGCGTAATCAGGTGTTGATAGAAAATTATAAAGGCATCATTGAATATACCCAGGAAAAAATCCGTCTGCAGACCAAAAACTGTCAGGTTACCGTCCAGGGCAAGCGGCTTGTGATTGAATATTACACCAATGAAGAGATGAAAATCACTGGATTTATACAGGGAATATTATATGATTCATAAGGGGTAAGCCAATTGTTAATTGATAAGTTAAAATACCTGCAGGGATATGTGAGAGTCCGGCTTTTTGGCTATGCGCCAGAGCGGTTTCTCAATCTATGCAGCAATCACAACATTTTAATCTGGAATCTGGAATACCGGGAGGAACAGTATGAGTTCTGCATCAGTGTGCGGGGGTTAAGGCGGCTAAAACCGATCCTGAAAAAAACCCGGACAAAACTGGTAATCCAGGAACGGACAGGACTGCCGTTCGTACTGAACCGTTACCGGAAACGCAAGCTTTTTTTTGCCGGGATTCTTCTGTGCTGCAGCCTGTTATATACCATGTCGCTCTTTGTCTGGAAAATTGAAGTCAACGGAAACCTTCATGAAACAGACAGCAATATTATTAAATTTCTGGAAAAAAATCAGGTATATCATGGGCTGTTAAAAAGCAAAATAAACTGTGAAAAGATTGAAGAAGAACTGCGCGCCGGGTACGGAGATATTATCTGGGCGTCCGCCAAGCTTCAGGGAACCATGCTTATTATTGATGTTCAGGAAAATCTCGCTACCAATCAGCAGGCACAGGATTCACAGGACAAAGACGATACGCCCACTGATCTGGTAGCAGACAAAGAGGCGGAAATATACAGCATTCTCACCAGGCAGGGGACGCCGCTGGTAGAAAAGGGCGTAAAAGTAAAACCTGGAGACATTCTGGTAGAGGGGAAGAACCCTGTTATGAACGATGCCGGAGAAGTGGCAAGTTACCAGTACTGCGTATCAGACGCAGATATACTTGGAATTACCCAGTATTCTTATACAGACAGTTTTTCCCTGCAGTATGAATATAAAAATTTCAGCCAGAAGAGCAGCACGGCTTTTGGAATCCGTTTGTTTCAGGCGCAGCTACGGCTTCCTCATTTTTCACACAAGTTTAAAGAATATGATACGATTACGGATGAATACGACGTGAAACTGGGAGAAACTTTTTATTTGCCTCTGCAATTCATGAAAGAAACCCGCCGCGAGTACAAGACGGAGAAGCGAATGTACACCAAAGAAGAGGCAAAACAGCTTGCAAATGAAAAATTAAATGATTTTTGTAAAGAATTAACAGAAAAAGGTGTTCAAATAATAGAAAATAATGTTATGATAGTAACAGATGAAAAAAATTGTACTGCTTCCGGTAGTCTGAAGGTGATCGAACCGCTAGGCTCCCGGAAAGCAACCAATATTACAGACATACAGCAAGAAAGGCAGATGGAAGATGAGTCTGATGGAAACAGTAATTGATTTGCCGGCAGAACACATTGCGAATGTATTCGGGCAGTTTGATACGTATAGGAAGAAAATAGAGCGTGCCTTTGGCGTGACAGTAGTCGTTCGCGAAGATCACCTGAAGCTGATGGGGAAGGATGCCGATGTAAAAAAAGCCTCCAGAGTCTTTACACAGCTTTTTGCATTGTCGAAAAGAGGCAACCAAATCAGCGAACAAAATGTAGATTATGCCATTTCTCTGACCTTTGAGGAAAAGGAGTCGGCGATTGTGGAAATTGATAAAGAACTGGTCTGCCACACGATCAATGGGAAACCGGTAAAACCAAAGACGCTGGGACAGAAACAATATGTAGATGAAATCCGCAGTAAAATGATTGTATTTGGCATCGGCCCTGCCGGCACGGGCAAAACTTATCTTGCCATGGCCATGGCAATTACAGCCTTCAAAAATGAAGAAATTAATCGTATTATTCTTACCAGACCGGCAATCGAGGCCGGAGAAAAGCTTGGCTTTCTGCCAGGAGATCTGCAAAGTAAGATTGACCCGTATTTAAGGCCCCTGTACGACGCATTATACCAGATTATGGGCGCAGACAGTTTTCAGAAGAACATGGAGAAAGGGCTGATTGAAGTAGCTCCTCTTGCCTATATGAGGGGAAGGACGCTGGATAACGCGTTTATCATCCTGGATGAAGCGCAGAATACGACCCCGGCGCAAATGAAAATGTTTTTGACCCGTATTGGCTTTGGATCGAAGGTGGTGGTAACCGGAGACGCCACGCAAAAGGATCTGGCGCCGGGAAGCGTTTCCGGTCTGGACGTAGCGTTGCGTGTTCTGAAAAATGTAGAAGATATTGGCGTCTGCAGACTGACAAGCAGTGATGTGGTAAGACATCCTCTTGTACAAAAAATAGTAAAGGCTTATGAAGATTATGAAAAACACGGGAGAAAAGGAAGCAGTGAAAAAAATCGGCAAAGGAGCAGAACCAGAAGACAATAAGATAGAAAAAGAGTATGAACTCCGACATCGAAAGGTCCTGATCTTCTTTATGGCAGCATGTACGATTTTAGAAAGCGTAATTGCCGGAGTACTCAGCAGACAGGCAGCCGACCGCTGTATGGCGCTTTTGTTTCTGGGGATTTTCTATTCCATATTATTTTTAACAGGTATGGAACTCTACCGGGGCCAGCAGGATTGGTTTTACAAAAAGACAGAAAATTATCTGCACCTTGCTCTTTGTCACGGTATTTCCAGCACCGTGGCAGTATTGTTTTTATTTCTGCCGGAATTTGCAAGGCCCGTATTACTTTTATCCGTGGGTATGAGTATGGAAACAAGCCCCTTTTTTGGAATGGCCGCTGGAATTTTTCATGCATTCATATATGCCCTTTGCGGACAGGGAAGCCTTTATGTGATGATCCTTGACCTGCTTCTTCTGCTTTGCGGCTGCTTTGCCTCGACTTTTTTTTACAAAAAAGAATACTTCCGCTGGGAATTGTTGTTTCTTTTTCAGTTCGCCTTTGCAGGCATTATGATATTTTCTTATCTTCAGACTGGTCAATTAGAGCAGAATATGTTAATCTATGGGTTGTTTAATGGATTAATCTCTTCTTTTGGAGCGGCTATGATTAATCAAATATACACGCTTCCTGTACAAAAGACTGCGCCTGCAGAACATACGCTGGATATATTGGATATCAAAATATTACAGAAAAAAGAACGCATTCTATCTGAAGATTTTGAACTGATTTGCGCTATGAAAGAATTTTCTGCCGCCGATTACCTTCATGCCAGGAAAGTGTCTGAAATCTCGGAGAAATGTGCTGAGCTTCTTGGAGCAGATCCTTTTATTGCCGCCGCAGGCGGGTTATATTACCGTATTGGCCGGATGGAAGGAGAGCCTTATGTAGAAAACGGAGTCGCCCTCGCCAGAAGCAATTCCCTTCCCGAAGAAGTGATTGCCATTTTAGAAGAATACAACGGGGAAAAAAAGCTTCCTTCAACCATTGAATCATCCATTGTCCATATAGTAGACAGTGTACTTGGCAAATTTGACGTATTGGATAAAACGATGCTGTCCAACTCGTGGAATCAGGATATTCTTGTGTATCAGACAATGAATGAAGCATCTGCCGCCGGTCTGTATGATAAATCGGGATTTAGCATGAATATGTTTCTTAAAATCAGGGATTATCTTATAAAGGAGGCGAAAATGTTTTGACACTGATGTTCGAAGAAGAGACGGCATTCTTAGTTGATTTTGATTATAAAACGCTTGCCCGGCAGGTAGCAGAGGCCGCCGTCGAAGCGGAGGAATTTCCCTATGAGGCGGAAATAAGTTTACTGCTGGTCTCAATAGAAGAAATCCGGGAAATCAATCGTGAGCACCGGCAGATTGACGCCCCCACAGACGTATTGTCCTTTCCCCTCATTGATTATAACTCTGCAGGTGATTTTTCACATCTTGAGGAAAACGGAGATAATTTTAATCCCGATACGGGCGAAGCGCTTCTTGGAGATATTGTCCTGTGTACGGATAAGGTAAAAGAACAGGCAAAACGTTTTGGACATAGTGTAAAACGAGAATATGCATTTCTGATTCTTCACAGTATGTTACATTTATTTGGTTATGACCATATGACACCGGAGGAAGCTGCGGTAATGGAAGAAAAGCAGAATAAAATTCTGGTTCAGATGGGAATTTTAAGATAAAAATATAAAATTTGGAGGAATTATCATGAAAAAACGAATGATCTGCTTGTTATTGGCTGCCTGCGTACTGGCCACGGCTGGCTGCGGCAAAAAGAAAGAGGAACCTGAAAAAGAACCGGTAGTGGAGGTCAAGGAAGAGGTAGAGAAGCCCAAGGAAGAGCCGAAGGTGGAAGAACCAGAAGATACGCATGAAGGAATGGCAAAAAGTTATCTTACAGGAGAATGGATTGATGAGGAGCTTGCAGGTAAGAGACCCCTTGCCGTCATGATCGGAAATACTTCGGATGCACTGCCTCAGTATGGAATTTCTTCTGCAGATGTCATTTATGAAGTGCCGGTGGAAGGTTCCTATACACGTTTGATGGCAATTTTTCAGGATTACAGTGGATTGGAGAAGATTGGTTCTGTCAGAAGCTGCCGCCATTATTTCATCTATTTTGCCAAAGAATTTGATGCTCTTTACACCCATTATGGACAGGCAGTCTACGCAGAGCCAATTCTTGCACGGGAGGATGTCCACAATTTAAGCGGTATGGATTCTGCTCTTGAATCCATTATGTTTTATCGTGATGCCAACCGTAAAGCGCCGCACAATGCGTTTATCAGTGAAGAGGGGATTAAGGCCGGCATAGAAAAGAAACAATATCGTACAGACATTGCCGAAACTTACAGCGGACATTATCAGTTTGCAGAGGACGATACCCAGGTACAGCTTTCCGGAGAAGATGCGCTGGTGGTAAGCCCCGGATATTTCGTGAATAAGCCCTGGTTTGTATACAACAGTGAAGACGGGCTGTATTACCGTTATGAGTTTAAAGATAAACAGATTGACGGCGCCAATGAACAGCAGCTTGCTGTCAAGAATATTCTGATACAATACTGCGACTGGTCAAAAAAAGATGAGAATGGTTATCTGGATATTAATACGACTTCCGGTGGAAACGGCTGGTTTATCACAAACGGAAAAATGGAGAAGGTAACCTGGACAAAAGCAAATGAAGATTCTCCGGCGCGTTATTTTGATGAGAGTGGAAACGAAATTACCATTAATCAGGGAAAGACCTGGGTGTGTATTGCGCGTAATAACTATCAGGACCGATTTGGCGTCTACGCAACAGAAGAAGAATTATCTGAAGCAAGGGCAACAGAACAATAAAAGTTTGACTGGGGAATTTTTATGAGTAAAACGAGAAAAAGTGAGTCCAATTTTTTGGTACAGGGTTCTATTTTAGCGGTTGCTTCCATCATAAGCCGAATTATAGGATTACTGTACCGGATTCCCTTAAAATCGATTATCGGCGATATTGGAAATGACTATTATGGCACGGCTATGGAGATTTACAGTATTTTGCTGTTAATCTCCTCTTACAGTCTGCCGGTGGCTGTTTCAAAACTGGTGTCGGCCAGAGTGGCAAAGGGACAGCGAAAAAATGCATACCGGATTTTCAAAGGTGCTTTACTGTTTGCATTAATTTCCGGAAGCGCTGCGGGACTGCTTGTATTTTTTGGCGCGGGATTTATAACTACCCACATCGTGAATACGCCATTGAGTATTTTTGCCCTCCAGGTATTGTCCCCGACCCTGTTGATTGTGGCCTTGCTGGGCGTTATCCGGGGATTTTTCCAGGGAATGGGAACCATGATGCCAAGCGCCTTTTCGCAGCTTTTAGAACAAATTATTAATGCCGTAGTCAGCGTATGGATCGCATATATGCTTTATCAGTATGGGACAAAAATCGGAGCTGTATTAGGTAATCCAGCTACTTATGCCGAAGCCTATGGAGCCGCTGGAGGCACATTTGGTACGGGAGTAGGCGCTGCAGCCGCGCTTTTATTTACCTTTATCGTATTTTTGGTATACCGCCCGGTGTACAGAAATAAATTTTCAAAAGAGAGAGAACCAAAAACAGAGAGCTATGGTAGAATTTTCAGCATCCTTCTGCTTACGATTTTACCGGTGCTGTTAAGCACTACAATTTACAATATCACTTCATTTTTGGATACCAGTGTGTTTAAGCAGATCGCGGATCTGCAGGGCTATAAAGTTAAAGAATACAGTACCATGTGGGGAATTTATGTGGGAGAGTATAAAGTATTAACAAACGTGCCAATCGCCATCGCTTCATCTGTGGCAACTTCCAGCGTTCCCAGCCTTTCCACGGCATTTGCTGCAAGACATATCTCGGAGGTAAAGCGCAAGGTAGGGTATTCCATACGCTTTATCATGGTAATTGCTATTCCCTGCGCCGTAGGTATGGGCGTGCTCGCCTCACCAATATTGCAGCTCCTGTTTCAGGACAGCCGCGAAATGCCGGAACATATGATGCAGATTGGAGCAGTTTCCATTATTTTTTACTCTCTTTCTACTTTGAGCAACGGAATTTTGCAGGGCATTAACCGCATGAATGTCCCAGTGAAAAATGCCGCCATTACACTGGTATTACATATGGGAGTCCTTGCCGCATTGATGTATGGCCTGGATTTGAACATTTATGCAGTGGTGTGGGCAAATACATTTTTCTCATTTATGATGTGTATCTTAAATGGCCTTGCCATCCGCAAGTACCTCCGCTACCGCCAGGAAATAAAACGGACCTTTGTAGTGCCAACCATCTGTGCCGCAGTCATGGGGGGAGTGGTTTACGGCGTTTACTGGCTTTTTATGAACATCATCCACATGAACGCTATTGCAACAACGGTTTCCATTATTGCCGGAAGCTGTGTTTATTTCTTTTTACTGTTGTTACTGCGGGGATTGCGCGAGAAAGAGCTCCAAAGCTTCCCTATGGGGAATCTGCTCATTAAGATTGGAAAGAAATTGCATCTGATGTAATCTATGAGGATTTGTTTCATCAAGATTTAGCAGATAAAATATAATTATAAAACTGGCTGCCGCATGTTGAGACAGCCAGTTTTTTGTTGTCAAGTTTTCTTTTACCAATTAACGGATCATACCTTTTACCGTTAAAAACAGTAACAGCACCGGTAAAACGTACTTCACATAAATCTTAATAAAGGAAGGCAGTTTCATACCTTTACCGGTATTCACCTCCTTCTGGTAGTTTTCAAATCCCCAGCCAAATCTTGTAACACAAAACAGAAGATAACAAAGAGATCCTACCGGCAGAAGCACATTGCTTACCAGAAAATCTTCCAGATCTAATACGGTGCTGCCTTCCCCCAAAGGCTGGAAGGCAGACCACAGATTATAACCAAATACACAGGGCAGGGATAACAGTAAAATAGCCGCCAGATTAAACAGGCAGGATTTTTTTCTGCTCCAGTGAAATAAGTCCATGCCACAGGAAATAATATTTTCAAATACGGCTAAAATGGTAGAAAACGCCGCGAAAGTCATAAATACAAAAAACAAGGTGCCCCAGATACGTCCTCCCGGCATTCCGTTAAAGATGTTGGGAAGTGTGACAAATATCAGACCCGGTCCCTGGTCTGGACTGATACCGAAAGCGAAACAGGTTGGAAAAATAATCAGCCCGGAAACCAATGCCACAAATGTATCCAGTACGGCAATATTCACAGACTCCCCAAGCAATCCGTGCTTTTTATCAATATAACTGCCGAAAATTCCCATAGAACCGATACCGAGACTCAAGGTAAAAAATGCCTGGTTCATGGCGGCCGTGATTGTCTCCAGAATGCCCACTTCCTTCGTTCTCTGGAAATCAGGAAGCAGGTAAAATTTCAAGCCTTCGATACCGCCTTTTAAAGTCATACTGTGGACCGCAAGGATGATGATAATCGCAAGAAGCAGCGTCATCATAATTTTTGTAATTCTTTCTACGCCTTGCTGCAGCCCTACCGAACAAATAAAAATTCCCGCTGACACAATGATGATCATTGCAGTTAACAGGATTTGAGGGCTGGCGAGCATATCCTGGAACATTCCGCTTACCTGTTCCGAATTTTTCCCCTGAAACTTTCCCATGAGCATTTGGTAAAAATAATAAAGCATCCAACCTGCCACAGTCGTATAAAACATCATTAGAATATAATTGCCCGCCATTCCCAGATAACCGTGAAGATGCCATTTCTGTCCTGGTTTTTCTAATTCCTGGAAACTTTTAATGATACTTTTTCTGCTGGCGCGTCCCACTGCAAATTCCATAGTCATGACTGGTATGCCCATAATAACCAGGAAAAACAGATAGAAGAGTACAAATACTCCGCCCCCGTATAAACCGGCGACATAGGGAAAGCGCCAGACATTGCCAATTCCGATGGCGCAGCCTGCCGAAAGCAGAATGAATCCCATTCGTGAACTTAATTTTTCTCGTTCCATTTCAAATTCCTCTTTCTCCTTTTTCATTTTTTCAACATGTAATTGCGAACCTACAAAATTCTCAACACTCCATGTACAATCCAGACAATTCGCTGAATCATTTTGGACGGTTTTTTTATTATTTTATCATTGTGTTCTTAATTACCTGTTTTCTTAAGAAATAAGTATACCATAAAAAACGTAAAATAGGGAAACGCTTTACATATTTTTATATTGGAAATACAGATTGATTTTTTAGCATTCTTTCATTATAATGATTTTATGGCAGAATCTACTCTGCACAAAAGTTTGATACATAGAAATGGAGGAAAATATGCAAAAAGAAAATTTATCAGCTACAGAAGCATTGCAGAAGTTAAAAGAAGGAAACCAGCGTTATCTGGAAGCTGAAACCAATCCGGGAGATATATCGTCAAAAATTCGTAAATTTACCTGTGAAAACGGTCAGAGTCCCTATGCTATTGTAATAACCTGTTCTGATTCCAGAGTAATTCCGGAAAGTATTTTTTCAGCAGGAATTGGAGAACTGTTTGTCATCCGTGTGGCTGGAAATGTAATGGATAAGCATCAGTTAGGAAGCGTGGAATACGCAGCGGATCATCTGGGAACCAATCTTGTAGTTGTATTGGGACATGAGCATTGCGGCGCTGTAGGGGCTGCCTTGAACAGTGACCCTGACGGTTATGTAAAATTTATCACCGATGAAATCCGCAAGGCAATCGGAGAGGAGAAGGACGAGCTGCGCGCAAGCTGCCTAAATGTAGAAAGAAGCGTATCTATCATCAAAGACAGTCTCAATATTCAGGAAGACAGTAAGGTGAAAGTATGCGGGGCAATGTATTATATTGGCAGCGGAAAGGTTGAATTTCTGGACTGAATCTTCGAAACAGCAGATTTGGGTTGAAACAAAGAATCCCGCAAAGCGGGATTCTTTTTGTATAAAATAACAAAAATAGCAGATACTACCATAAAAAGGAGTTTGCTATGAGAAAAACGTGTAGTATCCGCTTATTATTATTTGGAATTTTTATAACAGCCCTTTGCAGTCTCTGTATGGGATTTCTAATGGGAACCAGAAAAAACTGGAATGCTTATGAACAGCGCATCGCCCTGCTTCAGGAGAAAAATGACATTCTTTTATCACAACAGGAAGTGAAAGAGGACGAAAGCAATCTTGCTGCAAGCTATGCGGTAGAGCCTTATAAATATATACTGCTTGCGGAAGAGGGATATGTCGCCGTCTTTCAGGCAGACAAAAAGACCCTGTATGCATCCACGGATATCCTGCTCGTCGATCTTCCACAGGATCTTCAGGAAGAAATTACAAGAGGGAAATTTATCGCCAGTGAGGAACAGCTCTACAGTTTTCTGGAAAACTACTCCAGCTAGAACGCTTGAATCTTTTACCAGGGAATGGTATAATTGGGGCTGAGGAGGGGCTGGCAACATGAGTAGAGAATTTGATATTATTGTTGTGGGCGCTGGAGCTTCCGGACTCACAGCGGCGGTCCAGGCTGCCAGGAAAGGCGCCAGCGTTCTGATTTTGGAACATATGGACAGGGCTGGAAAGAAAATACTCGTTACCGGAAATGGAAAATGTAATTTCACCAATAAAAAGCAGGGCATTGCTTATTACAACGGCAAGAACCCTGCCTTTGTATTGCCAGTATTCGAACAATTTGGAGTGCCGGAAACATTGCAGTTCTTCGAGAACATCGGCATTTATCCTAAAAATAAGCGGGACGGCTATTTTTATCCCGCCAGTGAGCAGGCCGCGTCCGTGGCAGAAGTCCTGTTAATGGAATGTAAACGCCTGCAGGTACGGATTGCGTATAATATAGGAATCCGGGAAATACGCAGAGAGGCGGAAAAATTTTCCTTTTTTACAAAAGAGGGGGTTTTTATAAGCAACTGCTGTATCATTGCCACAGGCGGAAAAGCCGCCAAAAAAACGGGAAGCGATGGCAGCGGAATCCCATATATTGCTCAGTTCGGTCATAAATTGACAGATATTGTGCCCGCGCTTGTGCAAATGCAGGGAAAACAATCGTTTTTAAAAGAACTTGCAGGCGTTCGCGCGCAGGGCTGCATCCGGCTTTACATAGACGGCAAAAGAATAGCCGAGGACGAAGGAGAGCTTCAATTGACAGAATTTGGCGTCTCCGGAATCCCCGCATTTCAGGTGAGCCGCTTTGCGGCATACGGTTTGCTTTACGGGCAAGAAGTGTATGCGGAATTGAATTTTTTACCGAAGCTTTCCCGGGAAGAGGCAAAAAAGCTATTCGCACGGCGCTTTATTGCCAATGGTGCAGGAAAGAACGCTGCCCAGGCCCTGATTGGACTTTTTCCCTGTAAATTAAATGTTGTTTTACTAAAGGAAGCGCAAATTTCCCCAGGACAGCAGGCGCAACGCTGCACGCGCAAAGAATTAAACGCGCTGGCATATGCCGCGCAGACGCTGAGAGTTGATATTACCGGAACGAAAGGATTTGACTTTGCCCAGGTTACTGCAGGAGGTGTGGATACTGCGGAGATTAATCCCGCCACTATGGAATCTCTTCTTGTCCCCAGGCTTTATTTTGCCGGAGAAGTGATAGATATTGACGGACTGTGCGGCGGTTACAATCTGCAATGGGCGTGGTCCAGCGGCGCCGTGGCTGGAAGAGCGGCGGCAGACGCGTTATTGACACAGTAGGAGGAAGCCATGATTAGAATCCAGCAGCTAAAGCTACCTATTACTCACACTGAAGAACAGCTTTTACAAAAACTGGCAAAAACTCTGGGGGTCAAGCCGGAAGAAATTATAACCTGCCAAATCCGCAGACAATCCATAGACGCCAGGAAAAAACAGCAGGTTTGCTTCGTTTATACTCTGGACGTCGCATTAAAACAGGAACTAAGAGCGCTGCGCCGAACAAAAAGCAGCAGCATTTCGCTGGCAAAAGACGTTCCTTATGAGTTTCCGGCCAGCACGGAAGGAATACGGCTCAAGCATCGCCCTGTCATTATTGGAAGCGGCCCCGCGGGACTGTTTTGTGCCTATCTCCTTGCAGAACATGGATTCTGCCCGGTAATTTTAGAGCGCGGAACATCCGTCAACGAGCGTACCCGGGAAGTGGAGCAGTTTTGGAAAGACAATGTTCTCAATCCCAAATCGAATGTGCAATTTGGAGAAGGGGGCGCGGGAACCTTTTCCGACGGCAAGCTGAACACCCTTGTAAAGGACGTCAAAGGCAGGAACCGGCGGGTATTAGAGATCTTTATCCGTCATGGCGCGCCTGCATCCATTGCCTATGAGAGCAAGCCGCATATCGGGACGGATAAGTTAAAAAAAGTGATTGAAAGTATGCGCCATCAGATTGAAGCCTGGGGCGGCGTCTATCATTTTCATACTTGTGTGATCGATATGGAATTTGCCAAAGGCGGCCTTCGCGCCTTAGTCTGTGAAGACCAAAAGAGCAAAACTGTCACCAGAAGAGAAACGGAAATTGCCGTGCTCGCTATTGGGCACAGCGCCAGAGACACCTTTGAAATGCTGCAGCGCAGAGGATTACAAATGGAGGCGAAAGCATTTGCAGTTGGACTTCGGGTGGAACACCCCCAGACGATGATCAGTGAAACGCAATATGGCGCAGAAGCGGCGGCCATCCTGCCGGCAGCTTCCTACAAATTAACTGCCAATCTGGAAAATAACCGGGGCGTCTACTCTTTTTGCATGTGTCCTGGCGGCTATGTGGTGAACGCCTCCTCAGAAACGGGAAAACTTGCAGTTAACGGGATGAGCAATTATGCAAGAGAAGGGCAAAATGCCAACAGCGCTATCATTGTCACAGTGACCCCTCAGGATTTTCCAGAATCCGGACCACTGGCAGGAGTTGCATTCCAGCGCAGACTGGAAACGAAAGCGTACGAACTGGGCAAAGGCATGATTCCCCAGCAATTATTCGGAGATTTTGAACGGAAAAAAATTTCCGCATCGTACGGCGGTTTTTCGCCGCAAGTCAAAGGACGGCATACTTTCGGCGCACTGCACGAGCTATTCTCCCCGGAAATACATGATTCTTTTTGCCGGGGAATGCATCAGTTTGCACGGCGTCTGCCAGGATTTGACCGCAAAGACGCCATTTTATCTGGCGTAGAGAGCAGGACCTCCTCACCCGTACGGATTAAGCGCAATGAATTATTTGAGAGCAGCTGCAAAGGCGTATACCCTTGCGGAGAAGGCGCAGGATATGCCGGAGGTATCATGTCCGCCGCCATGGACGGAATGAAAATTGCAGAAGCGGTGGCAAAAACATATTATGCGCCGGGAAAATTTTCACAAACTGATGATGAAAAAATAAACAGCCAAATATACGAAAGCAACGCAATAAACACCTAAGAAACAGGAGGATAGACATCGTGGCAGAAATGACTCCAATGATGCAGAAGTACATGGAAACCAAACAGGAATACCCGGATTGTATTCTTTTTTACCGGCTGGGTGATTTTTATGAAATGTTTTTTGACGACGCCCTGACAGCCTCGAAGGAACTGGAAATCACGCTTACCGGCAAAAACTGCGGTTTAGAAGAGCGCGCCCCAATGTGCGGCGTCCCTTTTCACGCAGTGGAAAATTATTTAAACAAGCTGGTTTCCAAAGGCTATAAAGTTGCAATCTGTGAGCAGGTGGAAGATCCCAAAATGGCAAAAGGCCTGGTAAAGCGGGAAGTCATACGGGTGGTGACGCCTGGCACCAACCTGGACACGCAGGCATTGGACGAAACCAAGAACAATTATATCATGTGCATCGTTTGCGTAGAAGACCGTTTTGGCGTCTCCGTTGCCGACGTCACCACCGGAGATTATTATGTGACAGAACTGGACAATGAACGCAAGCTTATGGATGAGATACATAAATTTTCCCCCTCGGAGATCATTTGCAACGAATCTTTTTATATGATGGGGCTGGACCTTGAAGATCTAAAGCACCGGCTGGGTATCGCCGTCTATGCTCTGGACGCATGGTATTTCAGTGATGAAACGGCAAAAAATACCCTGCTTTCTCATTTTAAAATGTCCGATATTCAGGGACTGGGGCTAGAAGATTACGATTCCGGCGCTATTGCTGCGGGGGCGCTCTTGAAATACCTCTACGAAACGCAGAAAAACAGCCTTGCCAATATGACCTCGCTGCAAATATACAGCACGGGAAAATATATGATTATTGACAGTTCCACCCGCCGGAATCTGGAATTGGTGGAAACACTGCGTGAGAAGCAAAAACGTGGATCTCTGCTGTGGGTGCTGGACAAGACCAAAACAGCAATGGGGGCGAGAATGCTCCGCAATTTTGTAGAACAGCCTCTGATTGAAAAAAAGGAAATTAAACGGCGGCTGGACGCCATTGACGCGTTGAAAGAGCACGCCATCACACGGGAAGAAATCCGTGAATATTTAAATCCAATCTATGATCTGGAGCGTTTAATCAGCCGTGTTACTTATCAGACTGCCAATCCCAGAGATTTGATCGCTTTCAAGAGTTCACTTGCCATGCTTCCTCATATTAAACGGCTTTTGGAGGAATTTAAAGCCCCTCTGCTGAAAGACCTCCAGACCGATTTAGATACGTTAGAGGATATTTTTGCGCTTATTGACGCCGCAATTGCCGAAGAGCCGCCTGTTTCTATCCGGGAGGGCGGGATTTTAAAAGAAGGCTATGACGGGGAAATCGACAAACTGCGCCACGCCAAGACTGAAGGCAAGACGTGGCTGGTTGAGCTGGAAGCAAAGGAGCGTGAAAAAACCGGGATTAAAAATCTGCGTATCAAGTATAATAAAGTATTCGGTTATTACCTGGAAGTGACCAACTCCTACAAACATCTGGTGCCGGATTATTATAACCGCAAACAAACCCTTGCAAATGCAGAACGCTATATTACTACAGAATTGAAAGAGCTGGAAGATATTATTCTGGGAGCAGAGGATAAGCTGACCGCCTTAGAATATGAAATATTCCGCAGGATTCGGGACAATATTGCAGGAGAAGTGCTGCGGATTCAGAAAACGGCAAAGGCAGTCGCCGGTATTGATGTGCTGGCCTCCCTTGCCCTGGTGGCAGAACGGAACAATTATTGCCGTCCTTCTGTCAATGAAAACGGCGTCATTGATATCAAAAACGGACGTCATCCCGTGGTAGAGCAGATGATAAACAATGATATGTTCATCGCCAACGACACCTATCTGGACAACCATAAACAGCGGATCTCCATTATTACAGGCCCAAATATGGCAGGAAAATCCACCTATATGCGCCAAACGGCATTGATCGTACTAATGGCGCAGATTGGAAGCTTCGTTCCCGCAGACAGTGCCAAAATAGGAATTGTGGACCGTATATTTACCAGAGTGGGAGCTTCCGATGATCTGGCGAGCGGACAGAGCACGTTCATGGTAGAAATGACGGAGGTGGCAAATATCCTGAGAAATGCCACCAGCAACAGTCTGCTGGTGCTGGATGAAATCGGCAGAGGCACCAGCACCTTTGACGGCTTAAGCATTGCCTGGGCCGTAGTGGAGCACATCAGCAATCCCAGACTGTTGGGCGCCAAGACATTATTCGCCACGCATTACCATGAACTGACGGAGCTGGAAGGAAAACTGAACAACGTAAATAATTACTGCATCGCCGTAAAAGAAAAAGGAGAAGATATTGTATTTCTGCGGAAAATCGTACCCGGCGGCGCGGATAAGAGTTACGGCATTCAGGTGGCGAAGCTTGCCGGAGTGCCGGAGAGCGTTATCGCCCGCGCCCGCGTCATTGCAGACGAACTTTCCGCACATGATATTGCAGAGCTTACAGGGAAAATCACGGTAGAGGGCGGCAGCCCGCGCAAAAAAGCACAGAAAAAAGATGAAGTGGATTTAACACAAATGTCCCTCTTTGATACGGTAAAGGACGATGATATTATTCAGGAAATACAGGAAATAGATTTGGGAAACCTTACCCCAATCGACGCCCTGAATAAACTGTATGAGCTTCAGAATAAAATTAAAAACCGATGGTAGTTTACATAAAATAATTATGTAAACTCATTGAACAACTGTTCAGATAATATACCGACAGTTTGTCTGTCTGTGAAAAACAATTCTTTGCAGCATCTTTGTAACAACATCCGATACAACGCATAAAACTAAGGAGCAAATATGCCGAACATAGAGATTTTAGACCAGCAAACCATTGATAAAATAGCGGCGGGAGAAGTGATCGAGCGCCCTTCTTCCGTGGTAAAAGAACTGGTGGAAAATTCCATCGACGCAAAAGCAAGCGCCGTCACAGTGGAGATTAAAGAAGGGGGAACCTCCTTTATCCGCATCACAGACAATGGATGCGGCATAGAAGAAAAACAGGTAGCCCTGGCTTTTCTGCGCCATTCCACCAGTAAAATCCGCAGTGTGGAAGATTTGTTTACCGTATCTTCCTTAGGATTTCGCGGAGAAGCATTGTCCAGTATCGCAGCCGTTTCCCAGGTGGAACTGATTACCAAAACGGCTCAGGGAATCAGCGGCGTACGTTATGTGATAGAAGGCGGCGCCGAGAAAACGATAGAAGAAGTCGGGGCGCCGGAGGGTACGACATTTCTCGTGCGCAATCTCTTCTATAATACCCCTGCCAGAAGAAAATTTCTGAAGACAGCGCAGACAGAGGCGGGATATATCAATGACCTGATGGAGCGACTGGCGCTGTCTCATCCGGAAATTTCTTTCAAATTCATTGTCAATAATCAATTAAAAATCCATACTTCCGGCAATTCTAATTTAAAGGAAATCATTTATCATCTCTATGGGAGGGATATTGCCGGAAACCTGCTGGAAATTTCGGAAGAAAACGATCTGTTTTCCATCAGCGGCTTTATAGGCAAACCTTTGATATCCAGAGGAAACCGCAATTATGAAAGCTATTTTATTAATGGAAGGTATATCAAAAGCGCCCTGATCGCCAAAAGCATTGAGGAAGGTTACCGGTCTTTTGTAATGCAGCACAAATACCCTTTTACCGTACTTCATATTTCTATTAATGGCAGTCTTTTGGATGTCAATGTTCATCCCACTAAGATGGAATTGCGGTTCAGCAATGGAGAAGCCCTTTATCAGGCGCTTACCGCGCTGATAAAAAAAACAATCAATCAGAGCGAGCTGGTTTACGAGTCCGGTTTTGAGAAAGAACAGGAAGTACGAAAACGGCAGCGGCAGCAAAAACAGGAACAGCTTAAATCCAGCCGGCAGACCCCGGAGCCTTTTGAAACTAAGCGTCTGGAAGCGGTAAAACAGGCCATAAAAAAAGACAGTCCCTATGAGCCGAAATTTGAAAAGCAGCCGGAGTTGGCAGCGGAAGATTCCGAGTTTGCGGTTTCGAAAAATTTGATAAAAGATTCTGTAATTTCTCACGGTTTCAATGTGGATGTGCAGCAAAGCCATGACAACGAAGCAAACCTACATCCAAAAATTTCAGAGGAATCCAGTCTGCAGCAGGAGACGCAAATAAATACGACAATGCAGCAGGAAAGCCTTCCGCACAATACCCGGAAGCTTCTAGATATTTCCTCTCAGAAAGACCAACGAATCATTGGGCAGTTATTTGAAACGTACTGGCTGGTGGAATTTGATGAAAAACTCTATATTATAGACCAGCACGCGGCACATGAAAAAGTATTGTACGAACGTACCATAAAATCTTTATCTCACAAAGATTTCACTTCCCAGACCATTTTTCCGCCTGCTTTGCTGACACTTAGCATGAAGGAGGAAGCCCTTCTGAAAAAATATATGGACTATTTTCAAAAACTGGGGTTTGAGGTGGAACATTTCGGGGGAAAGGAATATTCCGTAACGGCAGTTCCGGCAAATCTGTTTGGTCTGGATGGAAAAGCCCTGATGTTGGAAATTTTAGACAGTCTGTCTGAGTTTCACGGCAGGGAAACGCCGGAGATGATTATGGAAAAAATCGCCTCTATGTCCTGCAAAGCAGCGGTAAAGGGCAATCAGAAGCTGTCGCGGCCAGAGATAGAAGCGCTGCTTCAAGAACTCCTTACGCTGGACAACCCTTACCACTGTCCCCACGGCCGACCGACAATTATATCCATGTCAAAATATGAGCTGGAAAAAAAATTCAAGCGGGTGCTATCATGAAAAAACCATTAATTATACTGACCGGACCTACTGCGGCAGGAAAAACCGAACTGTCAATTCAATTGGCAAAAATGGCAAAGGCGTCTGTAATTTCTGCAGACTCCATGCAGGTTTACCGCCATATGGACATCGGTTCCGCAAAAATAAAAAAATCGGAGATGCAGGAAATTCCTCATTATTTAATTGATCTGTTAGAACCTGCGGAAGAATTTCATGTAGTAAAATTCCAGGAATATGCCAAAACCTATATGGACGAAATTTATGCGCAGGGAAGAATCCCCCTGATCGTAGGCGGAACGGGTTTTTATATCCAGGCGGTGTTATACGATATCGATTTTACCAAAGAACAAGGAGATGCTGGTTACCGCGCCCTTTTAGAACGAAAAGCCAAAGAACAGGGAGCGCATGTTCTGTATGAAATGCTGGCACAGGCCGACCCAAAGGCCGCAAAAAAGATTCATAAAAATAACGTAAAGCGTGTCATCCGTGCGTTGGAGTTTCATCATCTTAGCGGACAGAAAATTTCAGAACATAACGACGCGCAACAGCAAAAGGAATCACCGTACAACTTTGTTTATTTTGTCCTCAACGATGAAAGGGAACGGCTTTACCAGCGAATTAATCAACGGGTGGAGCAGATGCTTGACAAAGGGCTGGTGGCAGAGGTGGAAAAACTGAGGCGGCTTGGGTGCGACAGGCATATGGTTTCCATGCAGGGGCTTGGATATAAAGAGATTCTGGAATATCTGGATGGAAGGTGCACATTGGAAGAAGCTGTATATAAAATCAAACGTGATACGCGGCATTTCGCCAAACGGCAACTGACCTGGTTCCGGCGGGAACGGGATGTAACCTGGATTAACAAGCCGGACTTCGATTACGATGATCATAAAATTTTGGCGTTTATGCAGGAAGCATTGGTACAGAAAGGAATTATAACATGAGAGCGATTTATCAGGAACTTGGTATCGAGGAAAAAGTATTTCAATATGGACAGCAGTTTGAACAAAAACTAAAAGAACGATTTACCCGCATTGATGAAACTGCTGAATATAACCAGCTTAAAGTTATCAAAGCATTACAGTCGCAAAAAGTCAGCGCCGAGTGTTTCATGGGCAGCAGCGGATATGGATACAACGATCTTGGAAGAGATACGCTGGAAGAAGTATATGCCGCCTGTTTTAAAGGGGAAGCCGCCCTGGTCCGCCCCCAGATTACCTGTGGAACCCACGCTCTGGCTCTGGCTTTCATGTCCAACCTCCGTCCCGGAGACGAACTGCTTTCCCCGGTCGGAAAACCCTATGATACTTTAGAAGAGGTCATCGGCATCCGCCCGTCTACCGGTTCTCTTGCCGAATATGGCATTACTTACCGGCAGGTGGATCTGTTGGAGGACGGGAACTTTGACTACGAAGCCATTAAAAACGCTATAAATGACAGAACCAGACTGGTAGCCATCCAGCGTTCCAAAGGCTACCAGACAAGACCCACTTTATCGGTTGCCCGGATTGGGGAATTGATTTCGTTCGTCAAAAAAATTAAACCAGATCTGATCTGCATGGTGGATAATTGTTACGGCGAATTTGTGGAAAAACAGGAACCCTTAGAGGTTGGGGCCGATATGATTGTAGGTTCTCTGATTAAGAATCCCGGGGGCGGCCTTGCTCCGATTGGCGGATACATCGTGGGAAAAAAGGCGTGTATAGACAATGCGGCGTACCGCCTGACTTCTCCGGGGCTGGGGAAAGAGGTCGGCGCCTCTCTGGGCGTCGTTCAGTCCTTTTATCAGGGACTGTTTCTGGCGCCTACGGTAACGTCAGGCGCGCTCAAAGGTGCAATTTATGCTGCAAATATCTATGAAAGTCTGGGATTTCCGGTAGTTCCGGACAGTACGGAAAGCCGCCACGACATTATTCAGGCGGTAACGCTGAAATCCCCGGAAGCGTTAATTGCGTTCTGTAAAGGGATTCAGGCGGCAGCACCTGTAGACAGCCATGTAACTCCGGAACCATGGGGTATGCCCGGATACGACGATAAGGTAATCATGGCGGCCGGAGCCTTCGTACAGGGGTCTTCCATTGAATTGAGTGCAGACGGACCGCTGCGTCCCCCATATGCCGTATATTTTCAGGGAGGACTGACCTGGTACCATGCAAAACTGGGCATTTTAATGTCTCTGCAGAAGCTATATGAGGCGGGAATTGTGCGGCTGTGAAAATTTTTAGCGAAATCTTAATATTTTTAATAATATATTAGTTGTATATCAAACCCCTTTTGTGCTAGAATAAAATGTAAAACTTTTTCCTTAGTCAGAGAGAGTAAGGGAAGAATATGAATACACACATAACTATGAAAGAAATGGCGGTATCCGAGCAGCCTCGTGAGAAGTGTTCCCGTTATGGAGCGCAGAGCCTGTCGGATGCAGAACTTCTTGCTGTTATTCTGCGGACAGGCACAAAAAATATGTCTGCGTTACACCTTGCACAAGCTTTTCTTGCACAAAAGGATAAGGGACTGTTAAACCTGATACATCTGACTCAGGATGAAATGCTGAATATTTCCGGAATTGGTCAGGTAAAGGCGGCGCAGCTAAAATGTATTGCAGAACTTGCCGGGCGTATCGCCCAGGCAAGCAGAATCAAAGAAGTGCGTCTCAACAATCCGGAAACAGTAGCCTTCTATTATATGGAAAGCCTCCGGCATGAACCAAAAGAGAAACTTCTGCTGGCAATGTTTGATGCGAAAAGCAATTTGTTGGGAGATGCGGTCATTTCTATCGGTACAGTGAATCATTCCCTGGTATCGCCCAGAGAAATTTTTTTAAAGGCCCTGGAATACCGGGCAGTGCATATCGTACTGCTTCATAATCATCCCAGTGGCGATCCCTCCCCCAGCGAGGCGGATATTCAGGTGACCTTGCGGGTGTCGGAAAGTGGAAGTATTATTGGAATCGCACTGGCTGATCATATTATTATCGGTGATAACCGATATGTAAGCTTTAGAGAAAACGGCCTGTTGGGTCAGAGGAAAGGAACATAAGTTATGTCAGCAAATGTTTATGGAATTGATTTGGGAACCTGCAATCTGAAAATTTTTTGTAAAGCAACTGGCAAGGTAATCAATGAGAAAAATACAATTGCCATTGTCAACAAGAACCAATTGTATGCTGTCGGCAACGATGCCTATGCAATGTACGAGAAAGCACCGGACAATATTAAAGTATCTTTTCCGGTTGTGAACGGTGTAATCGCAGATTACAATAATATGCAGGCCATGATTGGTGAAGTACTGGAAAAACATGTAAAAAGAAATATGAAGGGCGCAGAGTTTATTGTTGCCGTGCCCACAGACATCACAGAAGTAGAGAAGAAGGCATTTTTCGACCTGTTTTACAAAAGCCGTTTTAAACCGAAAAATGTTCTTCTTTGCGAAAAGCCTATTGCCGACGCCGTGGGGCTTCAGTTGGATGTAAATTCCCCCACAGGATTTATGATTGTGAATATCGGTGCAGATACCACTGAAATCTCTGTGATTTCCCTGGGTGGACTGGTGCTGAGCGATCTTTTGCATTTTGGCGGAAAACGCATTGATGAGTCTATTATCAGCCATTTAAAACGGACGTTTGGGCTGGTAATCGGACAAAAAACGGCCATGTATTTAAAAGAGACTCTGGGCTGCGCGCTGCCAACAGAAGAAGAGCAGACTGAAATCATCGTAGGCAGGGACGTCGTCAGCGGCCTTCCGATCGAGATGGAAATTGCCTCTTCTGTAGTTTATGAGGCAGTGAAGGATCACTTAAATTCCATCTGCAATTCCATTAAGATGATTTTGGAGAAAACTCCGCCGGAACTGGCAAGAGATATTATCCATTCCGGAATTTATATAACGGGAGGATCTTCTAAGATACAAAAGTTAGACGAGCTATTCACGCAGATTACAAATATACGCGTCAATACCTGCGAGCTTCCGGAAGAAAGCGCAGTACGGGGATTGAATAAAATTGTATCTGACGAGAAGTACCGCAAGCTCGCGTTCAGCATGAAAACCAGAATCTATAAATAAAGGTTGTAAACATTTATGAAACGGAAATCAAAACATTCTATCCCAACCAAATATACGCTTCTTGTCCTCACTATAATCTGTGTAGTCGTTATGTTTATCAGCTTCACATTGAATTTATCAGGAGGACCGTTAAATTCTGTTGCCGGGTATATCTTTGTACCTATGCAGAAGGGAATTAACCAGGTGGGAACCTGGATTGTAAACCGTACGGATGAACTGGCGTCTCTCAAAGACGTAATGCAGAAAAATAAAGATCTGCAGGCAAAGGTAGATGAACTGACGCAGGAATTGAATACGATAAAGCTTGAACAGTATGAACTGGACAACCTGCGGGAATTGATGGATCTGGACCAGAAATATCCCAGTTATGATAAGGTTGCGGCCAGAGTAATTGCAAATGACGGCGGCAACTGGTTCAGTACATTTCTCATTGACAAGGGTGAGAACGACGGCATTGAGAAAGACATGAACGTAATTGCAGGCAGCGGACTGGTTGGCATTGTTATTGATACCGGTCCCAATTATGCCAAAATCCGTTCTATCATCGACGATGCCAGTAATGTCAGCGGAATGGCATTGTCCACAGCAGACCGTTGCATTGTTAATGGAAATCTGGCGTCTATGAATGAAAACCAGGTGATTCAATTTACCGGTTTGAAATGTGAAGATAATGCGGTCAAAACAGGAGAGCAGATTGTCACCTCCCATATCAGCGACAAATATTTAGAAGGGATTCTCGTTGGATATATTAACGCCATTGAACGGGATTCCAATAATCTCACCTATTCAGGAACTATTACGCCTGCGGTAGATTTCCAGCATTTGCAGGAGGTTCTTGTGGTGCTGGATAAAAAAACGGTCCATAACAAAACTTCCAAAGGAAAGGACTAAGGAGCTGGCAAAATGAGACGTAAATTTACGGTATTTTTAATTATTACCATCTGCTTTATACTGCAGTGTACGCTGTTCCAGGCGCTCGCCTTCGCCTCAATATCTCCGAATCTGCTGATTGTGGTGACTTCGTCCTTTGGATTTATGCGGGGACGCAAGGAAGGTATGTGGATTGGTTTTTTCAGCGGTCTTTTATTGGATTTATTTTTTGGCAGTGTGATCGGATTTTATGCGCTGGTATATGCTTACCTCGGATATGTCAATGGATTTTTCCGGAAGAGATTTTTTCCGGACGATATTAAACTTCCTCTGATTCTTATTTCCGCAAGTGATTTATCTTATAATATGCTGGTATATCTTTTTCTTTTTTTCCTGAGAGGAAGATTCCGCTTTGGTTACTATTTTCTGCATATTATGCTTCCGGAGCTGGTATATACTATCCTGGTAACCATTGTATTGTATTTTATGATATTGAGAATTAACCAGAAACTGGAATATATTGAAAAAAGGAGTGCAAGCAAATTTGTTTGAATTGATAAAAGAATATGGAAAAAAAATATTGACTTCACGGTTATTTGCGCTCAGTATGGTTATGCTTCTTTTGTTTGGCATATTGATACAGCGTATTTTCGTACTGCAGATTATCAACGGAGAAGAGTATTTAAAAAATTATACGCTTCTGATACAGAAAGAGCGTATTACCTCTGGTACCCGGGGCAGTATCTTCGACCGGAACGGCAAATTGCTTGCCTATAATGAACTGTCCAATTCCGTAACCATTGAAGATAATGGCACATATGAGAGTACCCGGCAGAAAAATGCCATGCTGAATGAAGAACTTAATACGGTAATTCATATGATCGAGGAAAAAGGAGATTCCATTGCCAACAATTTCGATATTCAAATAGATGAAAAAGGAAAATATGCTTTTACAGCGAAAGATAACGCATTAAAACGTTTCCTGGCGGACATCTATGGGCATACCAGTATCGATAAATTAAAATATAATAAAAAATTAGGTTATCATGAAGCAGAAGCGACCCCGCAGCAGGTAATAGATTATTTACAGAATAAATTTGGGATTTATGTGGAAGGCAAAGAATATGAAGATCTGGATGAAAAGGAACAAACCTTCTATTCGCAGGAAGAAGCTTATAAGATTACCGTCTTACGCTACGCGATTTCCCAGAACAGTTACCAGAAATATGTCTTGACTACCATTGCCCAAAACGTCAGCGAGGAGACGGTTGCGGTTATCAAGGAAAATTCTGACATTCTTCAGGGCATTGATATCACGGAAGATACCATACGCAAATATGTGGACAGTCAGTATTTTTCTCATATAATTGGTTATACTGGAAAGATTTCCCAGGAAGAATACGATACGCTCTCTGCTGACAATGACGAGTATACATTAAACGACGTCGTTGGGAAATCTGGTATAGAGCAGGTTATGGATCAGTCGCTTCAGGGGTCTAAGGGAAAGGAAACTTTTTATGTAGACAGCGTGGGGCGGATTACGGAAATCATTGATAAGGTAGACGCTTCCTCCGGAAACGATATTTACCTATCTATTGACGCTGAACTTCAGGAAGCGGTATACCGTATGCTGGAGCAGGAATTGGCGGGTATTATCTATGCCACCATTGAGAATATCAAGGAATATGATACCAGCTCCGGAAGCGCATCCGATATCAAGATCCCAATTGACGACGTATATTTCGCCTTAATTAATAACAATGTCATTGACATTAATCATTTTGAAAAAGAAGATGCGCAGGCGGTTGAGCAGCAAGTGTACAGTGCGTTTCAAAGTAAGCAGAATTCTGTTATCGAAGAGCTGCGCCAGCAATTTTTTTCACCAACTCCCATGGCTTACGGGGAATTGGAAAAAGAAGAACAAATTTACATGAGCTATATACTTTCTATGCTTGGAGAGCATAAGATATTCCTTTCGGACAAAGTAGACACCGAAGATGAAGTATATTTGTCCTGGAAAAATGACACGGCAAGCCTCTCGGAATACCTTCGCCGTGCCATAGCTCTGGACTGGATTGATATTACAGGATTTGATACAGAGTCCAAATATTCCGATTCTACAGAAATATATGACGCCCTGATATCCTACATTCTGGAAGAATTACAGACCGACCAGGAATTTAGCAAAAAAATCTATCAATATATGATTAAAGATGAACTGGTCTCTGGTTCCCAAATCTGTCAGATTCTGTTCGAACAGGGGATTCTCACGGAGGAAAACGGCGACCGGACGGAGCTTGCCAACGGCAATCTCAGGGCCTTTGACTTTCTTCGCGACAAAATCAAAAATCTGAAAATCACCCCGGCACAGCTTGCCTTAGATCCCTGTACCGCGAGCTGCGTTATCACGGACGTTAAGACGGGGAACCTCATTGCATGCGTGACTTATCCTGGTTATGATACCAACAGGCTTGCAAATACGGTGGATTCCGAATACTTTCAAAGTCTGCAGCAAGATTTGTCCGTGCCGCAATATAATAATGCGACCCAGCAGCAAACGGCGCCCGGATCTACCTTTAAACCGATCACGGCGGCGGCGGCGCTGACGGAAGGAGTAGTGAGCATTGGGGAACAGATTAAGGATGAAGGGGAATATACGAATATTACCCCGCCTCCCAAATGCTGGATCTATCCGGGAAGTACGCATGGACGGATTAATATTTCAGAGGCAATCCGTGATTCGTGCAACTACTTTTTCTATGAAATGGGGTTCCGTTTGAGTTCTGAAGGCGGTGTTTATAATGAGAACAAAGGTATTGCGGCCCTGCAAAAATATGCCGCATTGTTTGGGTTGGATGAAAAGACAGGAATTGAGATACCGGAAAATGAACCTCAGATTTCGAATGAATACCCGATTACATCAGCCATTGGACAAGGAAACCATAATTATACTACTACACAGCTTGCAAGATATCTTACGGCAGTGGCAAGCAGAGGAAATGTGTACAAGCTGACGCTTTTGGATAAAGAAACCACTTCTGATGGAGAACTGATCCGGGAATTTAAACCGGAAATTATCCGCAGCATCACAGAAGTATCTGCGCCATCCTGGGATTCCATCCAGAACGGGATGCGGATGGTGGTAGAAAATAACAAATCCTTTAAAAATTTTCCGGTTGCCGTAGCAGGTAAGACAGGTACCGCCCAACAGATGGAAACCAGGGCCAACCATGCTTTGTTTATCGGATATGCGCCTTACGAGAATCCGGAGATTACCATTACTACCCGTATTGCTTATGGTTATACATCTGCTAATGCAGCAGAAGTGTCCAGTAATATATTAAAATATTATTTTAATCTTGCCGATGAAAAATCCCTGCTGGATGGACAGGCAGAAGAGATTGAGAGCAATACCAATGGATTTACTGATTAATGCTTGGGAGGGATGAAAATTGTCAAAACCAGTGGTTTTAAAGAGCAATAAATATGGAATCAACCTGATTCTTGATGCCAGTATGGATTTTGAAAAATTATTGAAATGTGTTATGGACAGATTTAAAGAGGCGGAAGGTTTTTTTAAAAACGCCAAAATGGCAATTTCTTTCGAGGGAAGAGAATTAACCCAGGAGGAAGAGTTTCGGATTGTGGAAACCATTACCGACAATACCGATATAAATATCATTTGCATTTTAGACAATGACGCGTTGAAGGAGGAATTGATCAGACAGAAAATCGAACAATTTGAAGAAGAGCAGGCAGGTAAGACAGGAGAATTTTATAAAGGAACCCTGCGTTCCGGCCAGGTTTTAGACTGCGAGAGCAGTATTATTATCCTTGGGGACATTAATCCTGGCGCAAAAGTTATCTCCAAAGGCAATATTGTGATTTTGGGAGCCTTAAAAGGGAATGCCTATGCGGGGGCAAACGGCAATGAACAGGCTTTCGTAGCAGCCCTGGAAATGGATCCTATCCAGGTAAAGATCGGAGACGTGATTGGGCGAAGCGCCGACAAAGCCCAGAGTGGGAAAAAAAGAAAAAAAAGACAGCAAGCCCTTGTCGAACCGCAGGTCGCAATTGTAAAGGATGGAAATATTTATATTGAACCCATTACAAAGGGACTATTGAACAATATATAAATATCAGGAGGATATAGTAGATGAGTGAAGTAATCGTTATAACATCAGGAAAAGGCGGCGTAGGAAAGACCACTACCACCGCAAATGTAGGTACAGGTCTGGCACAGTTGGACAAAAAAGTGGTGCTGATTGACACGGATATCGGACTCCGCAACCTGGATGTAGTTATGGGTCTGGAAAACCGGATTGTATACAATTTGGTAGACGTCGTTGAGGGCAACTGCCGGATGAAACAGGCGCTGATTAAGGACAAACGTTATCCCAACCTATCCTTGCTTCCATCCGCGCAGACGCGGGACAAGACTGCCGTATCTCCGGAACAAATGGTAAAGCTCATTGATGAATTGCGGGAAGACTTTGACTATATTTTGCTGGACTGCCCGGCAGGTATTGAGCAGGGCTTTAAAAACGCCATTGCGGGCGCTGACCGCGCCCTGGTCGTTACTACGCCAGAGGTATCTGCAATTCGAGACGCAGACCGTATCATTGGCCTTCTTGGAGCGAATGATGTTAAAAATGTTGAGTTAATTGTCAATCGTCTCCGCATGGATATGGTGAAACGCGGAGACATGATGAATATCAACGATGTTACAGATATTCTTGCCATTGAACTTATCGGAGCAGTACCTGACGACGAACAGATTGTAATCTCTACGAATCAGGGAGAACCTCTTGTCGGCAGTGATTGTCTTGCCGGACAGGCGTATGCTAATATCTGCCACAGACTTTTGGGAGAGAAGGTTCCATTTTTGGATTTGGAGGTGAAATCCAGTGTATGGAACAAGCTAAAAGAACTCTTTAAAAAAAATTAGGAGGAAACCGATATGGGTTTGATGGATTTATTTAAAAGAAAAAATTCCGGTGAAATCGCAAGAGACCGGTTAAAATTATTATTGGTTTCCGACCGCGCCAATTGTTCTCCGGAAATAATGGAGAAGATTAAAAATGACATTATCCAGGTAATCTCTAAATATATGGAGATTGATGCAGAGGGGTTGGATATACAAATTACGCAGACAGAATCTGAAGGAAATAACGGGAATGTCCCCGCACTTTATGCGAATATCCCAATCAAAGATATGAAGCACTCCGCAGACTCTCGGTAGCATAAGAAATGGAAGGTAAGGAATTTTTGTATGTTGAAACAGTATCACATTAAGAATTACAATTTTCGTTTGATTATTTTTGTAACAGCGCTGACCATGCTCGGAATCAGCGTAATCGGCAGCGCTCAGCGCTCCGTACAGAGTAAGCAGGTACTGGGACTGGTTTTAGGTCTGATTGTAATGATAATTGTTTCCCTGATCGATTATTCCTTTATCCTTCGCTTTAGCTGGCTGATTTATTTATTTAATATTGGGCTTCTGTCTCTGATTACATTTCATGTATTTGGGGACGACGCCGGCGGTGCAGTGCGCTGGATAGAAGTGGGCGGTTTCCGCTTTCAGCCTTCTGAATTAGCCAAAGTATTGCTGATTCTGTTTTTTTCCTGGTTTTTTGGAAAATACTATGAAAATGTAAATAAAATTACTTTTATCATATTGTCGGGAATCTTGATTTTTATTCCCTGGATTATGATTGAACAGCAGCCGGACTTGTCCACCAGTATTGTCGTTGCCATCATTTTTATTGCGCTCTTGTTTTTAAGTGGATTAAGTTATAAAATAATAGCGGGTGTGTTTGCCGTCCTGATTCCGGCAGGCTCATTATTTATCTATCTGATTATGCAGCCTGGTCAGAAAATACTGGATAATTACCAGTGGCGGCGTATTATGGCATGGCTGCAGCCGGAAAAATATGCAACCGACGCCTATCAGCAGCAGAACTCCATTATGGCGATAGGATCGGGACTGCTGTGGGGAAAAGGATTGAATAATGATACTGTTTTTTCCGTAAAAAACGGTAATTTTATTCCAGAGCCTCAGACGGATTTTATTTTTGCAGTGGCAGGAGAAGAATTGGGGTTTGTAGGCAGTGCTGCCATTTTATTGCTACTGCTTCTTATCGTCATTGAGTGCATTCTGGTGGGAAGAAAGGCCAAAGACTTGTCCGGCCGCCTGATTTGCGGCGGTGTAGCCACATGGATTGGCTTTCAGACCTTCGTTAATATATGCGTGGTTACAGGAATGATGCCAAATACAGGTTTGCCGCTTCCCTTTGTGAGTTATGGACTTACATCGCTGGTAAGTCTTTTTATCGGCATAGGACTGGTTTTAAATGTAGGGCTTCAGCCCTTGAAATACCGAAAGGGGGATTTTTAACGTGAACATTGGATTGATTGCACACGATTCCAAGAAAAAACTAATGCAGAATTTTTGTATTGCCTATCGGGGAATTCTTTGCAAGAATGATCTATATGCTACAGGTACTACCGGCAGGCTGATTGAGGAAGTTACCAACCTGTCCATACATAAGTATCTGGCAGGTCATCTGGGCGGTTCCCAACAGCTTGCCGCGCAGATTGAGCATAATCAGATTGATCTGGTAATTTTTTTGAGAGACCCTGTCACACCCAAGTCTCATGAACCAGACGTAAATAATACCGTACATTTATGCGATATGTATAATATTCCATTGGCAACCAATCTTGCCACGGCAGAATTGTTGATTAAATCATTGGACAGAGGAGATTTAGAGTGGCGTGAAATGTATAGATAAAATAATAAATTTTCCATACAAAACTGTACTGCGTAAGAGAACCGCCTTATTATTCCTGATATTGTCTGTATCTGCTTCTGGCTGCGGACAGGAGATAACCATTGATAACCCTTACGATGTATATGAAAGCCCCAGAGCTTACGGTCTGAACACCAGTGTAAGCAGTACGAGTGAAGCAGCTTTTTTTGCGGAAAATCTTTGTGTTGCAGATACCCAGGACAAATTAAGCGGAGACATTACAGCATCTTTGTCAGAAGCAGCCGGATTATTTAATCTACAGGAAAACACTATGGAATTTGGAAAAAATATCCACCTGCGTCTTTATCCGGCAAGCACTACTAAAATTTTAACTGCATATACGGCGTTAAAACATGGAGACCTCGCCGCTGCAGCCACGGTAACAGAAGCCGAGCTGCAGCTGGAGGAGGGTTCTACCGTCTGCGGTCTTTCCGCAGGAGACACGGTCACGCTGGAGGAATTACTATACGGCCTTATGCTGTGCAGCGGAAATGATGCTGCAAACGTGATTGCAGATCTGGTTTCCGGCAGCTCTGAGGAATTTGCAAAGTTGATGAATCAGGAGGCGCTTGCCTTAGGAGCCACTAATTCTCATTTTGTCAATCCTCATGGACTGCATCATGAGGAACATTATACAACCTTATACGACATGTATTTGATTTTCCAGGCTGCGCTGCAGGAAGAAAAATTTGTAACTATTATCAGCAGCCAGAACCATAACGGCACAGTTATCAATGCCTCCGGCGAAACTATAAGCAAAGAATGGATCAACTCCAATAAATATCTAAACGGCGAAGAAGCCGTTCCGGAAGGCGTTCAGGTGATAGGCGGCAAAACAGGCACTACCAACGCCGCCGGTTATTGCCTGGTGCTTTTCAGTCAAAAGAATGGAAGTATTCCTTATATCTCCATTGTTTATAAAGCGGACAGCCGTGAAAACCTTTATCTGGAGATGACAGAATTGTTGGGAAAAATTTCAAAATAGCAGTTGAATTTTCTGTAAATATATACTATAATTATTTTACGAAAAGAAACTGTTGCCTGTAAATTAAATAAATTATCACCTGCATATCCGGTATGGTTTATCTATTTTGCACAAATATGGTTGAGACTAGGAGGAGATTGTCATGATACAAATTATAGCTGGGGAAAAAGGAAAAGGTAAGACAAAGCATCTGCTGGACAAAGTAAATGAATCGGTAAAATCAGCTACCGGCAATATCGTATATTTGGATAAAAGCCAGAAGCATATGTATGAACTAAGTAATAAAGTCCGTCTGATAAATGTTTCAGAATATTTAATTTCCAATTGCGATGAGTTTTTGGGATTTTTATGCGGTATTATTTCGCAGGATCATGATTTGGAAGAGATGTATTTAGACAGTTTCCTTACTATTGCAATGATAAAAGAGGAAGAACTCA
The DNA here is from genome assembly GCA_009911185.1 of Lachnospiraceae bacterium. Lineage (GTDB taxonomy): Bacteria > Bacillota > Clostridia > Lachnospirales > Lachnospiraceae > Petralouisia. The sequence goes on from QXWW01000028.1 coordinate 40,822, forward strand.
CCCGTGCAATTGAGAAATTAGAGGAAATCAGTGCAAAATTCCATGTTGGTTTTGTACTAAGTATTTCCATAAATGAGAGTGACTTACCAGAATGTACCAAGGGTAAAGTTGTTGTGTCGCTATAATAAATTACAAAGGAGAAAGGGGTTATCGTAAAAGAGTCGATAACCCCTTGATTACTTGCCCTGAGGGGGAACCACGAAGCAGTGGAACCGGCGTTTCGGGAAAGCTGAAATTTAATGTTAGAGGGATTTTCTCTAAAAATTACCGTAGTTTTTAGGCTTCGTTCATGGAACGAATTCTTCCAAATACACTGCATAAATACAGACCGCCAATTCCTACAATTCCATATACAATCCGGGTAATCCAGCTCATATCACCAAATAAGAAGGACACCAGATCAAAGCGAAATAATCCAATTAACCCCCAATTAATAGCGCCGATAATTACAAGCGCCAATAACGTATAATCCAAACCTTTGGTATTCATATGCATTACCTCCTTTTACATGGATATAGTATTGCCTTTTTCACCAAAAACATGTTGGAAATACATGGGAGTATTGAGTTTATTTTTTGAAAATGGTAGAATGTATAAACGAAGAACATAGAAATATTAATATAAAAAATTTTATCAAAAAACAGGACTTAAGTTTTTATGGCAAAACAAAACAAAAAAATAGTTAAATTTCATAGAATGTCACAGCTTAATATAGGAGTTATTATTTTCCTGATTATTTTTGTTTATCTGGTGTATAATATTTTCCAATATTTTACGACAGAACAGATCGCGGTCTATGAAGTTTCACAGGGAACAATTACACAAAATAATATTTTTACCGGAGCTATTCTCCGGGAGGAAAAAATATACACGGCCGAGAACTCTGGCTATATCAACTATTATAATAAGGACGCCTCCAAAGTAGGCGTCAGCACTTATGTATATTCCATTGACGAGACAGGGAATTTTTATAAAGAAATCCGCTCCAAGAATAACGGTCAGTTATTTTCTGACAAAAACTCTTATAAAGCGTTGGAGAAGACGGCTGCGAATTATGTAAATGACTATTCAGACAATACATTTTACCAGGTATATTCCTTTAAATATGATATGGAAGCGGAACTGATGGAAGCTATCAATGAAGTTGCGCTTTCCAGCTTGGAAGGTTCCGGCAGCAATTATGGCAATCTGCATATTTATCGGGCTGCCGAACCTGGCGTAGTGGTTTATAATACCGATGGTCTTGAAAGCGTAACAATTGATAATTTTACAGCGGATATTTTTGATGAATCCGCACATGGCAAGAATAATTTACTGGTAAGAGAACAGGTAAACGCGGGAGACCCGGCATATAAACTAATTACCAGCGAAATCTGGAATCTGGTCATTCCGATTGATAAGCAGCTTGCCGCAGAATTATCTGGCGAATCTAATCTTAGAATAAAATTTAAAAAAGATAATTCTACTGCATGGGGGGCCTCTAAGATTCTTCAAAGAGACGGGGAAAATTATTTGGTATTGAATTTCCAAAATTCCGGGCTCCGTTATGCCACAGACCGCTATCTTGAAATAGAATTGCTGCTGTCAGACATAAGCGGGCTTAAGCTGCCTAATTCTGCTCTGACGGAAAAAAACTTTTTCCTGATTCCCAAGGAATATCTGACAAAAGGCGGCAAGGATAATTCTAATGGCGTTATGCGCCGTTATGAAAACGAAGAAGGGAAAACCATAACAGAATTTGCATCCGTGGTGGTGGCGGAAGAGACAGAAGAAATGTACTATATAGACGGAGATACCATATCGTCAGGAGACGCCATATTGAAATCAGATTCTAATGAAACTTTTACCCTAAGAGAACAGAAGCCTCTCCAGGGCGTTTATAATATCAACCGGGGATATGCCGTATTCCGCAAAATTGAGGTTTTATACCAAAACGAAGAATACACCATTGTCAATACAGGGACAAACTTTGGGATTTCGTTGTATGATCACATAGCATTGGATGCGTCCGCCATTACCGAAAACCAGCTTATACAATAGAAGGAGGAAAACTTATGATAAAGGAAAATATCGCCCAGGTACGTGAAAACATAAAAAAAGCCTGCAAGACGGCCGGAAGAAAGCCTGAGGATGTAACCTTGATATCCGTCAGTAAAACCAAGCCCGCAGCTATGCTCAAGGAGGCATACGAAGCTGGAAGCAGGGATTTTGGCGAGAATAAAGTGCAGGAAATCATGGATAAATATCCTCAGCTTCCCACAGATATCCGCTGGCATATGATCGGGCACCTGCAAAGAAATAAGGTTAAATATATTATTGATAAGGTTTCGCTGATTCATTCGGTTGATTCTCTGCGGCTTGCTGAAGAAATTAGCAGTCAGGCGAACAAGAAGCAGGTTCATGCCAATATACTGGTGGAAGTAAATATTGCCCAGGAAGAAAGTAAGTTCGGCACTTCCAGAGAAGAGGCTGTTGCACTGGTGGAATGTATTTCCAAATTGCCGCATATTTCTGTAAAAGGGCTTATGACAATTGCACCTTTTGTGACGAATCCAGAGGACAATCGTAGGTATTTTCGCCAAATTAGAGAATTATCTGTTGACATAATGGAAAAAAACATTGATAATGTAACTATGTCTATTCTTTCCATGGGCATGACTGGCGACTATATGGTGGCAATTGAAGAAGGAGCTACAATGGTTCGGGTTGGAACAGGAATTTTTGGTGAAAGAAATACATAAGGAGATTGTTATGGGAATGTTGGATAAATTTTTAGACGTCATGCGGCTGAATTCAGATGATGATGAAGACTTCTACGATGATGAATACTATGATGAAGAGGATTATGAAGAGGAGAGGTCTAAGAAAAAAAACCGTTCCAGAGACAAAGATACCGAACAGGATAACAGCTTTGAAGATAAAAAACTGCGTTCTGTTAAAAGCAGCTCTAAGGTAACGCCCATGCGGCCTTCAAAAAAGGGAAACGCTTCCGGAATGGAAGTATGTGTGGTAAAACCAACCAATGTAGAGGATGCTCGTGAGATTACAGAAACATTACTGTTAAACAGAACGGTCGTATTGAATGTAGAAGGACTGGACGTGGAAACGGCCCAGAGGATTATTGATTTTACTTCTGGCTCCTGTTTTGCCATTAATGGCAATCTTCAGAAGATTTCAAACTACATATTTATTATTACGCCTCCCAATGTAGACATTTCTGGGGATTTTGCCGATATCATGGATGCGTTTGACCTGCCGTCTATCCAGACAAAATTTTAGGAAGCTACTGATATGACCAGAGAAGAATCATTATTGGCAAAACGTTTTGTAGATTTGTCCAGACAAGCGCAACAAAAAGGCATTGTTGTATTCAGTGAGTTTTTAAATCTGAATGAATTGAATATTTTCAGACGGGAGATTTCCAATTTATATTCCGACTACGAACTCTCCGGTGGATACGAGTTAAGCGAGCGTCAGATGATAGCATTTATACCTGATGCTCTTTGTTATGCATGGAATTATCCCATCTCCTGTCTTTGCATTACTCCCGCAAATAGAAAATTTGCAGAAGAACTATCCCATCGTGATATTCTGGGAAGCATTATGAATCTTGGCATCGAGCGTTCCGCGCTTGGTGATATTCTTGTCGATGAAACGGAAATTTATGTCTTCTGCCAGGAAAATCTGGCGCCCTATCTCTGCTCAGAACTTACACGCATCCGCCATACTACGGTAAAACTTCAGTCGGTATTGGCAAAAGAGCTGAATATCCAGCCTCGAAAAGAACATGCCGAAGGTATTATTACCTCAAACCGCCTGGATAGTATTATTGCCTGTATCTGCAGAACTTCCCGTTCACAGGCCAATCAATGGATCAAGGGAGGAAAAGTCTTTCTCAGCAATCGTGAGACGAGACAGCCCTCTGTGGAATGCAAGCCGGGCGAATTAATTTCCGTCCGCTCCATTGGGAGATTCCGCTTTCTGGATTGTATCGGGGAGACACGTAAAGGACGGTTAAAAATGAAATATGAAAAGTATATCTGACTTTACGCGGTTCAAAATAATGAAAGGAAAGAGCATAATGGCAAAAACAATTACAGTATCTTATCAGGGCAGCCCATATTATCAAATTGAAATACAAGAGGACTTTTCTTTATTACACGATAAATTGAAATGTCTGGGATATGGCGGCAAAAAAGTATGCATCGTTTCGGATTCCAATGTTGCCCCCTTATATATGGAGGAGATAAAGTCAATACTTACCCCTTTGTTTTCTCATTGTACAGCATTTGTATTTGAGGCTGGAGAATCCAGTAAAAACACGGAGACAGTCGGTTTCGTATACAAACATCTGATACAGCATAAGTTTGACCGCAAGGATCTTCTCGTGGCATTGGGCGGCGGAGTAGTAGGAGATCTTACCGGTTTTGCGGCTGCTACCTATCTGCGCGGCATTGATTTTATTCAGGTTCCGACCACATTACTGGCGCAGACCGACAGCAGTATTGGCGGAAAGACCGGCGTGGATTTTATACAATACAAAAACATGGTGGGCGCGTTCTATATGCCGAAGCTGGTGTACATGAATATATCTACCTTAAAATCGCTTCCGGAAAGACAATTTTCTGCTGGAACCGCAGAGCTGATAAAGCATGGATTTATCAAAAATAGAACATACACCCGCTTTATTCAGGAACAAAGTGAAAGAATTATGACGCAGGAATACGCCGCCATGGAAGAAGTAATTTATAGGAGCTGCCAGATCAAACGTGAGGTAGTGGAACGCGATCCGAAAGAACTGGGGGAACGCGCACTTTTAAATTTCGGACATACCATTGGCCATGCCATAGAGAAATTATCTGACTTTTCTTTATATCATGGAGAATGCGTTGCTCTTGGCATGGTAAGCGCTGCTTATCTGTCCTGGCGTTTTGGAAGCCTGCCAGAAACAGAACTGGAAATTTTAAAGAAAACGATTCAGAACTATCATCTGCCAGTGAAATTGAATGGCTTTCCGCATACGCCGGAAGAAATTCTGTCTGTAACAAAGCTGGATAAGAAAATGGAATCTGGCAAAGTAAAATTCATTCTTCTGAAAAACCTTGGAGAAGCTTTTATCACGAAAGAATTGACCGACGAAGAAATTTTAACCGGTATTGCATATATTTTATAGTTGAGAGGTTTACTATGAATAAAAAAGCAAATAGTTGTATCATTTTTATCCTGAGCACCATATGTTTCATATTTTTAGATCAGTTTACAAAATATCTGGCTTTGACTCATCTAAAAGATGGAACATCCGTGATACTGATTCCTGGTGTATTTCAACTGCATTATCTGGAAAACAGAGGCGCGGCGTTTGGAATGATGCAAGGCATGAAACACTGGTTTGTCATCGGTACCATTTTATTGCTGGGAATTATTATTGTGCTCTATCTCCGTTCCCCTATGGAAAAAAAATATAAATGGACAAGATTTATCATGATACTAGTAGCTTCCGGAGCCATCGGCAATCTTATTGACCGACTGCGTTTGGATTATGTAGTTGATTTTTTCTACTTTGAATTGATCAATTTTCCGATTTTTAACGTGGCTGACATTTATGTATCCTGCGGCACGGTACTGTTGATTTTCCTGGGACTCTTTTATTATAAGGAAGAGGATTTTGAAAAATTCTTTTCTTTCGGTAAAACGCAAAGCAAAGAGGAGAAGATATGACGCAGAGTTTTGAAATATCTTCTGAGCAGGCAGCGGAACGGCTTGATAAAATATTATCCCTGTGGAACCCAGAACTGTCCCGCTCCTTCTTTCAGAAATTAATTAAAGACGGACAAATACTTGTCAATGGCACTAAACGCAAAGCGAATTATCGTGTGGAAGAAGGGAATACCATTTCGATTACCATCCCGGAAGCACAAGATATTGAGATTTTGCCTGAAAATATTCCTTTAGATATTCTTTATGAGGATGATGATCTGTTGATTGTCAATAAACCCAAAGGAATGGTTGTTCATCCTTCCGCCGGACATACCTCCGGCACATTGGTTAATGCGGTTATGTATCACTGTAAAGACAGTCTATCCGGGATTAATGGACAAATCCGTCCTGGAATTGTCCATCGGATTGACATGGATACTACCGGAGCATTAATTGTCTGCAAAAACGACACTGCGCACCTGAAAATTGCAGAACAAATTAAAGTGCATTCCGTGACCAGACGCTATCTCGGTATTGTAAAAGGCATTTTAGCACAAGAGAGTGGTACAATTAGCGGTTCTATCGGCAGACATCCTGCAGACCGCAAAAAAATGGCTATTAATGAACGTAATGGAAAACCGGCAGTTACCCATTACAAGGTATTGCAGCAGTTTTCTCACCATACTTTTATGCAATTTGAACTGGAAACAGGACGCACCCATCAAATTCGTGTTCATATGGCCAGCATAGGGCATCCGTTGCTGGGAGACAACATATATGGAAATGGAAAAAATACCTGGAAACTGCAGGGGCAGACTTTACATGCATCTGTCATTGGATTTATCCATCCCTCCACTGGCAAATATCTGGAAGTAACGGCGCCGCTGCCAGAATATTTCCAGGTTTTACTGAAAAAACCACTTTAATCATTCGAATTGTGTGTACTTTTACAGGAAGATATAGTATAATCAAAGTATTAAATCTGCTGAAACAGCAAGAGTTTTATACAGAAAGGTGGTATTCCTATGGAAAAATTTGTAATCACGATCGGCAGACAATTTGGCAGCGGTGGTCTGGATATCGGACGAAAGCTCTCCGAAAATTTAAATGTAAAATGCTATGATAAAGAATTACTGGCAATGGCGGCGAAAGAGAGTGGTCTTTGCCAGGAAATCTTTGAAAATCATGATGAAAAGCCTACCAACAGTTTTCTTTATTCACTGGTTATGGATACTTACTCTGTCAGCGGCTATACATCAGCTCCTTTTCTGGATATGCCATTGAATCATAAAGTGTTTTTGGCGCAATTTGAAACCATAAAAAAACTTGCCGACAAAGAATCCTGTATTATTGTCGGCAGATGCGCTGATTACGCCCTTGCAGAACATTCTAATTGCCTGAATGTTTTTATTCATGCCGATAAGGAATTTCGCATCAATCATATTATGGATACCTTTCATCTTTCCCATGACAAAGCGGCAGATATGATACATAAGACAGATAAAAAACGTGCCAGTTATTATAATTATTATTCCAGCAAGAAGTGGGGAGATGCCAGAAGCTATCATCTGACCTTGGACAGCAGTTATTTGGGGCTGGAAGGATGCTGCGAAATGATACTCCATTATATGAAACTAAAAAAAAGCCAGCGCCAATAGATTCCAAATTATAATAAGCCTGGTAAGACAGAAGAGCACTGGCATAAAAATCAAGACGGCTGTCAGTCCTCGTGAAAAATACTTCCTGAAAATTTCCCCGCCAGTTTTCTGCGTTCATCATCGATGGCAGCATAATGCTGGCGGGTTGTTTCGACACTTTTATGCCCCAAAGCGTCCGCTACCAAATATATATCCCCCGTTTCCTTATATAAATTAGTTCCATATGTACTGCGCAGCTTATGAGGCGTAATTTTTTTATTTATATTGGCCGCACCAGTGTATTTTTTTACCAGCTTTTCCACTGCACGCGTAGTAAGCCGACTATATTTCAACGAAAGAAACAATGCATTCTGCTGGTCAGGAGAAGCTTTTTCTTCCAAAAGAGGCCGTTCCATTTCCAGATAATCCAACAGCGCGTCTGCAACCTCATTTCCAAAGTAAATCATGGATTCGTTGCCGCCTTTGCGAACAACGCGCATTCCCTTGGTTTTAAAACTTACATCAGCAACATCCAGTCCTACGCATTCAGATACTCGAATTCCTGTGCCTAACAGTAGCGTTAAAATAGCTATATCGCGATATTTGGTTTTCTGGTGCGCTGCAAGCTGCCTTGCTGTCAAAGCGCTGCCATTTTCAACAACAGAAATCAATTCTGCAACTTCATCTTTATCCAATCGTATAATATTTTCTTTGTGCTTTTTGGGCGTCTCAATCATAGACGGTGCATTTGTTTTAATAAATTCTTTTTTAAAATAATAATTATACATTGTACGGATCGCAGAAAGTTTCCTGGATTTCCCTTTTTCCCCATTCGTTACACTCTGGCCGTTTTGTTTTTCATAGTAAGACAAATAGGACAAATATTCCTCGATATCTACAGGAGTCATTTCGTCCAAAACTTTCAGAGGAATGTCATGCATAGGTATTTTCCGATATACTGGATTGTTTTCCTGGATAAACCAAAAAAACAGACGAATATCATAACCATATGACAATCTGGTTCTTGACGAGGTATTGCGGGTATCCAAATAACGAAAGAAATCACTGCAAAACTTAGGCAGTTCTTTTAATAATGTTTGCAGTTTACGTTTATTTTCTAAATTAATTTTTTCAACATAATCCATATTAAAATTACCTTTCTTAGAGCGCATACACAAGCGTTCCCTGATTTGATCCGTTTTTTGATTTTCTGCAAAAATGCAGTACAGTTAATATGACTATTATACAACATCCCCGGTCGTAAATGCAAAACAAAATTTGAGTATACTATATTTTTAAAGAAAGATCACAGCAAAAGAACGATATTTTCTGCTAAAATTAGCCAATGCATCCAGAAATCAAACGCACTAAAAATATTGGGAAACATCCAGGCACAGTGTGCGGATAGAGAACAAAAATCATAAAATATAAAATGAAAGCTTATTTTCTCATGAATATATAGAAAAATATGATATTTTTGTAAAAATTTAAAGTAATTTATATTATTTACGGGGAAAATGCGTGGCTAAAATTACATTATCCGCGAAAAAATAAATAGAAATCATATTGTGATTGTGGTATGCTATTACAAGGTAAAACAATATTTTAAAGGAGGGATTACAAAATGAAGTTAAACGCCATTCATCATGTTGCGATCATTGTCTCTGATATCCAGGCCGCAAAAGACTTTTATGTCCATAAACTTGGTTTCGAAATTATTCGGGAAAACTATCGAGAGCAGAGAAAAGACTGGAAGCTGGATCTGAAAGTTGGAGACGGAGCGGAAACGATTGAATTGGAAATCTTTGCGGAATTAAATCCACCCAAACGTGTGAATCGACCAGAAGCCTGTGGTCTCCGTCATTTGGCATTTTACGTGGAAGATATCGAGAAAGCTGTCACTGATTTAAACAAACTTGGAATTGCATGTGAACCAATTCGGCTTGATGAATATACGCAAAGAAAAATGACATTTTTTTTCGATCCCGATGGACTTCCGTTGGAATTGCATGAATAAAAAATATTGCATTTCCAAATGCTGACACAATATTCCCGAAAGAACGCAGCAAATTCTATTTATTTTTGCCAGGGATGGACTATTTAATTATATTCTTTATCAGTTCGTAAAATCAACATTTCGCGAACTGATACATATCCCTCTTTCTACTCTTACATACATATCTTAATTCGGATATATTTAACAAATCTCATCAGAATCCAGCATAATGGTAAATGGCCCGTCATTTATCAGTGAAATTTTCATATCTGCACCAAACTTTCCCGTTTGTACCACAGGAATTTGTTTTTGGCATTCTGAAATGATATATTCATACATGGTATTGGCAAATCCAGGATCGCCAGATTTTATAAAAGATGGACGATTTCCCTTTTTACAGTCTGCATATAACGTAAACTGTGAAATTAATAACAATTCTCCAGATACATTTTCAAGAGAAAGATTTGTCTTTCCATGTTCATCCTCAAAAATTCTCAATCCAATTAATTTACGGATCATTTTATTTGCGATTTCTGTGTTATCTGTCTGACAAATTCCAATAAATACAAGAAATCCATTTTGAATTTCTCCAATCACTTTTCCTTCTGTCTCCACAGAAGCACGATGCACACGTTGAATTAAAAACCTCATATAAATCCCCTTTCTGTTAAGTTCTTGCAAATCCGGATTCCTCGATAACCTTCCCGATTCGTTCCTGAACAATTTTTGCAATATCAATTGTTTTTAAATTTTTATATTCCTCATACAATAAAGGTTTTAAGTAATGTACTTGAGTGGTAACTTTACCAAGTGTAAAACTATTGAAAACCTTATATGAATCAATTAATGCCACCGGAACGATAGGCACTCTTGATTTCAAAGCACATTTAAAGCATCCTGGCTTAAAAGATCCCATTTGATTCTTATTATTAAAAACATACTCTCCCTCCGGAAAAATAATATACTTCCGTCCTTCTTTTACTTCCTCAGCTACTTCGTTTAATACAGACATTGCCTGGCGTACATTATTGCGATCCAGACGTTTTCCCTGGACTAAATCTACTATTTCATTTACTAAAATTTTATTTGATTTCATCTTGTCCATTACAAAGGAACATGGATGCTTGTGAGTTATCATAATTCCCAATGCATCATATTTCCCTTGATGATTGGAATACATGATATAACCGCCCTCTTTTGGTAGATTTTCTTCCCCATATATTTTTGTATGGATATGTCCAGTACGTTTCATTAATGTAATGGCATGACATACCAAACTGTAACGCTTTTTCTCTGAATATTTTTCCGGATGATTTGCCTGATACCGCATTTTGGGAATCATATAAGGCGCCCGGAATAAGTTCATAAATATAACATATAAAAATTTAATCATTTTCATTCTCCTCTGTTCACCTCTACTATTATAAAAGGATTTATAAAAAAACTCAATAAAATCCTTATTTTTTTATAATTGAAATGTAATTTCAGTCCGTAAATGATACATAAGACAGCCGCCGTTGTTTAGGGGCGCTAATGTCGAAAAGTTATGTATACTGATGTTCTGGAATAGAAAAATTTCAATAAATTGCGAACAAATTTTCGGAATATGTGTTTGCATTTTAGGGAAATCTGTGTTAAAATAGAAACAGTAAAGAAGTTAATTCATGACTTTTATTGATAATCCATGGAATTAATAAAAATAACATTCAGGAGGATGAAATTATGGCATATGGAAAAATCAGTGATAAGCAAAAAGAAATTTTAGCATATATTAAGAGTGAGATTTTGAACCGGGGTTACCCGCCTGCAGTAAGAGATATTTGTGAAGCAGTTCATTTAAAGTCAACTTCCTCTGTCCACTCTCATTTAGAAACCCTGGAGAAGAATGGCTATATACGCAGAGATCCTACGAAACCGAGAGCCATTGAAATTATTGATGATACCTTTAATCTAAGCCGAAGAGAGGTTGTTAATGTTCCGCTTCTAGGACGTGTAGCAGCAGGAGAGCCGCTACTTGCAGTAGAAAATGTCGAGACCTACTTCCCTATCCCAGCAGAATATATGCCTAACGAAGAAGCGTTTATATTAAAAGTCAAGGGGGAAAGTATGATCAACGCTGGTATTTTTGACGGCGACAACGTTCTTGTAAAGCGCCAGTCTACTGCATCTGACGGTGAAATGGTCGTAGCCTTGGTGGGAGATTCCGCTACGGTTAAGACTTTTTATAAAGAAAAAGATCATTATCGGCTTCAGCCAGAAAATGATACCATGGAACCTATTATTGTTGAGGAGTGTACTGTCCTGGGAAAAGTTTTTGGTGTATTTAGATTTTTTTAATTGTTTCCTTACCAGTGTGCTGACCACTTGTAAATAAGTAATTATATGGTATGCCAAAAGAAAAATGAAGGTGATCCAAAAGGCAGAAAAGGAACCTACATAATTTTTTTATCAGATGAAGATAAACACATCCTCCATGCTACTATCCTATCCATAATAAAAAACATGCACAATGGCAATCCGGCGCTGTCAAATACTTTTAGAGCTGAACGAAAATGCATCGCAGCATCTTTACAGATGCAGATTAAAAAACCTTTGATGTTAGTGAGTCGACAGTGTCAAATATTATTTCTGCTTATGTGAACGGCGCATTCCTGCAACCATTAAAATTAATCGGAATCCACGTTCTGCCGTCAGACGCAAAACTGACGGCAAAATGGAAGCAGAGCTGATTGATCCGTATTACCTGCAATTCCGCACCTGAAGGCTGCGGCTCGCTGAACCCCGCAGCTTTTAAAAAACCAGGCACGTCTGGAAGGATACAATTGGGAGTGAATCAATCGGGCTTACTTTAAAAAAATGATGATCTTTTCCGCATCCGGATACATGACATCTGAAAAGCATTTTATCTCTTCCGCCCAGTCATTGACTATCTTGTGCTCTCTCACGCTGACATGAGGGGCATCTCCCAGTGGTTCTGCTAACGCAAAATACTGCATGTACCGTTTCTGACGTACTCCGAATCTACTTTCTGTCCACTGCCGAAACGCATTGGGCGGGACTCCCTTGCATCTCCCGGCAGCTGGTATGGCTTCCATCCATGCAGACAACGGGATGTGCCGGATCATAGGGCATTTCATATACATCCAGGACACTTCCCCATGCAGGCGATAAATTCCGCAGAATCCTTTGGTGGGATTACACCAGTAATCTTTCAGGTGGGTCGAAGTTCCTTCTCTTAATACTTTACGGAATTGCTCTTCTGCTGACCGGGGTTTCAAGCACAATGCAGGATTATCTCTTCCAGAAAGCACAGTGTTCATCTTCAATGCCCTTCCGGAACTGGCCCGCAGGCAACGTATGAGTTCTGCCTCCGCACGGCCGTCCAGCTTGCGCAATAGGTACTGGATTGGGACTGATATTGTATTTGACAATATCATCAATTCCCTTTTGTATATAGTCTTTGACAAAATTAGAGAACGTTGCAGGACAAACAGCATAAGTATGCGCAATCTGATCATGGATCTGACCTGTTCCCTGTACTGTATCAAGATCCCGCAGGATCTGACAGCGCTTCAATAACATACCTCCGTTCCTGCACTTTGCTATTTGAGTTTTATCATTATCTGGTTTCAGCCTTCACTCAATGTTTCCTGTTAACATTTCGGAGAATAGAGTCGCTCTTTAACACGGTATCCTCTCTGATTCTGTCACGAGTTTTTTTGCCACAAGCAGGACAACGTATCCATTCTATTTTACACATATAATTTTTTCTCTTATATCAAAAATACTCATCATGTATCTGTTTAAACAGATCCTTCTTTTTTAAACCATTCCTTTTTGCTTGAGGATAAAAAAAAGAAAAAGATGCTTGTAATTTCCAAAGAAATCTCGACCAATTTGGAGAAATGAATAAATCTTTCCCCCCATCTAAAGCGTTAATATTATAGGCTAATTCTTTGAAAGCTCTTCCGATATTTTTATTTGGTCCATGCCCTAAAGGGATATCTTTACAAAAAGGTAGCATTTCGCCAGCTCCAATACCAATTCCTTGCCCCCATGTCAGCCCCATTGCACTGCACCAATTTTTCATCTGGTCTAAGGCTATATGATTTTGCTGTCCTTCATAAAAACCGTTATTTATAATGCAATATATCATCTTTTTCCTAAATAAATGTTTTTGCTTTTCCAATTCAATAAGAAAGCTTAGCATATGAGCAGGAATGCTGTCTACATAAAGGGGAAATGCAAAAATGAGTACGTCACAACTCCCAATTTCTGCAAATTGGATTTTATCCCAATTAGTCCTATTGATATGATATACTGAAACCCTGTTATCGCTTATAAACGGAATAAGATATTCGATCATCAATTCAGTTGTACTCTTCCCTGGTTTAGGACTCCCGTTAATAATACTAATCTTCATAGAACATTTATCTCCTCAGAAAGTTGAACGATGGATTCAAAAAATGAAACGGAATAATCGGATGCAGAAAAGTTAATGCTATTGGCCCTAACTAACTTTTTTGCGGTAGCCATTTCCGATAAGGTAAGATTTTCGCCATAAAAATAGGTACTGAATTTAAAATTATTTTTATATCTTTTCTGATGATGTGTTTCATTATTCTGTATTTTGAAGAAAGGAAGTAAGTACGAAATACTCCGGTCTAAAATATTTTTTACAAATGGGCTATATCCCCCATATAAACATTTACTGATAACTATAACATTGTCAGCTCTTGAAAATATTTCGCCTAGATTTTCATAACCATCTTTTATTACACATTTTCCAGGCGTCTTTATCCAACATCCAAAACATCCTACACAATTCTTAATAAATCCTCTATCTGATATAATATGATTATTTTCACCGGTATTATGAAATAGCCTTTCAAACTCTTGCTTGCCTAAATCATGTATTAAAATATTCATTTACTATATTCCTTTCATTGCTATACATATGGAATTGAAATGGATTTAATAATTTCCTCTATCCTCAATTCCCAATTATCATCATATTCAACATTAGGCATTGTAATAATAGCGGCTAATCCATGCACTAATGCCCACATAGCAATAATCTTATCTTGTATCATCTTCTCAGGTAATTCCGCCCTATGAAAAATTGAAATTGCCGCCTTTTGCAAAATAGCAAGTGGTGTATTATCCCGATTATTTGAATGATCTAATGACAGCTTTATACTGATATTTTTTCGTGAAAACAAAAAATCGTAGTAGAAAGGATTTCGGTAAAAAAACATTACATAAGTTTTTCCGAGCATTGGAAGTAGTAAATTGGTATCCTCATATTCTTCAAAAGCTTTCTCCAATGAGGCAGTGAATAATTCTATTATGTGCTGCTGTATTGCAATCAGAAATTCATCTTTATTCTTAAAGTGTGCATACGGAGCAGCATTGCTAACACCACACTTTGCAGCTACCTTTCGTAAAGATAATGCTTCTTCGCCCTCCTGCTTGATTAACTTAATTCCCATTTCAATGAGGGAGTGACGTAAATCACCATGATGATACGATTTGCATTTCATTCAACATCCTCCAATCTTAACACCGTAAAGATAATATCACACAATCTTAACGCTGTCAAGATTGTGTGATATTATTTTCAAGCTTTGCAAATTTTTCCTGATTGATTGCGATTTTACACAAATCTTCTGTCTCATACCATGAGATGGTCAAGCTTTTTTGTAACACTTACAAGGAAAAGTTTTTTTGTATCATGCCTGCATCCTTTTTTCAAATGG
>QXWW01000029.1 GCA_009911185.1 Lachnospiraceae bacterium
GCCAATATAACCAAGATTGGAACAAAGAGCTTCTACGGCTGCAAGAATCTTGGAAAGATCACATTTAAGGGAACCAAAGCACCGAAAGCGGGCAGTAAGGCATTTACGGGAATCAAGAAAAATGCGAAAGTATATGTACCGAAGAAAGTGTCTAAGAGCAATTTGAAGAAATTCAAAACGACGATGAAGACTGGCGGAAAGAAAATCACGATCAAGAAGAAATAACTGACGGAGCTTTCTCATCTTTCATTTTAAGTGAAACATAAAAAGCAAACGGACTGCATGGAAACGTGCCGTCCGTTTGCTGTGCGCCCGGCGGGCGCACGTTCTAACGGGTGAAAGTCCCGAATCCACCCGGCAGTGGGAAGGATATAGCTGAACACCAAGGTTCTCGCCGTGAGGTTTAAGAGGGCTGAAGGAAGGTGCAGGCAAACCTCTGCCCCAACGTACAGAAACCATTTCAGGCTGAACACGGAGGGTAAGGCCGCAGCACAGGTCAAAGCCCAATAACTGCACGGAATCCGACACAGTAAAAATGGTGGGGACATGGAGGGAAAGAACGTGTGAGTACCCGGGGAGGTCTCACGGACGTGGCAGAAACGATACAACATTCGTAGCCGCGGAGTAAAGCTTGCCGTGAGAAGTCAGCAGAGGCCATAGTAAGCCGGTGGTTGCAAACACCGGACGAAGGGCTGAACAGTAGGAGGTGTCAATTTCAAATGGAAACCGGACATGGAAATAAGTACAGACAACTTCATATTGAGGACTACCTGCGGATGGTATCTGCGGAACAGAAAGAGCAGGCAGGAGTGTACGCCCATGAAAGGATTACCGGGAACCCTGGCACCAACACGGACTTTTGGACGGGCAACCTGTTGGACACGATTCTTAGAAGCGACAACCTAAACGCCGCCTATAAGAAGGTCAAAGCGAACAAAGGTGCAGGTGGAATCGATGGTATGCAGGTAGATGGACTTCTGCCCTACCTGAGAGAACACCAGGCCGAGCTTGTGGAACAGGTGGGGAAAGGGAAATATAAACCGAACCCAGTCCGGAGGGTAGAAATACCCAAAGAGGAGAAAGGAAAATTCAGGAAATTAGGAGTGCCCACGGTAGTGGACAGGGTAATCCAACAGGCAATCGCCCAGGAACTAACCCCTATATATGAGGAACAGTTCTCTGAAAACAGCTTCGGATTCCGACCTGGCAGAAATGCGCATGATGCGTTGGAAAGGTGTAGGGAATACATCAATGAAGGATATGTGTATGCAGTCAGCATGGATTTACAATCCTACTTTGACACAGTGAACCACAGCAAACTGATTGAGGTGCTGTCTAGGACGGTGAAGGACGGGAGGGTAATCTCGCTGATACACAAATACCTGAACGCCGGGGTCATGGAGGACGGCGGATTCCAAGCGACGCCGGAGGGCGTGCCGCAAGGCGGGCCATTGAGTCCGCTGTGCGGAAATGTGATGCTGAACGAGCTGGATAAGGAACTGGAAGGAAGAGGGCATAAATTCGTGCGGTACGCCGATGACTGTCTGATACTATGCAAAAGCAAGAAAAGCGCAGAACGGACGTTAGAGAACATTGTGCCATTCATCACGGAAAAACTGTTCCTGAAAGTCAATCTCCAGAAAACAACAGTGAGCCATGTAAGTAAAATAAAATACCTTGGATACGCATTCTACCGGAATAAGGGAAAATGCCGGATGCGTGTGCACCCGAAACCGGTGGAGAAAATGCGGGATAAATTGAGGGAACTGACCACCAGAGGGAACAAATGGAGCAATGAGGTAAGGGAAGAGAAACTCCGGAGCTATGCAAAGGGATGGATAAACTATTACCGATATGCAGATATGAAAAGCCTGATGGAACAGACGGACGAATGGCTACGCCATAGAATCCGGGCAGTGTACTGGAAACAGTGGAAGAAGGTACGCACGAGATATAAAATGCTGCGGGCGCTGCACCTGCCAGAATGGAAAGTACATGAAATGGCAAACTGCCGGAAAGGGGTGTGGAGGGCGGCAGCTATGCTGAACTCAGCACTTACTAAGAAAATAATCGTGGACAGACTC
>QXWW01000030.1 GCA_009911185.1 Lachnospiraceae bacterium
CGGAGCTATGCAAAGGGATGGATAAACTATTACCGATATGCAGATATGAAAAGCCTGATGGAACAGACGGACGAATGGCTACGCCATATAATCCGGGCAGTGTACTGGAAACAGTGGAAGAAGGTACGCACGAGATATAAAATGCTGCGGGCGCTGCACCTACCAGAATGGAAAGTACATGAAATGGCAAACTGCCGGAAAGGGGTGTGGAGGGCGGCAGCTATGCTGAACTCAGCACTTACTAAGAAAATAATCGTGGACAGACTCGGATATCCCGATATGACTGCCCACTATCTAAAAGTACGTGTAAACTATTGAACCGCCTTGGTAGCGAACGGTATGCCAGGTGGTGTGGAAGGGGGACTAATCATCCCCCTATCCAATTTGGTTAACACACTAATCTGTTTGAAGCGCCGGATGATTGTGACAGTGATATAAATATCAGCAGGATGATTGCAAAAAGGCAAATGAAATGTTACAATAGAATCCATGAAGGCAGAAAAGCAAAAGGGACAGGAGGCACAAGATGGGCAGTGTGTTGGACAGAGTGCAAAGGATGGCTGGCCGGGCGCAGGAATCGGAGGCAGAGACAGAAAGGATACAGAATAAGGTGCAGAAAGAAGATTTTTTATTAAAGCAGATTGATGAATTTAAAGAGAAGGCAAAACAGCTTCATAGTATGCTGGCTACAAAAGAGAACAAGGTTCAGGAGCTGCAGGGGATACTGGTTGAACGGGAAGAGAAAGCAAAGCAGTTGAAGAGTATTGTGGAACAGCGTCAGCAGGAAGCAGACGAGGTTGTACAGGGCGTACAGAGCCAAATTAATGGCTTAACACTCAGAATAGATGAACAGATCAAGACAATGGACGATGCAATCAGCAGTGAAATTGAATCACTGGACGAGCGGATTTCGGAGCAGATCTCAGAGCTGAACAGTAATTCCCGTCAGGAAATGGCAGAGATTGATAAGAGGATCGGGCAATTCTCTCAGGAATCAGCTAGGAAGCTGGATGCGTACACCGATTCTATGTCGTCAGAGTTAAAAACATTTTCTGCACAATTGAAGGATATAGAGAAAAAGGCAGATAAAATAATAGAATTTTATGATAACCGGGACAGCAATGAGCTTGACGTTGTAAAGGAGGAGCTGTCAGAGGCAATTCACAATGAATTGGAAGCTGCAAAAGAGGAGCTGTCAGAGAAAGTACACAGCGAGAATGTTAAGTGTTATCGGAATATACAGACGCTGGTAGAAGAACTGGAGCAGAAGTTAGACAGTTCAGACCAGGAAGGGCGGAGTATGCGGATTGTCAAAGGTTATTTTGGAGGCCTGATCCTTCTTTCTCTGGTAAATATTGCTGCGGTAGTGGTGGTAATTGCCCATATGTTCGGCTTCTTCTAAAAGGTTTTGCCGGGAAATTGTCTTATGAGAAAAAATCAGAAAAAAAGAAAGCAAACAAGCATCAGATACCAGGATGAAAAGAAGATGCGCAGCGGAAACACGGATACATGCCGTAAACAGGAATGGAAGCCGGGAAATATGCTTTATCCCCTTCCGGCAGTTATGGTAACAGTTGCTGATAAGACAGGGAAAGATAATATTATTACAGTTGCATGGACAGGTACGGTCTGTACCAATCCGCCAATGCTGTATATTTCTGTGCGGCCGGAAAGATATTCTTACCATATGCTCAGGGAAACAGGAGCGTTTGTGATAAATCTGACTACCAGAGAATTAACATTTGCCACAGATTATTGCGGCGTGCGATCTGGCAGGGAAGTAGACAAGTTCAGGGCGCTGAAGCTGACCAGACAGAAAGCTTCGAAAGTTGCAGTTCCGTTGATTGGGGAGAGTCCGGTGAATATTGAGTGCAAGATAAGCCAGTGTATAGAGCTGGGATCTCATCATATGTTTCTGGCGGAGGTAGAAGCTGTTCATGTTTCGGAGTTTTATATGGATGAAAAAGGAAAGTTTCATCTGGAAGAAGCGGAGCCAGTGGTGTATTCCCATGGAGCATATTTTGGGCTGAATCATATATTAGGAACTTTTGGTTACAGTATCAGAAAGAAATAGAAAAGTTCTATAGAATACATGATAAGATGAGGCTGTAACATATAATAGAATTAGGAAGAAGGGAGAGTGTTAAAACGTTGGAACAGGTATCATTATTTGGGAATGTAAGATTTTGCGCTATATGCCGTAAGACTTTGCCGGAAAACTACGAAGATGAATTATGTCCATTTTGTAAGGAGAACCAGTTATTCAGCGAAGTTAAGGAATATATCCGTTCCAATGATGTAACGGAGTATCAGGTGTCAGAGCATTTTAATATTTCTAAGCATTTGGTAAGGAAATGGATTGCAGAGGGAAGAATTGAATATAAGGAACAGGAAGAAAAGATTGCGAATCTGCATTGTTCTATGTGTGGGGAATCTATCACCTTTGGGACCCTTTGCCAGAAATGTTATCGTGAAAAATATCATACGCAGACTGTATATGCAACTTTGCAGGAAGCTGGTGATAAGAGTAAGATGCGATTTTTGGAAAAAGAAGATAAAAACAGGAAGGAATAAAATTCCAGATCAAGACGTCGGCAAGGAATCCTGCAAAGCAGGATTCTTTTTCTTTTTAATACATGTTTCAGGAATAGATTCTTTGTGCTGAAGAGCACGGAATGGAGGAATTATGAAATACAAATTGATATTGGCTTCAGCATCGCCGCGAAGAAAAGAACTGTTAGCACAGGTAGGGGTGGAATGTGAGATTCTGCCGGCACAGGGAGAGGAAATAACCGCCAGCACGGAGCCAGGTCAGGTGGTACTCGAACTATCCAGAAAGAAAGCAGAAGAAACGGCGGAACGGGCGCAGGGCAGCCGTGTGGTTATTCTTGGGGCAGATACAGTGGTAGCTTTCGAAAATCAGATTCTTGGAAAACCCAGGGATGAGAAAGATGCCAAACGTATGTTAGAACTGCTTTCCGGCAATACACACAGTGTTTTTACCGGAGTTACGTTGGTGATTGTCAATGAAGGCAGAAGAGAAGTGCGTTCCTTTTTTGAAGAGACGAAGGTAACCATGTATCCCATCAAAGAACAGCAGATCCTGTCTTACATTCGTACAGGGGAGCCCATGGATAAGGCGGGTGCCTATGCCATTCAGGGCAAATGCGCCGTTTATGTCAAAGGGATTCAGGGAGATTATAACAATGTAGTAGGACTTCCTCTGGCAAGAATTTTTCAGGAGTTGGAGCAATCAGGCATTGAAATTTTATAAAATTCATACTATCATAGAAGCGTTAGGAGGAATGGATTTATGAATAGCTATGACGAACTTTGTCTGGAATACTTTTTAGAACATCAGTCGCAGCTTCTTGACGAAAAGGTTGCTGAAAATATGGAAGAAGCGGAAATATTCCTGGAGGACTGTATGGCGGTGGTGTGTAAGAATATTCAGCAGGTGCGCGCTTATTTTGAAGAGGAGGGAGCGGACATCAGCCAGATGAGCAATGAGGAGCTGGAAGAGGCGTCTGAAGTATTTGCGCTGCCGGACGGCAGATTTTTGGTAGTAGAAGCATAAAACAGAAATGGAGACGGATATGAAACAATATGATGTAATTATTGTAGGGGCGGGGCCTTCTGGCATTTTCTGCGCCTATGAGCTGGTACGGCGGCGGCCCGAGCTTGCGGTACTGATGCTCGAGAAGGGTAGAAGAATAGAAGAGCGTCAGTGCCCGAAACGCAAAACAAAGGTTTGTGTGGGCTGTAAGCCTTGTTCGATCACCACCGGTTTTGCGGGAGCGGGGGCTTTTTCCGATGGAAAGTTGTCCTTGTCTCCGGATGTGGGCGGCAATTTACCGGAAATTCTTGGGTATGAAAAAGCAATGGAACTGATTCAAGAGTCCGATGAGATTTATCTGAAATTCGGCGCGGACAGCAGCGTTTACGGCGTCGGGAAGGAAAAAGAAATTCGCGAAATCCGCAGAAAGGCTATTAACGCTAATTTAAAATTGGTAGAGTGTCCGATCCGGCATTTGGGCACAGAGGAAGGATATAAGATCTACAGCCGTCTTCAGGAACATCTTTTGACGCAGGGCGTGGAAATGAAATTCGGCGTTATGGTGGAAGATATGCTGGTGGAAGATCACAGAGCGATGGGGGTAGTGACAAAAGCGGGAGAACAGTTTTTTGCGCGGGAAATTGTCTTTGCGATCGGCAGAGAAGGCGCGGATTGGTTCAGCCATATATGCAGGGAACATGGAATTGAGACAAAGGTGGGGACTGTGGATATCGGCGTACGGGTGGAAGTGCGGGACGAGGTTATGGATTTTCTGAATCAGAACTTGTACGAGGCAAAGCTGGTATATCATACGCCCACTTTTGATGATAAAGTGCGGACCTTCTGTACCAATCCCTCCGGAGAGGTCGCCACGGAATATTATGAAAATGGTCTTGCCGTAGTGAATGGCCATGCATATAAATCCAGTGACTTGAAAACCAGCAACACTAATTTTGCGCTCCTGGTTTCTAAGAATTTCACCAAACCTTTTAAAACCCCGATAGAGTACGGCAAACAAATCGCCCAGTTATCCAACATGCTGTGTGACGGGCGGATTCTCGTACAGACATTTGGCGATTTTCGCAGAGGCAGAAGGACTACGGAAGAGCGGCTGTGCAGGAATAATCTGATTCCTACCTTAAAGGATGCCGTGCCGGGGGATTTATCTTTGGTATTTCCCCATCGTATCATGGTGGATATTGAAGAAATGATTTTCGCACTGGATAAGGTAACGCCGGGAATAGCCAGCGACGAGACGCTGCTGTATGGCGTGGAAGTGAAATTTTATTCTAATAAGGTAGTGGTAAACAAAGAATTTGAAACGAATATAAAAGGACTGCGCGCAATTGGTGATGGCGCTTCCGTTACCCGCGGTCTGCAGCAGGCGTCTGCGAATGGGCTTAGTGTGGCGCGCAGTCTGCTCAGGGTACTGTAGGCAGTCACGCATAAAGTCTGCATATTTTGCAGCAAAGATGAAACGAGCGAGGTTACAAATGAAAACAGGTGTGAAAAGTAAAATTGTAGGGGTTTGTATACTTGTTCTGCTCAGTCTGGGCGGATGCAAGATGGGGGACGCAAAGTTTATCGTAAGTTCCGATTCTCTGAATAATGAGGTATTTAAGATTAAAGAAGAAATCTGTACCTTACCCCAGGCGCGGGTGATACTCACAAATTATCAGAATATGTATGCTACAGTGTATGGTATAGATCTTTGGGAGCAGAAATCACAAAGCAATGACTTAGAGGAGTATGTGAAAGATTTGACAATTTCCAGGCTTGCACAGATTGTGGCGATGGATTATCTGGCTCAGGAACGGGAAATTTCTCTGACCGACGACGAGAAGGAAAAGATCAAAAAGGCGGCGGAGGATTATTATGATTCTCTGAATGATACGGAAAAAGAATATATGCAGGTAAAGCAGGCGGATATCGAGAAGCTCTATACCCGCTATGGGCTTGCCAACAAACTCTATACGTTTCTGACACAGGGGGTAAATGACGAAGTCAGCGACGAGGAGGCCAGGGTTATGGAGGCGCAGCAGATTTTTGTGTCAGATAAAAATAAGGCGGAAGAAGTGCAGCAGCAGCTAAGTGAGGGCGGCGATTTTCTCACAGTAGCCAACCTGTATAATGAGGCGGCGGAGACAGAGGTGTCATTTGGGAAAAATGACGTCGTGGCGGAAGTGGCTGAGGCGGCGTTTGCCCTGGAGAATGACCAGGTAAGCGAAAAGATAAAGACGGAGGATGGTTTTTATTTTATCAAATGTACGAATCATTATCATCAGGAGAAAACGGATGCCAACAAATCTGTGATACTGGAGAACCGCAGAAAAGAAGCTTTTGACGATGTGTATCAGGAGTTTCTTACAAGCCTGCCCTCTGAATTTAACGAAAAAGTCTGGAGGAAAGTAAGGGTGGAGATCAATGAGGAGGTCAAGACTGATAATTTTTTTCAGATATACGAAAAATACTGTAATTGGTGAAAAGGAGAAGAGGAGCGATAAAAATTTTGTGGGAGGCGATGACCATATTGGCAGATGGTATGACAGATATCCCAAAAACAAAAAGGCTGGCGCAGAGCAGGATAGACGGTATGTAAACGGGTATGTAAAAAGAGGAGTTTGTGCCGCAAAAACGCCGGCAGGATATGGCGTAGAGCATTATGAAGAAACTACCGGGACATATGCAAATATAGCGCAACAAATAGCCGGCGCGTATCTGTTTTTATAGATACGCGCCGGTCTTATGTCGCGAGACAGAAAAATTTATTTTGCCAGCAGAAGCATAATTTGATTGCTTCTGGCAACGAATTTGCTCATAGCGTCCGGAGAGAGCGGGTGGTTGCTTAAAAGCGCCAGATCATAGAGCTGTTCGCAAAACATAGGAACATGCTCAGAATCTTTGTTTTCCAGAATATAGGTGACAAGCTGATTGTTGGCGTTCAGGATTAAAGTCTGGTCACCGCCAAACATGGAGGAATCCATACCTGCCATGCCGTACATTTTCATCATATCCTGCATCCGCCGGCCTTCCTCAGAGAGCGTAATTACGGAAGAAATCTCTGCGTTTTTCAGTTTTTCTACCGAAACTTTGAGGTTTTCATTATTGAGGGCCTTACGGAAGGTTTCTGTCAGGGCGTCGGCAGCCTCCTTCAATTCGTCGGCAGATGTTTCCTCTTTCATGGATTCCGTGAGATCGGCGTCAATGCGGACAAATCGGATTTTCTCATTTCTGCGCTCCAACTGAGTGATAAAAGAGGTATCAATATTATGGTCGAGAATCACGGCGTCCATGCCCTGTTCTTTAAACATATTGATATACTGTCCCTGCTGCTGCCTGTCCGTTACATAATAGACAGGTTTGCGGCTGTCCTTTTCATCTTCAGCAGATTCAGAAGCGTCTGCGCTATCAGAAGTATTTTCTGCGTTTTCTGCTTGTTCGGAAGCGTTGTCGTCAGTTTCTGCTGTTTCATCTTCCACTTTCAGGCATTCCGGCAGGGTCAGATATTTGTCGTCCAGGTTCTTGAACAGAATGTAGTCGTTTATTTTATCACAGAATTTTTCATCCTTCAGGCAGCCGAATTTGATAAAGGGGCTGATGTCGTCCCAGTATTTTTCGTAGGTTTCCTTGTCTGTTTTGCACATGCCGCTTAATTTGTCAGCAACCTTTTTGGTGATGTAATCAGAAATTTTCTTTACAAAACCGTCGTTCTGCAGGGCGCTTCTGGAAACATTCAGCGGAAGATCCGGACAGTCGATAACGCCCTTTAACAGCATCAGAAATTCCGGAATAACTTCCTTGATATTGTCGGCAATAAATACCTGGTTGTTGTACAGTTTGATCGTTCCCTCGATGGAATCGTATTCGGTATTGATTTTGGGGAAGTACAGGATTCCTTTGAGGTTGAACGGATAGTCCATATTCAGATGAATCCAAAACAGCGGCTCTTTGTAATCCTGGAATACTTTGCGGTAGAAGGTTTTGTATTCCTCATCCGTACAGTCATTGGGATGCTTGGTCCACAAAGGATGAGTATCATTAAGGGCAACGGGACGCTTTACAATCTTCGCTTTCTCCGTGCGGGGGGAAACTTCCACCTGTTCTTTGGTGCCGTCCTCATTTTCTTTTTCTTCGAATTTTGCTTCTTCTACGATGGTTTCGATAACTTTGTCTTTTTCGGTTACTTCGTCGGCAGGAATTGTCTCATATTCTTCTTCTGCGTGTTCTTTTGCCAAATAGATAGCGGTAGGCATAAAGGAGCAGTATTTTTCAATCACTTCTTTTGCCCGGTATTCATTGGCAAATTCCAGACAGTCCTCGTTGAGGAATAAAGTGATTTCCGTACCAACAGTGGTTTTAGAGCCGTCTTTCATGTCAAATTCGGTTCCGCCGTCGCATTCCCAGTGGACAGGAACGGCGTCTTTTTGATAGGACAGGGAGTCGATGTGCACCTCGTCAGCCACCATAAACGCAGAGTAGAAGCCCAGGCCGAAATGTCCGATAATCTGTTCCTCACTTGCTTTGTCCTTGTATTTTTCCAGGAAGTCAGTGGCGCCGGAAAAGGCAATCTGATTAATATATTCTTCTACTTCGTCAGCAGTCATGCCCAATCCGTTGTCAATAAATTTTAATGTTTTTTCCTCTGGGTTTACCAGAATCTGAATCTTTGGTTCGTAGTCTGCGGCAAGTTCATATTCTCCGATCAGATCCAGTTTTTTCAATTTGGTGATAGCGTCGCAGCCGTTGGAAATTAATTCACGATAGAAAATATCGTGGTCCGAATACAGCCATTTTTTTATAATGGGAAAAATATTATCGCTGTTGATGGAAAGATTTCCGTGTTTGTTGCTCATAAAAGTACACTCCTTTGTTTTCTGCTATTACAACTTGTGATGGTTGCTTAATCTAAGAAAGATTGTAATACCCAGTTTCCCAAAAGTCAATAGATAATTAGCACTCTTTAATCAGGAGTGCTAACAAAAAGCTGGAAATCCAGGAAAATCAAGGGTTTTATAAATTATTAAAAGTTTATAAACAAGGAAAGTTTGTTGACAGTATGGTACTTTTATCATAGAATGAAATAGCGGGATATTTTGTAAAACAGAGGTGAGCAATGAAGAATCAGTTGATGAAAAAGTATGAATCTATGGGGTTTGATAAGGGGCAGATGGAGGAAATCCGTCAAGGGCTGGAGAAGGGGCTGGATGTATCTTGGTATACTTCTGTAGATTATGATTGGTTTCAAATGGAAGAGATCAAGAAAGGACTGGAGCGTGGGCTGGAAGTATCTGTCTATGCCAGGCCGGAGATTTCGTATGACCGGATGCGCCAAATCCGTAAAGGTCTGCAAGAAGGAGTAAATCTGGCAGAATATCAGGAACTGTCAGCGGGGTATCTGCGTCAGATTCGCAAGGCAAAACAAGGAAACGTTAATATTTTTCCTTATATTAAAGAGGGCTACGAGCCGGACCAGTTGGAAGAAATCCGTTTAGCCCTGGAGCACAAGGCGGATGTAAATTTGTATTTGATCAAAGAGTTTTTGGGGGAATCTATCCGTGAAATCCGTCTGGGAGTGGAAGAGGGCCTGGATGTGTCGGTGTATGCCAAAATTAATTATGGCTGGCAGCAGATGCGTGAAATCCGCCTGGGGCTGGAACGGCGCGTGGATGTGTCGGTGTATGCCAGGGAATTATACCGCTGGCAGCAAATGCGTGAAATCCGCCTGGGGCTGGAAGAAGGTCTGGATGTGTCAGCGTATAAGAGTATGATGTATTCTGCAAGAGAGATGGAGCAGATGCGAAAGAAGATGCTGGAACAGTCAGAAATTCAGGAAGATTTTCAATTTGAGATGCTGGAAGAACAGGCGAAACTGGCAACGGAATGTCTGGTGACAGTCAGCCAGGACAAGATGGAGGCATATGTAACTTTAGAAAAGGGATCTTGTAAAACTAAAAATGAAATTATGCGGCTTCTGGCAAAGGAAAACGTTGTCTTTGGAATTAAGCAGGATGAAATAGAGAAACACATAAAGCAATCGGAGAAGGCGACTCAGCATTTTTTGGCAGCAGAAGGCATCCGGCCGGAGCGAGGCCGCGACGGTCATTATGAATTCTTTTTCCGAACCGGAATACCGCAGATTCCTGCCGTGCGGGAAGACGGTTCCATTGATTACCAGAATACTGTGTATTTTGAGCAGGTTAAAGCCGGACAGGTCATCGCTGTGTATCATGAAGCGCAGCCAGGTATGGGCGGAAGGACCGTGGACGGCACGGAACTTCCAGCGCAGGGAGGCCAGGAAAAACTTATTCTGAAAGGAAGAGGATTCTTGCTGTCGCAGGATAAAAAAACGTATATTGCCAGGGAATCAGGAAAGATTGAGCTGAAAGACAATCGGATTACTATCCAGCCGCTGCTGGTGGTAAACGAAGTGACTATTTCTACCGGGAATCTGCGGTTTAACGGAAGTATCTGGGTGCGGGGAAACGTAGGAAGCGGCGTTGTGATACAAGCGAAGGATGAATTGGTTATCGAGGGAAATGTGGAAGCTGCCCGCCTGCAGAGCGGCAATAAAATTGTTATAAAAAATGGAGTTTCCGGCGGCGGTCTTGCCATCATTGAATCGGCGGGAGATATTCATGGGAAATTTTTTGAAGGCGCGTCATTGACGGCAAACGACGGAATTTATGCCAACTATGTGATGAACTGCAATATGATAGCGGGAAAGGAAATTATTATTTCTGGCAGCAGAGGCGCAATTATCGGAGGAAATGCAGCGGCCGTCAATGGTATCGAGGCTCATCATATCGGGAACCGTGCCGGACTTCTCACGAATATTTCTCTGGGAGCCAGTCAGGCAATGATTGAGAAGGAAGAAGAAGCGGAGATTAAACTAAAAAAATTCCAGTCGGAACTGGCAATTTTTGAAGAGGCATATCGAAAGCTGCAGAAGCAGTATCCTCCGGAAATACGAAATGAAATGGAATTGTATCTTAAGGTGGAACAGGCAACCTATATCAAGCGTAAACAGATGGAACTGCAAAAGGAACGTACAAAAGAACTGGAGGAAAAGCGCCGCAATGCAAACGAGGCGAAGATGATTGTGCATGGGGTGCTCAACGCGGGTACTGTAGTACAGATGAACGGGATGCACTGGAGTGCGGCAAGTTCTGTGAAAAATGTTACCGTGCGTTTGTCATTGAAAGAAATAGGTGTATTTCGCAATTAAGGAGGAAGCGTATGAATCGGCATAAAATATTGATTGTGGATGATTTAGAAAGCAACCGTATGATTCTGGCAGAGATTTTCCGTACAGATTATCAGATTTTGCAGGCAGAAGATACTGTGACAACACTGCAGATTTTGGAGAAGGATGCCAAAGAGACGGCGGCTGTATTGCTGGACTGGCATTTGTCGGCAGAAGATGGGAGCAGAATATTGGAAGTTATGAAAAAAAAGGGGTGGATGAATGATATTCCGGTACTGATTGTCACGGCAGAACATTCTACGGAGGTGGAGAAAAAATGTATTCAGATGGGGGTGTCTGACTTAATCAGAAAACCATTTGATGCTGATGTGGTGAAAAACCGCGTCAATAACAATATTTCTCTGTACCAGCATAAGAACCGGATGGAGGAAAAAGTGCGGGAGCAGAATCAGATGCTGCGCAAACAATATTCGGTGATGAAGCTGCAGGCAGAAAAATTGAAAAAAGCAAATGAGAAAATGATTGATATTGTGTGTAATATTTTAGAACACCATTATCCGGAATTTTCAGAAAATATGCAGATTACCAGGGAAATCAGCAGAATCATCGGCAGGAATGTGCAGAAAAATTATCCAGAGTACAAATTGACGAACCAGGATGTAGAGGCAATTGCCGAATTATCGTCTCTGCGGGATATTGGGAAGCTGTTGATTTCCGACCATGTTTTGTATAAACCGGCAAAACTCACAAAAGAAGAGACAGAGTATATGAAATCTCATACCACAAAGGGTTGTGAAATTATGAAAATGATGAAAGACTTACAGACGCCGGATTATCATAAGAAAAGTATGGAAATCTGCCGTTACCATCATGAGCGTTACGACGGCAAAGGATATCCGGAGGGGCTGAAAGGGGACGAGATACCAATTTCAGCACAGATTGTTTCGGTGGTAGACGCCTATCATGCCCTAATCAGCGAACGGATTTACAAACGGGCGTATTCTAAGGAAGAAGCATACTATAAAATCCTGGGCGGAGAATGCGGGATATTCTCCCCTAAGATTATGGAGTGTTTCCGCATATCCAGAAAAGAAATGGAAGCAATCAATACGAATGCTAAGGAAAGTGCCTAAGATATGTAAGGGTTGAGAGCAGAAATATGGCCCAACATCGACTTTTCTTGTCTGCGTTTATATTAAGCTGGCACACGTTAAGATTAAAGTACAGTTATGCCATTGGGAAGTTTTAGAATGAGGCGTATATGTAGCAAAGGAGATCAGAATAAGTTTTTGTCTTCGCGGCAATGGATAAATCTTATAAAACGAAATATAACTGTAATCCCGGCGGGATGTGTTCCAGACAGAGGAATGCATCCTGTTGTTTTTGGCACAAAATAATGTAAAAAAATACGTTAGTATTACTGGAAAATGCGTAAACTCTGAGCAAAAGTCGGAAGGCGGCGGTAAAAGGAAAAATTTGAAGTAAATCAGAAAGCGTGGGACTAATAGGAGCGTGTCAAAGACAGCGCTCATGCAGAGGATGGAAAAGCAGGAGAATTATATAACGCCAAATTCCTTGAGTTCATGGGATAGGAATGTTATACTGGAAGTACCCAATGTTACAAAAGAAACCAACAAGGAGGAGAAGACTTGGAAGCAAAGGAAGTGAAAGTATTAGATGAGATTTTGGCGGCTCATGATTACAGCCAGACAAAAATCATTGCCATCATGCAGGACATTCAGAAGGTCTACCGCTATCTGCCGGAAGAAATGCTCTGTTATGTTGCCAAAAAGCTGCACATGAGCGAGGCAAAAGTATATGGGGTGGCGACATTTTATGAGAATTTCTCATTGGAGCCAAAGGGAAAATATGTGATTAAGATCTGTGATGGAACGGCATGCCATGTGCGGCAGTCTACCGCTATTTTAGAGGAGATTCGCAGTATTTTGGGGGTTACGGCGGCGAAACCTACCACAGACGACATGATGTTTACCGTAGAGACGGTGTCCTGTCTGGGAGCCTGCGGCCTGGCTCCGGTCTGTACGGTCAATGATGTGGTACATGCAGCTATGACGCCGGAGAAAGCAAGAACATTGATTAAAGAATTAAAGGAAGGCAGCGCTGCCGGAGAGGAGGCTGCAGATGAGAATTAATACGAGAGAAGAGTTAGAGGCAAGAAGAAAAGAATATGCGGCGTCCTTAAAAACCCAGAGAAAGCAGATATTGATTTGCGCTGGAACGGGTTGCGTTGCCGGAGGATCTTTGAATATTTATGCGAGAATGCAGGAGATTCTTATGGAGCGCGGCGTTAAATGTTCACTGGTGCTGGAGAAAGAGCCGCATGACGAGAGCATTGGTCTGAAAAAATCCGGCTGTCATGGATTTTGTGAGATGGGGCCGCTTTTGCGCATTGAGCCGGAAGGAATCCTGTATGTGAAGGTCAAAGCAGAGGATTGTGAGGAAATCATTGAAAAAAGTATTGTCGGGGACGAGATTATCGACCGTCTGGTATACCATGACCAGGAGGGCCGGGCTTATGAAAAACAGGATGATATCCCCTTCTATAAACAGCAGACGCGTGTGGCGTTAGAGGACTGTGGAAGGATTAACGCCGAATCCATTAAGGAGTACATAGCGGTGGGCGGATACGGAGCGGTGGCAAAGGCTTTGTTCGATATGACGCCTCAGCAGATTGTGGACGAAGTGTCTGAGGCGTCTCTGCGCGGGCGCGGCGGCGGCGGATTTCCCACCGGACGGAAATGGGCGCAGGTGCTGGCGCAGGATGAAGAAATTAAATATGTGGTCTGCAATGGTGATGAGGGTGATCCGGGCGCATTTATGGACCGCAGCATGATGGAAGGCGATCCGCACCGCGTGATAGAAGGGATGCTGATTGCCGGGATTGCAACAGGGGCGCATTATGGATATATTTATGTGCGGGCAGAATATCCGCTTGCCGTAGAGCGTTTGCAGAATGCCATCAATAAGGCGGAGGAAAAAGGACTGCTGGGCGAGAACATTTTAGGTTCCGGTTTTGACTTTGATTTACAGATCAGTCAGGGGGCAGGCGCGTTCGTCTGCGGAGAAGGCTCTGCATTGACTGCTTCCATTGAGGGAAATCGGGGAATGCCCAGAGTGAAGCCGCCGCGTACTGTGGAAAAGGGATTGTTTGAAAAGCCTACCGTTTTGAACAATGTGGAGACTTACTGTAATGTTCCTCCGATTATCAGTAAGGGAGCCGCATGGTATAAAACGATCGGCCCGGATAATAATCATGGAACCAAGGCGTTTGCCCTCACGGGAAATGTTATGAATACGGGACTGATCGAAGTGCCTATGGGTACGCCTCTGCGCAAAGTTATCTTTGATATCGGCGGCGGCGTGAAAGGCGGCGGGTTTAAAGCGGTGCAGATTGGCGGGCCTTCTGGCGGCTGTCTGTGTATCAACCCTACAGAAGACCACCTGGATCTGCATCTGGATTTTGACTCTCTGAAAAAAGTGGGAGCTATGATTGGAAGCGGCGGTCTTGTGGTTATGAATGATAAGAGCTGCATGGTGGAAGTGGCAAGGTTCTTTATGAATTTTACGCAGAATGAATCCTGCGGCAAGTGTATTCCCTGCCGGGAAGGAACCAAGCGGATGCTGGAGCTTTTAAATGATATTTGTGAGGGCAGGGGGACCATGCAGCATATCCAGCTTTTGGAGGAGCTTGCCGCTACGATTTCTGCTACGGCGTTGTGCGGACTAGGCAAGACTGCGGCTTCTCCGGTGGTGAGTACGATGAAGTATTTCAGAGAAGAATACATGGCCCATGTGGTTGAGAAAAAATGTCCCGCCGGACAGTGCAAAGCATTGGTAACTCTCCAGATTGATCCGGAATTGTGCAAAGGCTGCAGCAAGTGCGCAAAGCTTTGCCCGGTGGGCGCGATTTCCGGCGAAATCAAGAACCCATTTACCATTGATACAAGTAAATGTATTAAGTGTGGAGCCTGCAGAGAAGGCTGTAATTTCCACGCGGTAAAAGAAGTGTAGGAGGGAACGGACATGGAAAAATATATGATAATTGACGGAGAGCGTGTACCGTTCACCGATGAGAAAAATATTCTTGCTGTGATCCGCAAGGCAGGAATTATCTTACCAACTTTTTGCTATTATTCGGATCTGTCTATTTATGGCGCCTGCCGTATGTGCGTGGTGGAAGATAACCGGGGAGGGATCGTGGCGTCCTGTTCCACGCCGCCGAAAAATGGCATGGAAATCCGCACGAATACACCGCAGCTTTACTATCACAGAAAACGTATCCTAGAGCTGCTTTTGGCTGCGCACTGCAGAGACTGCACTACATGTGAGAAAAACGGAAAATGCAAGCTGCAGGAACTGGCAAACCGCTTTTCTATTCCAGGCGTGCGGTTTGAGAACACCAATCCCATTCGTCCAATTGACACCTCTTCCAAGGCGATTGTGCGCAATCCCAATAAATGTATTCTCTGCGGCGACTGTGTGCGGGTGTGCAGTGAAATTCAGCATGTGGGAGCCATTGATTTTGCCCATCGCGGGGCTGATATGGAGATTTCCACAGCATTTGGCAGAGATATTGCCGATACGAACTGTGTCAACTGCGGGCAATGTGCGGCCGTATGTCCTACGGGGGCCATTACCATTAAGAATGATACCCATGACGTATGGGAGGCGATTCACAACCCCAATAAGCGGGTGGTGGTACAGATTGCACCGGCAGTCCGTGTGGCAATCGGCGAGGGGTATGGATATGACCCGGGAGAAAATACGATTGGCAGACTGATTGCTTCTCTGCGTATGCTGGGTGTGGACGCGATTTTTGACACTTCTGTGGGAGCGGACCTCACGATTATGGAGGAAGCGGAAGAACTGGTGGAGAGTTTGGAAGAACAGGACCGCAGGTATCCGCTTTTTACCTCCTGCTGTCCGGGCTGGATACGTTATGTGGAGACGCAGTACCCTCATATTTTGCCCTATGTATCCACTGCAAAATCTCCCATGCAGATGTTCGGAGCGGTGATTAAAGAATATTACAAAAAGCAGGATAAGAAGGAAAAGAAAGAGACGGTTTCTGTTGCCATTATGCCTTGTACCGCTAAGAAATTTGAGGCGTCCAGAGAGGAATTTATCAGAAACGGCATACCCGATGTGGACTATGTGCTTACCTCAGAAGAAGTGATTGGCATGTTGAAAGAAATCGGCATTCGTTTTGACCGTTTGGAGCCGGAAGCTTACGATATGCCGTTCTCCATTTATTCCGGAGCCGGAGTGATTTTCGGGGCCACCGGAGGCGTGACAGAGGCGGCGGTCCGCCGGGTAGTGGCGGATAAAAGCCCCAAAGCGTTAAAAGAAATTGAGTTTATCGGTGTCCGGGGTATGGAAGGCGTGAAAGAATGTGAGCTCGATTTGGGAGAGCGTAAAGTGCGGATTGGCATTGTCAGCGGACTTGGCAATGCAGACAGCCTGCTGCAAAAAATTGAGAGCGGAGAAGAGCATTTTGATTTTGTAGAAGTGATGGCATGTCCTGGTGGCTGCGTTGCCGGAGCCGGTCAGCCATTTGCCCGCTCTACCGAAAAACGGATGCGTGCGGAAGGTCTTTACAAGAATGACAAAGCGCTTCAGATTAAGCGCAGTGAAGAAAATCCTCTGGTAGATACGTTATACAACGATCTTTTGAAAAACCGGGAGCATGAACTTTTGCATGTGAATTATTTGCATGAATAAGAATGGAACGTAATAAGAAGAACACAGGAACAGGTGAAGAACTCTGTTTTCTGTGTTCTTCTTTCACAAAGAACTTGCTGCGATAAAATGTGTGAGCACCTTTCATGGAAGGAAAAAACGTGCGTACGCAGGCAATCCTTCATGACAAGGGACTCAGGGAAGCTGAAGCGGACTTGTCCCCTTGACTTGTATGGCAGGTTTTCTGTCGTATCAGGATGGGGGAAGAGGTAAAGTATTCCAGAATTTCTGCCGAAAAAATATAGAGAAAGGAGGACGGCTATGAATGTTTCACTGACGAATATAGGGACAGACACATATCGGAAAGGTTCTGTTTTTGCCGGAGGTCTTCCAATGCTTCAGAATAATGGGCTTAAGAGTACCCAGGAGAAGGCAGAGCGGCAGCAGAAGGCTCAGAATGAGGTAGCGTTCTGGGAGAAACAGAAGGAAAATCTGAAAGATAAGGAATGTGACACAGTAGAGGAAATTGCTGAGAAACTCAAAGCGCTGCACAGTTATGAGGATGAGATTGCGGCAGTCAAGGAATCCTTTAATAATGAACAGATGTGGCATGTGATGGACGAAGCGCAGGAGCGCGGAGAGCAGATTGCGGAAGCCGCCGAGAAGATGGAACCCAAGACGCCGGAAGAGAGACGGGAAGAAGCTGCCGAAGAAGCCATGGGCACGGAAGAAGACAAGAGTGCAATGGAGGAAATGCTGGACGATGTTTCACAGATGGCAGAGGAAACCGAAGAGATGGCAGAGGAATTGCAGAATCTCAAGGAAACGGCGGAAGAAATGGAGGAGAGTGAAAGGGAAGCGGAAAATCTTCAGGAAAACGAAGGCGCCTTGTCTGAACTTACCCAGCAGATGCAGGATATCCAGGAGCAGAAGCAGCAGGAAATGGAAGAAGAAAAGCTTGCGGCGAGGCAGGCGCAGAAACTGGGAGCATATCAACCGGAAGAGAAGAAGTATCTCTATCAGGGGATGGATATCAGGATTTAACATTTGTATTCGCTGTATACATGAAAAAGAAGCGCAGGAGATGACAATATCTCGGATGGCGCTTCTTTTTTCATTAGGAAATTAGTTGATAGTTACATTCCCGCTTTCACATTCAATGGAGATACTGCCAGCTTTTCCATTGTCTTTTTGGTAATGTACCTCTCCGTTGTCGTCTTCTCTGATTTTATTGCCGTCCAGTTTTACAGTGCCGTATTCTGTATGAAGGCTGTAATCGTAATTTGCGGCAGAATCAGACAGAAATAATGTTACATCACCGTAACAGCTTTTGATTTTAGTTGTACCCAGTACCGCCTGGCCGAAATCAAGATTTCCCGAATCCATAGAAATGTTGCTGTTTTTTACGTTGATTTCGTTGACCGAACAGTTCCCATACTCATTGGTTAAGGCGAGCGTTTCTGTTTCCAGTTGTTTAAGCGAGAGTGTTCCGCTGTCCAGCGTGATTGCTGTTTTGCCGGATATCTGAAAAATATCTCCGGATATATTCCCGTATTCATTGTTCAATTTCAGCGTATCGCAGGCGACCTCGTTCAGCTCCAGGTTGCCGGAGTCAGCGTCAATGGACAGCGTACCTCCAGAGAAAGAATCCATGGTAAGATTACCATACGCAATCCTGATATCTGCGTCTTTTGCCTGAATTTTTTCAAGTTCTACATTTCCGCTGTCGTCTGAGATATCGAGTATGTCGAAATATGTTTTTTCGGGTACATAGAGCGTCACATAGTAAGGTTCGTATCTGGCTGTGAGATTGTGAGGATTGAAAAATAGATGAAAGCCGCTGCGGTATTTTGCCTGCGTGGGTCCCTCCTGAAAATAGAATTTGCCGCTGGATACTTCGTATTGAGGTTCTTCGCAGGAACCGTCCATATGGTATTCCAGATAATAATCATCTCCCGGCAGTATAGAGAGATTACTGTAACTGAGCGCGACAGAAATTTCTGAGAACGCTTCCAGTTTTGTCTTTTTTAAATCCCAGGGTTCGGGAAACCGTTCTTTTCTTGAAGAAGCATTGTGGGAAGATACCTCCCTTGTGCGGATTCCCTGTGCAATAACAATACCGGAGCAAATGATTCCGGCGAGAATGGCAATACCGAGAATAGCAGTTAAGATTTTATTTCGTTTCATTTGAATGTCCTCCTTTGAGCGTTCAAAATGTGCGGATAACCTGTTCTAATATATAAAACGAGTTGGTGCAGGAATTGACTTCAAAGCTGAAACTAATATGAATTTTTTCCCGCGGGCAATGAGGAAAGTGTCGCGCCTGTATCTAGATTTGACGAATGCTGTGCGGGGAAAATACGCCGATACTCTGCGGCGCTGCAAATTTCATATGAGTTCACTTATGGTGGGAAATTGTGCAGGAAAAACTGCAAGATTTTATACTTTAAGGCTGCTGCATGAAGGAAAACAGTCATTTCTATGTCCGTTTTTTCATGCGGCAGCCTTTTGCGCTTCACATTATATATCTGTGTTATTTTGAAGTTTTGCCAGGTTTTTCTGTGCGGTGGACAGCATTAGCTTAATACGGTTCAACTGGTTCACCTCGGAAGCTCCCGGATCATAATCAATCGCCACAATATTGGCAAGCGGGTATTGATGCCGGATTTCTTTGATAACGCCTTTTCCGACTACGTGGTTAGGCAGGCACCCGAAAGGCTGGGCGCATACAATGTTGTCCGTGCCGGAGTGAATCAGTTCTAACATTTCTCCCGTGAGGAACCAGCCTTCGCCGGTTTGGTTTCCCTGGGAGACAATAGGGTCGGCGTATCTGGCAAGGGTTTCAATGCGTGCCGGGGCGTCAAAGTGACGGCTTTTTTCAAATTCCTTCCGTGCGCTTTTGCGCAGCCATTCTAAAGCTTTGATTCCCAGATTTGCATTTCTGGCGCTGGATTTTTTAGTTCCTAGATGCTCTGCTTTAAAATTATTATTGTAAAAGCAGTAGAGCAGAAAATCTGTCAGATCCGGAACCACAGCTTCCGCGCCCTCTGCTTCCAGCAGGTCTACGAGATAATTGTTGGCGGCGGGCAGGAATTTTACCAGGATTTCACCGACGACGCCGACTCTGGGTTTGGGTTTGTCAGTCATTGGAAGTTTGTCAAAATCCTGTATAATCTGCCGGCAGTACTGTTTGAATTTCCGATGGGAAATCATTTTATCCCTGGAAACAAAATCAATGCATTTTTCTTTCCATTTCTGGTGAAGTGCATTGGCGGCGCCGCTGACTGTCTCGTAAGGTCTGGTGCGGTACAAACAGCGCATGAATATATCCCCGAAAATCAAAGCATATAAGCCTCTTTGCAGCAGGGGAAGCGTGAGTTTAAAGCCAGGGTTTTCTTCCAGCCCGCTAAGGTTGATGGAAATGACCGGGATATCCGGATAACCCGCTTTTTCCAAAGCCCGCCGGATAAAGCCGATGTAGTTGGAAGCGCGGCAGCCCCCGCCGGTCTGACTGACAATAACGGCTGTTTTCGTCAGATCATAGTTGCCGGAGAGCACGGCTTCCATAATTTGTCCGACTACCATCAGGGAAGGGTAGCAGGCGTCGTTATTTACAAATCGAAGCCCCGTATCCACGGCAGATTTGCCGTCGTTTCCCAGTACCTCCATACGGTAGCCGGACGCCTGAAATGCGGGCTGGAGCAGTTCAAAATGTATCGGAGACATCTGCGGGCAGAGAATGGTATATTCTTTGCGCATTTCCTCTGTAAAGATGACCCGTTTGTAACTGGAGGGTGTAATCGTGCGGCAGGCGTTCTGTTTTTCCTTGACCCTCAGAGCCGACAGCAGAGAACGAATGCGGATGCGGGCGGCGCCCAGATTATTGACTTCGTCAATTTTCAGGCAGGTATAAATTTTCCCTGATTTAGACAAGATATCGTTCACTTGGTCGGTAGTGACGGCGTCCAGACCGCAGCCGAAAGAATTGAGCTGAATTAGATCCAGATCCTCCCTTGTCTTTACAAAATTTGCGGCGGCATACAGTCTGGAGTGGTACATCCACTGATCCATTACCATCAAAGGGCGTTCTACTTTCTCCAGATGAGAGACAGAATCCTCTGTGAGTACGGCGATTCCGTAGGAGTTTATCAGTTCCGGAATGCCGTGATTAATTTCCGGGTCTATGTGGTAGGGGCGTCCGGCAAGCACGATGCCCCGATGTCCGGTTTCCTCCATGTATTTCAGTGTTTCCTCTCCTTTGCGGCGTATATCCCGGCGCATGTTTTCCAGTTCCTGCCAGCCGGCGTTAACTGCGGCGGTAATTTCATTTTCAGGAATGGAAAATTCCTGTGAAAATACCTGTATAAGCTGTTCGGCGAGCACGTCTTTGGAGGCAAAGGACATAAAAGGATTCAGGAAACGTACTTTGCCGGAGGTAATCTCATCCACATTATTTTTGATGTTTTCGGCATAGGAGGTGACAATGGGGCAGTTATAGTGGTTGTTGGAATCCGGAAACTCATTTCTCTCATAGGGGATACAGGGATAAAAAATGAAGTCTGCCTGATTTTTAATCAGCCAGGCTACGTGACCGTGCGCCAGCTTGGCCGGATAACACTCCGATTCGCTGGGGATGGATTCAATGCCCAATTCGTAGATGTTTCGTGTAGACTGGGGGGAAAGCAGCGTGCGGAATTTCAAAGTACGGAAAAATATGGCCCAGAAAGGGTAATTTTCATACATATTGAGCACGCGCGGAATGCCTGCAGTCCCACGAAATGCAGCTTCTTTGGGAAGGGGGCTGTAACGGAACATACGCTGGTTCTTGTAGGCAAAGAGATTGGGGATTTTTTCTTTGCTTTTTTCTTTGCCGAGTCCTTTTTCACAGCGGTTTCCAGTGATAAAGCTGCGGTTTTCGGAAAAGCGGTTGATGGTCAGCAGACAGTGGTTGGTGCAGCCCTGGCACCGGGACAATTTCGTCTCGACCTCAAGCGTTTCAATTTCCTGAATGGACAACATGGTAGTGGCTGGATTGTCTTCGTACCGTTCTCTGGCAATGAGCGCGGCGCCAAACGCTCCCATGATACCGGCGATATCCGGACGTACAGCGTCGCAGCCGGATATTTTTTCAAAACTTCTGAGCACGGCGTCGTTGTAGAAGGTACCGCCCTGCACGACAATGTGTTTACCCAAATCACGGGCGTCACTGACTTTAATTACCTTAAACAGCGCGTTTTTAATTACGGAGTAGGCAAGTCCCGCCGAGATATCGGCAACCTCAGCGCCTTCTTTTTGCGCCTGCTTTACCTTGGAATTCATAAATACGGTGCAGCGTGTGCCTAAATCAATCGGATGTTCGGCAAACAACGCGGCCTGTGCAAAGTCTTCCACAGAATAGTTCAGGGACTTGGCAAAGGTTTCGATAAAAGAGCCGCATCCGGAGGAGCAAGCTTCGTTTAGCTGGACGCTGTCTACGGTCTGGTTCTTGATTTTGATGCATTTCATGTCCTGCCCGCCGATGTCCAGAATACAGTCTACCTCGGGATTGAAGAAGGCTGCAGCATAGTAATGGGCGACGGTTTCTACTTCTCCTTCATCCAGCATAAAAGCAGATTTCAACAACGCTTCTCCGTATCCGGTAGAGCAGGAATGGACAATTTCAGCGCCTTCTGGCAGTAAATTATGGATTTCCCGAAGCGCCAGCGTTGCCGTTGCCAGAGGATTGCCGTTGTTGCTGCTGTAAAAGGAGTACAACAGAGAACCGTCCGCTCCTACCAGCGCTACTTTTGTGGTGGTAGAACCGGCGTCAATGCCCAGATAACAGTTTCCCTGGTAGGTGGACAGCGGGCTGGTCATTACGTGATGTCTGCCGTGGCGTTTCTGGAATCTGAGGTATTCTTCCTGACTGGAAAACAAAGGTTCCATCCGTTCTACCTCAAATTCTATGTGTATGCCGCCGGAAAGTTTTTTCAAAATATCTTTTAATTCCACGGACGTTTCCGGTTTGAAGTTTAGGGCGGAGCCGATGGCGGCAAACAGATGAGAGTGTTGGGGGCTGATAATGTGCTCCTGGTCCAGCTTCAGGGTACGGATAAAGGTTTCTTTCAGCTCGGAAAGAAAATGCAGAGGACCGCCCAGGAACGCCACGTGCCCGCGTATGGGCTTGCCGCAGGCAAGACCGGAGATTGTCTGGTTTACGACTGCCTGGAAGATAGAGGCAGACAGGTCTTCTTTGGAGGCCCCCTCATTGATCAGGGGCTGGATATCGGATTTGGCAAATACACCGCAGCGCGCCGCAATAGGATAGATTGCCTTGTAATTTTTTGCATAAATATTCAATCCGGTAGCGTCAGTCTGGAGCAGAGAAGCCATTTGGTCGATAAAAGAACCGGTGCCGCCAGCGCAGATTCCGTTCATACGCTGTTCAACGTTTCCGCCTTCAAAATAGATGATTTTTGCGTCTTCGCCGCCCAGTTCAATAGCAACGTCTGTCAGGGGAGCGTAGTCTTGTAATGCACTGGAAACAGCAATCACTTCCTGGACGAAAGGGATTTCCAAATGCTTTGCAAGCGTCAGACCTCCGGAACCCGTGATGACCGGGGCTAAAACGATATTTCCAAGAGCGTCCTGCGCCTTTGAGAGCAGGTCGGAAAGCGTTTCCCGGATATTCGCGAAATGTCTCTCATAATCTGCAAAGACCATTTCATTCTCCTGATTTAATATTGCAATTTTTACAGTGGTTGAGCCAATGTCAATACCCAGCCGGTGCAAATTTTGTTTTCCCATATCATTTCCTCCGTTATATATGAAAATGCTGTGAGTCAAAAAAATGTATATTTTTAACAGTTTCTTCCTATTAAAATGTAATAGCTCTGAAATCAAGCAACGTTTATTATACGACAGGAAATTACAAAAAACAATTCATTTCTCAGATTTTATAGAATGTTTAGAATCTAAATGAAATTTTTTCGGGTTCGTTTGTGAAATAGTGACGATAGAAGATGGAAAATCACTGGTTTAATATATGCGGGGAAGGGGAGGATAGAACCGTTTTCCGGGATTGGAATATAATAACAACAAAGAGTAATGATGCAACAGAATATGGAGGAAATAATTATGGCTAGGATTATACCTATTCCAATCGGCCCTATTTTTCCGGGAGGGCCATGCAGAGGAATTATACATGTAATACAAAAGGGAGACACACTCTATCAGCTGGGAAAGAGATATCATGTCAGCGTAGGTCAATTAATGTTTTCCAATCCGTTTGTAGACGTGTATAATCTACAAATCGGAGATGAACTGTGTATCCCGGCGACAATACAGCCAAGAGAAGCGGGAGCTATGGAACGCCGGCAATACCAGGATTTGGGAGGATGGGAAAACAGAAACGGCCGGGGCGGCTGGGAGGAAGGGAATGGCCGCAGCGACTGGGAAGACGAGAACGGCCAGGAAAATTGGCAGGGTACGACAGAAATGGACAACTGGGAAGGTGAAAACAGCCAGGAAAATTGGCAAGGCACGACAGAAATGGACAATTGGAAAGACGGGACAGAAATGGACAACTGGAAAGACGGAACGGATATGGAAGACTGGGAAAGCCGGCCGGGCATGAATGGCTGGGAAGGGACCAGCCGCAATGACTGGGATGACTGAGCAGGAATCTATAAAGTTTTTATGAAGTGAGTTCCACTCGTTGACAAAGCTGGATAGAAAATTTATAATGAAATCAATAAAACTGAGAGAGGTGCATTATGAATTTTCTGAATAAAATGGAACGGAAATTCGGCAGGTTTGCAATCCCAAATCTGACCTTTTGGCTGATTGGCGCCTGGGTATTAGGATTTATCATACAATATACCATGCCCAGGGCGCAGAATATGCTGACATTAGAGCCGTATCTGATTCTGCAGGGGCAGCTCTGGCGGCTCGTATCCTGGATTTTGATTCCTCCGGCTGTCAATATTTTATTTCTGATTTTTTTTCTGTCCTGCTATTATTTTATCGGGACGTCGATCGAGCAGGCGATAGGAACCTTCCGTTATAATGTCTATCTGTTTGGCGGACTTTTATTTACGATACTGGGCGCGCTTCTTTTGTATGTGGTTTATGGAATCACGACGGGCATACCGGTGGTAGGGATTGGTTCTTATTTTGGGACAGAATACGTAACCATGTCGCTGTTTCTGGCATTTGCGGCAATCTTTCCCAATGTGGAATTCAGACTGTATTTTATTATTCCGTTTAAAGCGAAATGGCTGGGAATTGTGGATGCCGTGTGGATGATATTTTCATTTATT
Organism: Lachnospiraceae bacterium; assembly: GCA_009911185.1. GTDB lineage: Bacteria > Bacillota > Clostridia > Lachnospirales > Lachnospiraceae > Petralouisia. Next base: position 24,761 of record QXWW01000030.1, read on the forward strand.
GTCAGCAACTGGGCGGGAAGAGTGGCAATTTTAGCGTCGCTTTTGAATTTTTTGATTTTCTTTTTCTGTACCAGGAATTATCAGAGGATTTCTCCCAGAGAGATTCACCGGAAGCAGGTCTACAGGCAGCAAATGCGCCAGTCTCAGGGAGTTACCAAGCATAAATGCGCCATCTGCGGGAGAACGGAAAAGGATGGAGAAGAACTGGAATTTCGTTTTTGTTCCAGATGCGAAGGGAATTATGAATATTGCCAGGATCATCTTTTTACCCATCAGCATATAAAACGGAGCTGACGGAGTTGTTGTTGATTTGAGGGGCAAGATGATATCATAAACTCGTCGCGGCAGCCGTCCGGCGTCCATTGACAAATAAGAAATTAGAATTTATAATAAACAGCAAAGGGCGTTTGAAAGGCTCGCTTTCCAAACGCCCTTTGCATGAATTTACAATGAATATAGAGAAACCAGGAGGAACACAGATGGAAAACGAAACAGTTTCCAGGAATTTTATTGAACAGATTATTGAGGAAGATATTAAGGAAGGGCATTGTAAGACGGTGAGAACCCGTTTTCCACCAGAGCCGAATGGTTATCTTCATATAGGACATGCCAAATCCATTCTGTTGAATTACGGACTGGCGCAAAAATATCATGGAAAGTTTCATATGCGTTTTGATGACACGAATCCTACCAAGGAAAGGACAGAATTTGTGGATTCCATTAAAGAGGATATTAAATGGCTGGGCGCAGACTGGGAAGACCGCCTGTTTTTTGCGTCCGATTATTTTCAGCAGATGTATGAGGCGGCCGTGAAGCTGATTGAAAAGGGAAAGGCCTATGTGTCAAAGTTAAACGCAGAACAAATTAGAGAGTACCGGGGAACGCTGACGGAGCCGGGGAAGGAAGATCCGGGCGCTGCAAGGAGTATCGAAGAGAATTTGCGCTTATTCGAGGAAATGAAAGAGGGCAAATATGAGGACGGCGCGATGGTACTGCGGGCCAGAATTGACATGGCGTCTCCGAATATTAATATGCGGGATCCCATTTTATATCGTGTGGCGCATATGGCGCATCATAATACGGGCGAGAAATGGTGTATTTATCCTATGTATGATTTTGCGCATCCAATTGAGGATGCTATTGAAGGAATCACACATTCTATCTGTACATTGGAGTTTGAAGATCACAGGCCGCTGTATGACTGGGTGGTACGGGAATTGGAATATGAGAATCCGCCCAAGCAGATTGAGTTTGCCAAGCTGTATCTTACCAACGTCGTGACGGGTAAGCGTTATATTAAGAAGCTGGTGGAGGAGGGGATTGTAGACGGCTGGGACGACCCGCGGCTGGTTTCAATTGCCGCTCTGCGCAGACGGGGATTCACACCGGAATCTATCCAGAAATTCGTGGAGCTTTGCGGGGTGTCAAAGGCAAACAGTTCGGTGGATTACGCGATGCTCGAATACTGCATCCGGGAGGATCTGAAATTAAGCCGTCCGCGGATGATGGCGGTCCTCGACCCGATTAAGCTGGTGATTGACAATTATCCTGAAGGACAGGTGGAGTATCTGGAAGCTGCAAATAACCTGGAGAATGAAGAACTTGGAAGCCGTCAGATCCCGTTTTGCAGGGAATTATACATTGAGCGGGAAGATTTTATGGAGGAACCGCCCAAAAAGTATTTCCGACTGTTTCCGGGGAATGAAGTTCGTCTTATGCACGCTTATTTTGTAAAGTGCGAGAGTTTTGTCAAGGATGAAGCGGGCAATGTGACGGAGGTGCACTGTACGTACGATCCACAGACAAAAGCCGGAAGCGGATTTAGCGGACGGAAGGTGAAGGGGACGATACACTGGGTACCGGCGCCTTTTGCCAAAAAATGTGAAGTGCGTCTGTATGAAAATCTTGTGGATGAAGAAAAGGGAGTATATAATAAGGAGGACGGCAGCCTGAACCTGAATCCGGATTCTCTTACTGTTTTGAAGGAGTGTTATATAGAACCCGGGTTAGCAGAGGCAAAGCCCTATGACAGTTATCAGTTTGTAAGACAGGGATTTTTCTGTGCGGATGCCAGGGATTCCAGAGAGGATGCACTTGTGTTTAACAGAATCGTATCTTTGAAGAGTTCTTATAAACTGCCGGCACAGAAATAAGCAGCGCTAGAGGAGGAAAAGTGCAATGAATATATTTTCGGGATTAGAGAAATTTGGTTTGAAGTCTACAGAGTCAGTGAATTTGTTCGATGACGACCAGAAAGACGAGAGCAAAAAGGCGGAGGGAAAGCAGGCGGAAGAAAAGATTCCTTCAGAGGAAGAGTTTCTTTTGGATAAAACGGTACGCTGCAAGGTCTGCGACCAGGTGTTTAAGACGAAAGTGGTTAAAAATGGACGTGTGAAGCGATTAGAGCCAGATAAGGATTTAAGACCAAGATTTCAATATATTGATACGTTGAAATATGACATTACGTCCTGCCCTAAGTGTGGGTATACGGCAATGAACCGTTATTTTGACCAGCTTATGCCTGCGCAGGAGAAGCTTATCAGAGAACAGATTGCGAGTAAGTTCCAGGGGAAGAACGAGGAACAGAAATTATTTTATACGTATGATGAGGCGATTGACCGTTATAAACTGTCTCTGATGAATACGGTAGTAAAAAAGGGAAAAGATAGTGAAAAAGCTTATACCTGTTTGAAGATTGCCTGGCTGCTGCGGGGAAAGGCGGAGACCATGCCGTTAGGCACGCCGGAGGAAAAGGCTGCCAGAGAAGAGTGCCAGAAGGAAGAGGAAGTATTTTACCAGCAGGCGTATGAAGGCTTTGTAAAGGCGGTTTCGAAAGAGATGTTTCCAATGTGCGGTATGGAGCAGAGTACGGTGGATTACCTGCTTGCTTATATGGCGTATCATTTTGGAAAATATGATGTGGCGTCCAAGCTTCTTGCAAGCGTTATGGCGTCCCCTTCCGCCAGCAGACGCATGAAGGATATGGGGCTGGAATTGAAAAATGAAATTATTGCAGAGTTGAGAAAATAGAAGGAGGCATCGTCAGAAAGCATCGTCGGTCATGCAAAAGGTATAAAAGAACTGAATATTGGCACAGAGGCAATGATTGGAGGCAGAACATGGAGAGACTGAGCAGAGTTGCCGCAGGTATCCTTGCAGTGTTTGCAATGATGTTCCTTACCGGCTGTACCACAGAAGAGCGGAGGGAGACTGCGAAGAAGTATCAGCCGCAATATGTTACAGAAGACAACGGTTCTATGGATATGAAAGCCCATGGGCAGAGTACAGAGGATGAAGAACTACAGGATGCTACCGAAGAATCCAATCAGGAAGACGCTAAGATAAAGCAATGTAATGAGACGATGAGAGCAGTTATGGAAGCTATTAGGAAAGACGATGCACAAGCCTTAGACCAGCTTCAAATGAGCGCAGAAGGTCAGGAACTTGCCAGGATGGCGGCGGAGGAAGGCAGTTATCTTTATCTGCCGGAAGGAGGAACTACCGGAACCGGAATTGGTCTTTATGTTTTTGAGGACTGTGACTGCAGACAGTGGTATTATGGAGAGTACCAGGATGGTAAGCGGGAAGGACGCGGAATCTGGTATTATGCCAGCAGTTATACGGAAGATGGAAGCCTCTATAAAGAAGTGTACGACGGCCAGTGGAAGGACGACGTTCCCAACGGAAAAGGACGTCAGCAGATAATATTGGGCGATCAGGTAGATACGGATCAGAAATTTAAAGTAAAAAACGGCTTGTTCTATGGAAAATATAAGATAGAGGAAACCTTAGAGGACGGTACGGTAGTAACTGGAAAATACAGGCTGAAAAAGGGAAAATATGTTACCATTTCCGACGAAGAGCTTCAGGCGAATAATTTTGAAATACCGGATAAGCCGCATCTTGCCATTGCGTTTTTGTATAATGAGGCGGGAGCTGTGAGGAGCTGTAAAATGATATATGCAGAGGACGTCACAAAAGGAGTAAAGCATTTTTATTCCCGCGGACGATGAGGAAAATAGCCGTGTCGGAGCAGATATTTGACTAATGGCCGCGAGGGTTACCCCCAAACCCCGCTGTTTTGCAGCGTAGCAAATTTGACGCTGCAAAGCAGCGGGGTCTTGTGGTTTAGGATTGATAATAAATATAAAAAAACAGACTGTCCGATTATGGCCAGTCTGTTTTTCCATAGGAAAAACCTTTCCGCGCGAAGGTACGTTTCTATAAAAATAATACAGAGATTGCACTGGCGTAATAGGAAACGTTTATTTCCTATTATTTTCTATTTCAGCCATCTTCATGGCACGAACCTTTAAAGGAAGGCCAAATAAGGTAATGAAGCCTTCTGCGTCATGATGGTCGTACAGATCGCCGGTGGTAAAGCTTGCCAGAGATTCACTGTAGAGAGAATAGGGGGAAGTGGTTCCGGCTTTGATGATATTTCCTTTGTAAAGCTTGAACTTTACTTCTCCGGTTACATATTTCTGGGTAGAAGTCACAAACGCCTGGACAGCTTCACGCAAAGGAGTAAACCATTTTCCTTCATATACGATCTGCGCCATTTTGTTTCCCAGGTCTTTTTTCACTTCCATGGTGGCGCGGTCAAGTACCAATTCCTCCAATTGCTGCAAAGCTTCCATTAAAATGGTTCCGCCAGGAGTTTCATAGACGCCGCGGGATTTCATGCCGACTACGCGGTTTTCTACAATATCAATGATGCCGATTCCATGCTTACCGCCCAGGCGGTTCAGTTCACGGATGATGTCGGCAGGTTTCATTTCTTTGCCGTTTACGGTTTTGGGGACGCCGGATTCAAAAGTCATTGTCACATATTCTTCCTCGTCCGGGGCCTTTTGCGGGGATACGCCCAATACCAGAAGGTGATCGTAGTTCGGCTCACATGCCGGGTCTTCCAGTTCCAGCCCTTCATGGCTGATATGCCACAGGTTGCGGTCGCGGCTGTAGCTGCTGTCGGCAGAGAAGGGAAGGTCAATGCCGTGGGCCTTACAGTATGCGATTTCTTCTTCCCGGGACTGCATATTCCATTTATCGCTTCTCCAGGCTGCGATGATTTTAAGATCCGGAGCCAGGGCCTTGATGCCCAGTTCAAAACGGATCTGATCGTTGCCTTTGCCGGTCGCACCGTGACAGATGGCGGAAGCGCCTTCTTTTCTGGCAATTTCTACCAGACGTTTTGCAATTCCCGGACGCGCCATGGAAGTGCCTAACAGATATTTATTCTCGTATACTGCGCCCGCCTGTACGCAGGGAAGAATATATTCCTCTGTAAATTCATCAGTGATATCTTCAATGTAGAGTTTTGATGCTCCGGATAATTTTGCGCGTTCTTCCAGTCCGTCCAGTTCTTCTTCCTGTCCGCAGTCAATGCAGCAGCAAATTACTTCGTAATCATAATTTTCCTTCAGCCATGGGATGATGGCGGTAGTGTCCAACCCTCCGGAATAAGCTAAAATTACTTTTTCTTTCATTACTTTTCCTCCGTTCTTGAAAATTGGCGTTCTGACCGTTCAGAAACAGGCAGAATGCCGTATGCTTGTTCCCTGATGTATAATATACAATAATCGCCGAAAAATGGCAAGCTGGAATTTTTCCTGAGAATAGAATACAGATCATTGTCAAACGCAAAAGTTTTACGAATTGTATATGAAATTTTGATAATTTAGTTGTTTTGCAATTGTCTAATATGATATAATTTGACAAGAGAAAGAGCGCTGTAGAGGGCATAATATCATATAAAGGAAAAGACAAATGAAAATAGCAATTTGTGACGACAGTATAAAAGATATTCAGAATATTGTGCAATTGCTTGAGGAATACAAAGGATTGCATAAAGAAACAGAGTTTGAGGTGGAGAGATTTACAGATGCCGGCGGAATAAAGGATAAGGTTCAGCAAAAAGAGTTTGCAGATATCTACATATTGGACATTCTCATGTCGGACACCACAGGTATCGACCTTGGCAGTTATATCAGAAAAGTCCGGCCGAAAAGCATCATTATTTATATCACCTCATCAGACGATTACGCTTTGGACGCTTACGAGGTCCAGGCTGTGCGGTATCTGCTAAAGCCGATTGACAAGAGTAAATTCTTTGAAGCTCTTACATATGCTCTTTCCATTATAGACGTAAAGAAAGGGCCTGTGTATCTGGTAAAAACCAAAGAGGGTCTGGTGCCCATTCTGCATTCTAAGATAGAGTATATTGAAAGCTATTCCAGAATGCTGGAGGTACATCTGACGGATGGAAGGCAGATAAAAAGCATTTTTTTGAGAAAAGCGTTTGAGGAAGAAGTCGGGGCACTAGCAGAAGACAGGGCATTTATGCAGGTGCATAAATCTTTTTTGGTAAATATGGACTGTATCAAGCGGCTGGATGGCAGCAGCGTGATTATGGAGAGCGGCGTCAGTATTCCGATTAGCAGAAAAAATGCGGCGCATGTGAAGAGAGAATATCTTTTGTTTGTGGCAGAACAGTACAGGTAGGGAAAAGAGATGAATTATTTTAATAATATATCATACACGCTCAGCCATATGTTTTTAATGTTGTTTCTGTATTTGTTTATTACCCACCGTTATTCTAAGAAAACTACGGCCGGAATTTGTTTTTTCTCTTTTATGGCGCTGAACATTTTGGATTGTCTGAAATTAAATATTTTTCCAGACAGCGATCTGTGTTATGCCATTGTAACTGTGCTTCAGATTATTTTAACGCAGTCTACAGGGATTGTTATTTCCAGTAAAAGAAATCGTAAGGTTTTGTTTATAGGGCTGAGCGCCTCTAATTATGTGATTGTGGGAAGCATTGCCTCTTGCATTTTGTATATTTATACAGGAAACCAGTTTATCGCGCTGACAGGAAGTTTTTTTGTGCATTTGGCTGTCTTGTATATCGTGTATAAGGGAATCCGGGATTTGTGGCTGAAACAGTATGAGACAGAATATACGCAGGGATGGTGGGCGCTGTGTCTGGTACCCGTCTTTTTTTACTGCAGTTTTTCAGCTATTGCATTTTTTCCCAACACGCTTTATGAAATGCCGCAAAATATTCCGGGCATTGTCTGCTTTATGGCAACCATGTTCGTTTCGTATACGGCGGTGCTGCGTTATATAGAGAGCGAATCCAAACGGAAAGACGCCTACTGGAAAAATATGATTTTCGAGTCGTATATAAAAGGGCTGGAAAGCCAATATTATTTAGTGGGCCAGGCGGAAAAAAATTTAAAAGTCCTGCGCCATGATATAAGGCACTACTCCAGTATGATAAGCCTTTTACTGGAACAGGGAGAATATGAGGAGGCCAAGAAAATCGTAGCCCATATTAACGATGTGACCGAGGAAAATAAGGTGGTCAGGTATTGTAATAACCTTGTTGTCAATGCGATTATAACCAAAATGGTGGAAAAAGCGGAAATGTTTGATATTGATCTGCGTTTGGAGCTTTCCGTTCCCCAGGAAATCCCGGTGAATGAATATGAATTTACGGCGGTAATTGCGAACTTGTTTGAGAATGCCATTATCTGTGTGAAGGATTTGCAGAAAGAGAAAAGATATATAGATGTCAAAATTCATTGCAGTATGCAGCAGTTGTTAATCCAAATGAAGAATGCATATGAGAGAGAAATTTCTCTTGACGTCGCAACGGGACTTCCCAAAAGCCAGAATGGTGAGGGACATGGTCTGGGTATGCAGAGTATACAGGCATTTTCTGATAAGATAAAAGGTGACTTTGACTGCTTTTGCCAGGAGGGAATTTTTTTTATTACCTTGTTTGCGAAATTTTAATATCAGATTACAGAATTGACACTTTTTTGTGTAAAAACGAACCGTGAGCACTCATGAAAAAATGATATAATCAAGAAGGTAATTTGTGAATAAACTGGAGGAAGGATTCCATGCAGAAAATCTTTATTCGCTATGTGTTTGTTATTATGAGCGCCGCTGTTTTTATGATTTTTGTGATTAATTGCCTGTTTACCATACGTTCTTTGGAAACCCAGCAGTATAAGACATTTTATACAAAATCGGAACAAATGATACATACGCTGGAAAATAATCAGATGGAATTGTCTATCGTGAAAAAAAACCTGGATGAAGATTATCTTACGCGCGCCAGGGCAGCCGCTTATGTGCTGGACCGTCAGAAAGAAGTATCCATGGATGTGGATGAAATGCAGTATCTGGCAAATCTTCTCAATGTGGACGAACTTCATATGATAGATGAAAATGGAATTATTGTATCCGCGTCAGTTCCGCAATATGTGGGTTTCGATATGGACGATCATCCGCAGACACAGGCGTTTCTCGCGATCTTGGAAAGTGGGGATGAGGATGCATATCTGATTCAGGAGTCGCAGCCGAATGCAGCCGAGGGCAAGATTATGCAGTATGTGGGTGTGGCCAGAAAGGGCGGAAAAGGCATTGTCCAGGTAGGATTTAAACCGACAAGACAGATGGAAGCTCAATCCAGGAATACCTATGAATATATTTTTTCTAAGTTTCCCACTGATGTGGGAGAAGAACTTTTCGCTGTGGACAGCAGCACAGGCGAGGTATTAGGCCATTCTGCAGGAATGGGGGAATTTACGGCGGAATATTGTCAGTTGGAGCAGCTTAAGGAATGTACCAAAGGCGCATACAAACAGGGGAAAAACGAAGACAGTATGTATGTCTTTGCCAGGAAATATGGAGATATTCTGATTTGCGCAGCGCTTCCGCAGGATATTCTGCAGGATAAACTTTTAAGGCAGGTGTTCAGTACCCTCGTTTATCTGTTGTTTGTGGAAGCAATTGTGATTTTGCTGCTCAATTATCTGGTGAAACAGAAGGTGGTAAATGGAATCCACCGGATTATGGAAAATCTTTCTTCTATTACGAATGGGAATCTGGACACCAAGGTAACGGTAGGAGGAAATCGGGAGTTTGAGGCTTTAAGCAGAGGGATTAATGCCATGGTTAAGAGTATTGTAAATATTTCTGACCGGATTTCCGCCATTATTGAAATCAGCGGCGCGGCGCTGGCAGCTTATGAATATGAACCGGAAGTCAATCATGTGTTTGTAACTTCTGGCTTAAGAAATCTGCTTGGTCTTTCAGATGAGAAGGCGGAAGAGCTTTATCATGATTTTGGGAAGTTTGATCAGTATATGCAGGAGATAACGGCCGTTCCCATTGAAGGAGAGGCAGACGTCTACAGAATTAGCGATTCTCGGTATGTACGGATTCATATGTCCAATTCTCAGGGGAAAAACCTTGGCGTCATTACGGATGTGAGTACGGACGTGATGGAAAAAAAGCAGATGCAGTATGAAAATACACATGATGCGTTAACGGGACTGCATAAGTTTTCATATTTTAAACAAATTGCAGGGGAGATTCTTATGGAAATGAATCCGGGAAATATTTGCGCCGCGGTAATGCTTGATCTGGATTTTTTTAAATCCGTCAATGACACGTTCGGTCACGATGCGGGAGATAAATATCTTCAGTGTTTTGCTTCTGTCATGCAGTCCATGCCGTTGGAGCATTTTCTTACGGCAAGGCGTTCCGGGGACGAGTTCTGCATGATGATTTTCGGATGCTGTGATAAATTGGAAATAATAAGGCAGTTAGACTTTTTTTATGAGGCTTTGAGAAACAGGCGCGTTGATTTGTCTCCGGAAGAATCCAGGTGCGTAAGCGCTTCTGCCGGATTTGCGTGTACAAAAGATGCAGGGAAAAATATTGAGGAACTTTTGAATCGCGCGGATGAAGCGCTCTATGAGGTGAAACGCCAGACAAAAGGATGTTATGGGGAATATATCGGATGAGAACAAAATAGTGAATTATTGTCAGAGACAGAAAAGGGGCTATCGGGTTAAAAAGTGTCATTACCCGATAGCCCCAATATTCGTATCTAAATCATGCCCAGCAAAGATTTCCACATCTTTTTTCTGGCAGTGATTTCACCGTCAGAAGTTCGGTATTTCAGAACGTTGGATTGATAGCGGTTGACAGCGGCGGTGAATTTTGGCCCGGCGATACCGTCTGCCGTTCCGCAGTGAAATCCCAGCGTATTCAGGCGTTTTTGTACCGGCGTAATTACAGGATGTTTTCGGTTTTTCCATGCGGATATAGTCACGGTATTGCCGATGGTTTCTTTTCCGGCGATGCCGTCTGGCTTAGAACCTGTACAGGACTGAACGTCGAGGATAAATTGTTTCTTAGTATATACGGCGGCGGTATTTTTGACGGGTGTGTCAGAAGGTTTCGGCGTATACCCAGGGGATTGAGGCAAATCAGGGTTTTTCCAGGAAGCCATAAAGTGATCGGGGGATTTGTACAGTTGTTTTAATCTGGAAGTTGTGCTCCCCCAGTCTGGAAGATACAGATGCGGACGGTCTTTTATGCTTGTCCAGTCTCCGCCCCAGCCCAATCCAATGGATTTTGCAATAGTTCCCACACGGTCAAACAGTCTGGTGGAATTATTAAACGCATCATCCTTTTTATCTCCGTCGCCGTCAACGTCCATATCAATATAGAAATCTATAGCGACGCCCCACTGGTGCTGAGAACTGTATGTACTGCCTTTGGCGTTGGTGACGATATTTCCGGGCGCTGTTCTTCCCTGGGCATATAATGCATCCTGTTCTGCAATTGTCCGCAGGCACTCGCTGAACTTGATGAAGATTCCTTGTCTGCTGCATTCTTGTTGTAACTGGATAGCCATTTTCTGTAATCTGGGGTGTAATTTTGTCATATCTCTCATGTTATCGTTCCTCGCTTTCTATTGTATTTGTTGCGTTTATTTCCGGCAGTCCTGCCAGCGACGTAAGTATGGAAACAATTCCGGCCATTGCGGATACGGAAAGTACGTTCAACCAGTTTACGTCGATGACGGCCTGTCCTACGGTCAGCATGGATAATGCAGTCTGCGCCATGGTTTTTGCCGCACGGATGCCGGCGGCATTCAGCCATTGCTTTGGGTAGTTCTTCATGGGTTATTCCTCCTTTTGTGCGGGTTCTTCTGACATGGCAAGAAGCGTGTTGTAGAGTTTTGTTGCCACGTCATTTCCGCCTAACTTATGGTAAGATTCATATACCTTTTTAATGGATTCCTTGGCATAGATCGGACAGGATTCCCGCTCCAGGTATTTATTGTAATTGTGTACAATGCTTTCCCGAAGAAGGCTTTTAACGCCTTCCGCGATAGCCGAGCTTTTCTGATGTTCGGCGGCAAGGCGTTTTTTTACATCCCGGTAATGGCAATTCAGGATAAAAGTGATGGCGGCAAAGAGCCATTCCACCCAGTTTTGCGTGATGAATTGAAGTAACTGCATTTGTATCACCTTCTTTCTGTGGATTTTATGCAGTACGTTTCCACATGTAGCATGTAATGTAAGGCTGCAGATTATTGTGGGCGTAATAAGAGCCGGAAATGCCGGAAAATGTTTCTGGTATCGTTATGCTGTGCGTGTGATCTCCGCTGCTGACAACCATGCCATTTGATACATTGGCACCGCTGCTCATGATTCTCATTGCAGTACCATTTACGGTGGCAGTCATGTTATATCTCAAGTCGTGTTGATGGCCTCCGTTTAGGGTTGTTACTACGGTTTGCGATGGTACGGAGTGATAATGGGACGGAGTTTCTTCAACAGTCAGGGTATGTGTTTTTGCACCGCCTGTTTTTTCCACCGTATTAAATTCAGCGTCAGAAGTATTTACGCCTACCGCGACCCTTCCATTTCCCCAGCGTTCCCATGTACCGCCGAATAAGACGGAAGGATTGGTTGTGTTTACGCTCATATATATAGAACCCACTGGATAGATGAGGTTTAAGAAGTCGTTTTTGGTTTGATACATTTTTTCCCATGCAGTAAAGGTTATGGAATTACTGCTGTAAACATAGCCGTACCTTATATTCATATTTGAGTTTTTTGTCGTTCCGGTAATCTTTTTGAATGCAATTTGTGTAATATAGGTTCCGCTTGTTTTGCCTGCTGTTTCTAATACGGCTAAACCATAGCTGTTGCCAGAGCCGCTTTCCGGAGAATTTGTACAGTTTGTCATAGTGTATATGCCGGGTGTAGTCACAGTATTGAAATTTCCATTCGTGACGGTCTTTTTTGTTACATAAGAATCCTGAATCACATTTCCAGCGTCATCTTGCGCAGCTTTTGTGGCGTAAGCGACAGTCTGCTTCCCAACGTTTGCGGAGGTGATAAGCTCAGTTTGCGCTGCCCATGTAGTGGAATTGCCTTTCGCTCCGCTTGCAATAAAAGCTCTTGGACTGCCGGCGCCTTTGTATATTCCCAGACCCGTGACATATGGAACATCATTTCCGGTATAGGTATCCATTAAAATGCAATCGAGATATCCAGGCAGACCGCCGAGTCCTTTGAAGGCGTTCATCATATTGAATCTGACAGTACCGCTTGCAACATAGGATGGCGCCTGTGCGCCTCCATTGGCTGTGTAAGTTCCTTTGACGATTTTTGCGCTCGCAACATTTTTATTGGCGTCTGCCGTGTTGTTTACGTTCCCAAGTCCAATACTGGCAGGGGTAATATTCACGTTCCCTTTTTTATAGGAGGATTCGGCGTTTCCTTTCACTCCAGTTACCGGGCTTCCCGCAAGGACGTCCCATTTTCCATTTGCTGTTTTGTATATATTGGAACCGGCAGGGATAATATTTCCTGAGCCTTCTTCAAATGAGGTGGTGGTGGTGAATTGGTTGGAAATGTTATACATGTCTCCCTCATCAGCAGAAGAAAGGGCGGGCAGTGCTGAAAAAGTAACGGTGCCCATAGGCCGCAGCGCTCCGGCGAAGGATTCCGCAATGCGTTTGCTCTGTTCATAGTAATATTTAGAATTATCGGTGTTCTCTCCAGTTCTGGTGTTGGTGCCTCCTACCGCGTAGCTTTTAGAGCGCGTTGCACTGTCAGAGGCTTCCTGGGCTTTCGTGCTGGCAAGTGCTGCCGAGGAGGAGGCTTCGGTAGCCTTTTGTATTGATTGTGCTGCGCTGGATGAAGCCGAGGAGGCGGAATTTGCGGCAGAAATGGCAGACTGAGAGGAATTATTTGCATAATTTTGGGCATTAGCAGAAGAAGTGCCTGCCTGTTCTTTGTAGTATTGTGCGTTGTCAGTGTTTTCGCCGGCCCGCTTGCCCGTATTGCCATGAGCAAAAGATTCAGATTGTTCCCGGGCGTCTTGGGCAGCATCTTTCATGGCGTTAACTTCTTTTTTGACATTTTCATGTTCTGTTCTAAAATCATCTAGTAATTTAACCAGAGTCTGAAATTCATTGGACGATGCCAGGTCGGAGTCGGTAACAGCCGTATTTTTGATACTGACCTGAAAGGGCATAGTGGAAAGGAGATGGTTATATTTGTCAAACATACAAAGCTCAGCATGAGCAATGCCCGGCACCATCAGCATCTGCTCTGAGCAGGTAAAGCTGACGGAAGATTCGTCTGATTTCTGACAATCATTTTCGACAATGCACTGGTCAGGTTTTTTCCATTTTACAGTAATGTGCTGGTCAGACAGGATAAAATTTTCACCATTGTCGGTGATGGTAATTTTTATGATCCTGGAATTAGCGTCTCCTTCCTTCATAACCAGTACCTGGTGCAAATCCCGTTTTAAATCAAGGGTTAAATGATAAGTAATTGGCGTCATAATGGTTCCTCCTATATTCCTGTTTTGATGATGGGGCTGTAAGTAAATGAAATGGTACATGGAACAGAGTCTTTTGATAAAGTAAATATGTTTTTACGCTGCTCAGACGTGTTTATGATACGCGGAAAATGAAAACCAAACTGAGAGGGCAAGTCTGTTCGTTTGCGGTTGGAAGTAAGAGTTTTGTCTGCTCCGTTTAAAGTGATAATTTCATCACGATAGACACGTTGCAGCAACAGGGCAAAATCAGGGTGTTCCATGTTATTGCTAAGATTGATTTTTCCTGGAGTTGTCGCGGAACCCTGACAGGCGATGCTCGTAAGAGGATAGATATAACCTGTTTCGTCTGAGGTGTCGTACAGAGAAAAACTGTCTCCTGGCGAGAGCGTCCAGGTGTTGGTCTGTTCTTTCCGATAGGCATAGGGAGCGTCCGTATAAAAGGTTATTTCCATCCCCACAACATGACCGGACAGGTTTATCTGTTTACAGCTAAAAACGGCGTTCCAGTAAATATCGGTGTGACTGGGCGATATAAAACGAAGTTTGTGATATCCGTCTTTGCGGCACAGCCAGCGTTGCAGCGCTGAAATTTCTGTGGGGGACAGATAGGGCGTGTTCATTTTCCAGGGACATTTACAGATTTGCAGTGTCGCAGTATAACGTTCCTCATAATTTGCCCCGTAGAAACGAAAACGGTCAGAACCAGTCGCTCTGACCGTCTGAAAATTGATGTCGGCGCCGGAAGATACCGTTTCGACGCCGGGTGGATGAAAGAAGCCTATCATCATTCCGAAATCGGAAAGCGCAAGCCCATCATATTCAAAATCTGATGCATACATTTAGTTTACCTCCTGTAATTTTTGTATAGCCGCTTTTAAATCGGCAATTTCTTCTTGAAGTTTTGTTATGGCGTGATTGGCTTCCTGTAATTGCCGGCGTGTTTTCTGGATCATATGGGTGTTGAGGGCGACAAATTCTGCGTATATCAGGCCGTATTCTTCTTCATACCCCTGATAATCCGGACTGTCTTTGCTGACAGCATATTTTACATAGCCGGCAAATTCTCTGGAAGTAAGGTTGTTTTCTTCTAAAGCTTTTAGCACCTGCTGCGCTTTGAAGCCGCTGTGATAGCGGCCGCTGGTTCCGTTATTCAGTTTGAAAACATATGGCTTAAGACTGTCAAAGAAGGTTTCATACTGCTCCATTGTTTTGAAAGAATTTTTCAGACGTTCGTCCGAGGTGACAATTTCACCAGATGCATTTTTCAAATGAACAGCGCTGCCGCGCAAAATGGTATTCGTAGTATAATCGGTTAAATTCAGTCCTAAAGAAAGGGTAAGGCCATCGCTTGAAGTGTTTATGACATCATGAAGGCTGTCATCTTCGCCCCTGCATTTAAGGGAAAAAGTTTTATTTGGACTAAAAGCGAAACAACTGTTCCAAAGGTTCTTTGTTTCGTCAAAGAGACCGACGCGAAAAGCGCCGTTCTGGGAGGGAAAAACCTGCAGTTTACCATTATAAATACTTGAGTTGTAAGAGTATCGCAGAATATGGTATATGCTATGATTTTCACTGCCAGCATTTTGAATGATATTAGATTTAACGGACAGGGAGCTGTCTACGGTTACGTTGTTTAGATGTGCGTTGATTGTGACGGGAATGTCGGTTGCTAATACCCCATCAGGCCGTCCGATATCGCAGGAGCCGTCGTCGCAAAAAGATAGGATTGGCTGAAAACTTTTCAGGGGCCCGTGATTCAGGTATAGTCCGGTTTTATCCAGATAAGAGTTTACTTTCCCATCGTTTATGGTATAAAAAGCGTTTGCCATAAGATTATTTTCGATGACAAGTCCGCTTACTCTTCCGCTTATGCCTAAGTCTTTTGTGGTGTATAATTTGTCGCCGGCTATAATTGATACAGAAACGGTATCGGGTATAAAGACGGGGGGAACAAGAGGTCTGGGATCATAGATCCAGGAGCCGCCAATCAGGGTAAATTCGCCTTTGGCAGTAATGCCGCCCTGGATGCGGCATTCTCCTGTGTGATAGGCGGTAAATCCTGTTCCGCAGCTTATACCGTCAGTTCCAATATAAACGCTGTCTTCCTGGGTTCCAAGAGCGTTTGTTCCATTGGAAAAATACGTCTGATTAATGTCAAAACCGCCAATAGTTCCTGTAGTTGCGGTTATTTTTCCATTAATATTCAAATTCCCCTCCGTATCCGTATAGAGCAAATCTTTTGTAACGATTCCAGCGTCAGTGTTCTCCTGAGAAGTTATTTGCAGCAATCTGCCGCAGGTTTCGCTGCTGTCAGAAACATTCGAATGAAAAGTGATGGTATTGACGCCGTTGGTGATGGTAAGCCCCTTGTCTGTAAATTTCATAGAGCCGGAGCGGTTGGAAATCTGAAAGTTTTCGCCTAAGATCTGTTCGCCAATGACTTTTTTGGCGATAATACCGTAGGTCTCAGTGAGCTGTCCATTGTTGTTAATGTCTTTGTACCAGAATTTGCCCAATGCGGCGTCTATCGTCTTCCAGTTGTTGCAGGTAGTGTAGAGACCGTTGTTGTAAATGCGGAGCTGACAGTCATCGTAGGTATCGGTGAGCGGATCCTGTTTTCTTGCCAGAAGCCCGCTGCTGTCTATGACCAGGGATTGTTCTTTGGCGTCGTTTATAATCTGTTGATTGGTAAGGGAAAGACCCTCCGATACCCAGCCGTCTATGGTCTTGGCAGTTTGAGTGGCAAGCGACGCCTGACGGACTGTAGCGCTGTAAGATTTTGCCATACTCTGCGCAGAATTTAAAATGCTCTCTACATCGGACAGAACGCCGCTGGCGTTGCGGGTTACGGTAGAAAACTCTACCTGTATGCCGGAAGAATCTGCTGTTTCATAATTAATCTGATAGGAGAGCAGTCGCAGTTTGTATATCTGTTCTTTTCCAAATTCATCCTGGACGTCCATGCGCACACGAATCCAGTTTCCGACGTCAAAATCCTCGAAGAAGGGGGCAAATTCCGGCAGCGCCAGCAGGTTATCCATGGTAGTAGAAATGCTGTACTGCAAGGTTCCGGCCGTCTCCAGCTCTTTTTTGGCAAAGTCCATCAAAGTCTGCGCATGTTTGATGATTTCTGCGTTGTCCTTCAGGCCGGTGGATATGATGTTGTCATTCCGGTAGGCGCCCTCTCTGCGGTAACACTGGAATGTTTCCCAGAGATTTTGTGTAAGATTGTGGGAGCTGCCCCAGGAGTTGAGATGTTTCTGGAAATCCAGTGCATCTTTTACTTCGTCCAGGTATGTTTCCATTAGCAAAGCAAATAATTCTGCCGCCTTTATTTGCTGTTCCCGTTTGGAAATCATTTGGGCGGTATCGTTTAGTTTTCGGATATAAAGTTGTTGGTAATCCGCGAGTTTTTTATATAGTGCATTTTGCCTGGACGAAGCATCCGGCATTTTTTCCAGTTGTTCGCTGAGGATACCCAGACAGTCCGTAAGTACGCGCTCGATCGTATTCAGGCTTTCCAGTCCGTAGAGTTTGATGCAGCTTTGAAATTCCGTTTCCGAAACGTCTGGAGAATAGAGGCTGGCAGCCATAGGAAGGTCTTTTTTGGCGAGCATGGAGGCAATAGAGTTCTTGGAATAAGTAACAATATCGTCATTGATGGTAAGCGTAATACTGACAGGAATCTGCGGCAGCGTGGAGAGATTGTAATGCTCCTTTTCTGCAATTGTGCGATAGGTCGTGTTGGTGATGATGCTGGTGGCAGGATCTTCGTTCTGCCGGTCTGTGATGGAGAAAGTTCCAGTCCAGGTTACCGTTGTTCCCAGGCTGCTTTCTGTGACACGGATCTGGGAATCATCTATGTCGACGGCAAAGAGCGCCGTATTAACCAGTGTTTTTGCCTTGTTTTTAATGGCGTTTTTTATAGAGCTTTGTAAAGGATTGGACAAATTCAGTCCGGCAATGCCGATGGTTCCCAGGGCTGCGGCGTTCAGAAGGGAAAGGGCACGGTATTTGTCATAGACCTCCATTTTGTAGTCGGGCATCATTTTATATTCCAGGAAAGATTGAAAATCTATGGCGTTGTAGTAATCTCTGACAAGGTCGGAGTGCCTGTTATAGGTATCTGGAATGGTATAGCTGTAATGTTCGTAGGGATATTGCCCGTTCTGGTCGGTAAGCCGGCTGATTTCTCTGAACGCTTCCTGAAATGCCCTGGTATAGCGGGTGTCTGCGGCTGAAGCGCTGAAGACTGCCGGAAACATGCACAGTTGGCCAGTGTCCGGACGTTTCTGGTACGGGTGGGTAGTGGCGGCGGGGGTCTTAGGATTGAGCGTCAGATAGTTTTCTGATTTGCTGTGATACGCCGCGATCGCCTCCCGGAGATATTCTGGCATATCTGCCAGCGTTTCCGGGGAAAAATAGTAAAGGTACTGGTCTCCGGAAGTGTTGATTTGTGCAAATGCCGCGTTGATGAGTTCGTCCCCGCCTTCTACATAAAAGCAGTTTTTCAAAGAATCGGCGTCTCCTTCGCAGGTCAGGGAGGAGGCGAGATTTTCACGGTCAATCAGAATGACGGTATCTTTTCCGTAGTCTTCGTCGCTGTCGTCTTCAGAAAGCGCATGGACATGGATTTTTCTGGACATGGAGTCAAATTCAAAAAGGCACTGCATCTGTTTTGCCACTTCTCCTGTGAGAAAATCATAGACGCTGATTTCGTCGGCAGAAAAGGTGTAGGCAAGGTTTTTCAGTTTTTCGTCTACCTTTCCAATACGGTAGAAAGAAGCTTTGCCAGACAATACCCTGTGCAGCAGAGAATGTTTCTCCTTTTGTTTCTTTACATCGGGGCTGTCCGCGTCAGAAATATCCATGCAGAAAACGGTGACGGGATAAGTATCGCTGCTGTTATTAGTAAGATCCTGGTCCGTATTAATTTCCAGTCCTCGCAGAATGATCTGCCCCAATTCCGCTTCGCACAGGGAAATTGCGGTGACGGATTTGGTCTCCGTAGTTTCTTCATGACAGGAGACTTTGATTTCAAAACGTTCCTGAAATTCTGGCACATAGATATTTTTCAAGTCTGTGAGGAAATTCCAGAGCGGGTTTTGGTTTCCATCTAAATATTTGCAGACGGTAAAAGATAATTCGTTGGCACTGTTTAAGTTTTTCTTGTAAATCAGGTTGGTGACGCCGTCGAGGACGCCCAGGGATTCCCCTGATTTGAGCTGCAGCACCAGAGTGGGAACCTCTGGCGAGGTTCCCGGATGAAAAAATGGTTGCATAGTGTTTCCTCCTAATATTTTTGCGTGATGAGAGAGTTGCCGCGGGTGAGGCTGGCATTTACCAGGGAGCCCAGGGTTTTCTGGACGGTCATGTCGTTTTTCAGCGCGTTTACCATGCCTCTGGCAAATTCGGAAGGCTCTGTTACCTCAGGCAGAAGCAGGTCCCCGGTTGTAATCGTCAGGTTCCCGGTTTCCCAAAGGCCAGAAGGCGTGCGGTTTAAAAGCGTATTCTGCAAAAGCTGCTGGGTGGACGGGAAGCCGCTGCGCGGCTGTGGGAAGAGGTCCTGTGGGGAACATGCGGCGGTGCGGATTTTGTAGGAAACGTCGTCAAGCTGGTTTTCCAGGCGT
Source organism: Lachnospiraceae bacterium (assembly GCA_009911185.1). Taxonomy (GTDB): domain Bacteria; phylum Bacillota; class Clostridia; order Lachnospirales; family Lachnospiraceae; genus Petralouisia. The sequence goes on from QXWW01000030.1 coordinate 44,071, forward strand.
TGGTAAGGGCTGCCTTTTGCCGCCGTTTTGGGGGCCGTATCTATGAGGCCCCCGGATTTACCGCTGCTTTTGGATGCAGGTTTTGTTTCCTTTTTGTCCGTTTTCTTTTTGGGTTTTTCCGGGGTCTTTTTGGGGGCGTTCTGTTTCTGCTGTTTTGCGGGCTTATGGTCCCCGTCTGCAGACAGCAGAAGGGTTCCGGCAGGGGACGGCACGGAAAAGCCCAGCGCTTTGAGTGTGCTGACGGCCTGGCCTGCACCGCTTACGCCAAGCAGGTCCAGGATCTGTCTGCGGTTGGCGTCGTTGATGTAGCCTCCGGTAATCTGTAAGACTGCCTGGTCCAGGGCGTCCATGCTGCCGGGCGCTTTGGAGGGGGTGCTGTCGGCAATGGCGGTCAGGAAATTCTCTACGGTCGTTTTGCCTGACGTTTTGGCGGCTTCCTGTCCTGCTTTCAGGTCCGCCGTCTTTTTTTTGGCCTCCTGGAATTTCTTGTCCGCCTCTTTGTACTGTTTGTCCGCCGCGTTCCATTTCTTCTCTGCCGCCTGGTACTGCTTGGAGTTTTTGCCGTTCTTTTTCTTTGCCCGGTCTAAATCCTTTTTCGCCTGCTCCCGCTCTTCTTTGGCCTTGTCCCGCTCTTTTTTCAGGGTATCCTGGCTGCTTTTTGCGCCGGCGATTTTCTGGTCGTAGGAGCGGTAGTCTGTGTAGACGGCGGAAGCTTCCTGGTAAGCCTGTGCGTCGTTTTTCTGGTCGGTGAGCTGCAGAAGGCTTTGGAAGCTGTTTATGATGGCGTCCACGCCTCCGGCGGCGGAACCGTAATTCCCCCAGGAGGCCGCCATGGCGTCAGAGAGGGTCGTGCCGTATTCGGCGGACAGGCCGGCCAGGGTTTCTGCAATGGCGCCGGTGCTGCCGGCGATCGTCTCCGTCCCCTCCTGGATCAGCTGGTCGGTATGTTCGGACAGTTCGCCCAGGAAGTCTTTCAGACCGGCTTCCAGGTCGTCCATGGCGTTCTGGGTGTCTGACAGGTATTTGTCATACATCGTCTCGTCCAGGCTGTCTTTTGCATGTTCCAGTTCGCTCATAAGCTGCTGCAGCTTTGCTGTGCTTTCCTCGCTTTCTGTCATGGAAGAATAGGCGCTGATCTGTTTTTTCAGGATGCTGACGCTGTCAGCCTGCCGGGCGATACTGTTCTGGTAGTCGTGGGCGCTTTTGGCGTTTTGAAGCAGTTCCTTGTATTTGCTGACAGACCTGCCCAGGGAGTCAATAAGCGCCTGGTAGCCCTGCGTCACCAGTTCTGCGATCGCCTGTTTTTCGCTCTGGGCATTTTGGATGCATTCTTTTTGCAGGTCCTGGTAGTTTTCAAGCTGGGAAATTAATGTGGTGTTGACGGGGTCTTTTAAAAGCTCCTGGTTCAGCCGCCCGATTTCCCTGGCATACTGGGCTGCCTGGTTCTGGTAGGTTTCCGCTTTCTGGTAATGCAGCCCCATGGCTGCGACGCCATGCGCAGTCAGCCCGGCGTCGCCGGCCAGGGGCCTGCCGTCTAAGACGCTGATATAAAAGTCGGCTTCCTGGGTGAGGCGGGATATCTCATCCTGCAGGTAGCCAAACTGGTCCGTTTTGATCTGCAAGAGCTGGTTTTGGTAGTCCTGCAGGGTTTCCCTGGACTGTGCCAGCGCCTGGTCCACCTGCTTAATGTTGTCGGCCATTTCCAGCCATTCTTCTGAAAATTCCCTGATATGGCCGGAGGCGACGGCGTTGTTTAGCATGGCCTGCAGCCTCCTGCGCTCTTTTGCCAGGCTGTCCTGGTTTTCTTTTTCCAGCCGGAGGCGGGCGTCATAGTAATTCTGGTCTGCCAGGCGTCCCTGGGACTGCGCAAGGCTGATGGCGGAAGAGAAATACTGCGAACGCCGGCCGATGCTGTTTTGCTCCTGCTCATAAGAGCCCTGGGTATTTTTAAACCGTTTCAGGGCCAGTTGGGCGGTTTCTTTTTTGGAGGTTTCTAAAGAGAGCAGGGCCGCGTCCTGCGCCGTTTCATTTGCGGCGAGGGCGGCGTTGTAGCTGGCTGCGGCCGAAGCCATCTGGTGGAACCCGGCGTTTGCAAGTCTTGTGATGAACTCTGCGGGGACTGCTTTTTTCTTCTTTACGTATTTCCGCAGGTTTTGGTAATGCCTGCCGGCCTGCTTCTGCCCGGATTTGGGCTTCCCTTTTTTATCCCTGTCTCTTGCGGCGCGCAGATCTGCGTTTTTGGCCGTATTGAGGTTTCTTAGCGTGTGTTCTGCCGTGTCCGCGGTTTTCCTGCGGCTGGATGTTACCAGTGAGATCTGTTTTTGGAGCAGCTTGTCTTTTTGGTTATATGTAACACTGGAAGCGATTTCTGCTTCGTAAAGCTCATGTTTCTTGCTGTTCTTTTCCAGGAATCTGTCCAGTTTTTCTGTGGGCAGGCCTGCCGCTTTTTCCGAAAGGTCTGCGATGGCCTGGATCAGCTCCCTGCTTTTTTCCGTGTTTTTCTCAATCTGCTCCTGGTATGCCTGAAAGGCTTCGCTGCCCGTGGTCACGGTTTTTTGCATGGCCCGCAGGTAGGTGTTGTGCTTTTTCAGGCCAGACATCTGCGCCGCGGATTTCTCCTGCTGGAAGGAATAGTCCTTAGGGGAGGCGGGAAGGCCGAACGTTTCTTTCAGGTCCGCCAGCGCTTTCCTGCGCTGGATCAGCTTTTGTGTTTTGCTGATTTCCTTTTCCTGGCAGGCGATGATTTTGTCCGCGCGGGATTTCTCCGCCTGCGCCCGCTTTTCTTCCAGGGCCGTAAGGTTTTCCGTGCATTTTTTCCATTTCCCGTAATAGCTTTCATAGTCTGAAATCTGTTTTTTTAGCGTGTCGTTTGTGACGTCTTCAATGGCGTAGCTGCCGTTTTTGATTTTGTCCGCCCACTCCGGCGCCAGCCCCAGGCTGTCCATTTTTTTCTGGTAGGCGTCGGCGGCGTTGCGGTTTGCCGCAAGGTCCGTGTGGATGGCGGTGAGGTATTCGCCGAATGTTTTCTGGGCGGCGCCTATGGAAAATGCCTTTGCAAACGTTTTGCCCGCCTGCTCGGTCAGGGCCGCGATGGAGGAGAGTTTTCTCTCGACCCAGTCGTAGGTCTGGGGGGTGGGGGCTTTGGCGGCCGAAGAGGCGCCCGCGCTCCTTTTGGGGGCGTAAGGGGGGTTTTTGTCTTTTTTATCCAGATCGGCTGCGGGGTTGTCCGTTATGCCAAACTGCTTAAGCACGTTATTCCAGGCTTCTTTAAAGGAAGTCTGGCTGGAGCTGCCGGCGTTTTTCTCTGTCTCGTTGTAGAAAGCGGCGGCGGCTGCGGTTCCAAAGTAAGCCTCCGCCAGGTGGCCCAGCGCCGCCGTTTTCTGGTCGGTGTCAAGCGTGTCGTCGGCGAACACCTTCTGCTGCGCCACCAGCTGTGCAAGCGCGGTTCTGGCATAGCCGGACATGTCGGCCTGGGAGAGGAAGGCTTCGCTTGCGTAAGCGTTCTGCGCGGCCATGTCAGCCGAAGCGGCGGAAAGGGCCAGGCATTCATAGTTCAAAAGCTCCTCGCTGACGGACAGGCCGTTGACGGAATCCGCCAGCCTGCGGTTTACCAGCTCGCTGGCGTTGGCAAAGCCCATGTTTTCAAGCATCACGGCCGCCAGGTCTTTGTTTTCCTCTGTCAGGGAGTTGAGGACGCCGCTTGAGGCCAGGCACTGGGAAGCCAGCGACTGGAACGCGTCCTCCACCTCTTCGGTGGTGGAGGCGGAGTCGCTGAGGACGGAGAGGAAGCCGTCCATGTCGACGCCTTCCATTCCGGAAAAGGCTTCTGTCAGGGCCCGGAGGGATCCGCTTGAGACGCCTTCGGGGCCGTATGCTGCAAATTCCTGGTAGGCGGCGGAGAGCTTCCCCATATTTTCCTCCACAGCCCCAAGGGTTTCCACCATGGAGGAAGGCGAGAGGTCGACGCCGGAAGCTTTCTTTTTGGCCTGTGCATATGCCATGACGGCTTCGGTAAGGTTCTCTGTCTCCTCCACGCATTTGGAAAGCATGGCGATTTCGTCCTGTGTGTTTATGTCTTCCAGGACGCCCGTGAACAGGCGGTAGCCTTTCTCGTCAAAGGCCCCGTCTGGGCCGCTGTCTTCTGCAGCGTCCTCTGCTTTGCCGGAGAGCGTTTCTTTGCTGCGGTAGAGCGAATAGTAGTTGTCCAGCTTCAGGGCGGAGGTTAACTGCTGCCTGCTTATGCCGGTGGATGCTGAGAGCCCTGTCAGGACCTGGTCCAGCTTCTCTTTGTTTTCCGCTGTGATTTTGCCGGTGTCAATCGCTGCCAGTTCCGAGTACAGGCGGGAAACCTGGTCTTTCGTCTCCGGGTCGGACAAGGGCTTTAAGAACGTATTGCGAAGGAACGCCTGGATGTTCCTGCCGCAGGCGTCCTCCGGAAGCTGGGACGGGTCAAGGCCCGTGACGATCTGCCTGACTGCCGCCATCGCCTCTTCGGAAATGCCGGCATAGGTTTCTTCCACGGCCATGGAGGAGAGGAGCGCGGGCACGATGGACTGCCATTCCGCTTTCTTCTGGTCTTCCAGGGCCTGTTTTTCTTTTTCCATGCGGTCGAGGCTGCTTTTGTAAGAGTCGAGCACCTTTTCCCTGTATCCAGGAAGGGCCGCCTGGAAGTCCGTAAGCTGTGCGTCGGTCAAAAGGAAGCCTTCGAGGTAGGTGGTCATGACGCCGTTTTCATTTTCCCGTTTCTCCAGGGTGGCGGTGGAAAGGTCTATGCTGCACGCTTCCATGAGGCTGTAGAGTTCACTTCTGATTTCGTCGGCGTTTGGAAGTTCGTCTGATACGGCCAGCATGCGGTTGGAAAACACAATGGAGGCGGATTCTGCGGCCCGTTGTTTTGCGATGTTTTCTTCGAGCTCTTCCTGCTCGGTGTTTAGCCGGTCGGTTTTTTCCTGGTAGCCGGCGTAAAGATCGGGAAGCTGCGCGGCGATTTGAAGGTTTGCCGCAAGCTGTTTCTGCCGGTAGAGCTCTTCCAGTTTGCCGGCGGCCTCCTCCGCGTTTGCCCCCAGGTCCAGGATGGCGTTGTTCTCGGAATCGTAGCCCTTTATGAGTTCCGGGAAGGTTTCCGCCAGCCTGGAACAGACGTCCAGGTAGCGTTCATAGTCTTCGGTGGACAGGGAACGGTTTTCATTGGTAAGGGGGTCAACGCCGGAGAAAAGGGACGAATAGGATTCCGGCGCCTCTGCGGCCAGTTTCCTTGCGGAATCCAGGCCGTCTGAGATGCCGGAGACGGTTTGCTTCGCTTCTTCGGCTTTGGCGATGAGCTTGTCGGATCTGTGGACTATGTCGTCAATCCAGCCGGCCACCTGGGAGACGGCGGCGCCAAGGAGCATAGGGGCCAGGATATTTCCGGCAAGTGCAAGCCCCTTCATGGCTACCTGGCTGGCCTTTGCGGCGGCTGTGCCCTGTATCAGGGCGTTATTGTGTGCGATCTGTTTGTTGCGCGCTTCCTGGGAGGCGCGCATCAGCCCCTGTACGGACTGGGACTGCTGGTCGGTGTTGGAGACATATTCTTTCAGGGTTTCGTTGCCATCTTGATAGGTGTGAAAATAATCTTCAAAAGTGGTCTGTCCACTGCCGACCTTGTTTTGGAACTTATCCAGCTGCCGTTTGGCTTCGTCGAAAGACAGCGCAGCGGGCGGCTCGGGGAGTTCGATGTGGGAAGTATGCCTTCCCACAAATGCAGAAGCAGCGCTGTTCATACTGCCTGCAATTACCCCGTCGGTTTTCCCGAAAGCGGTAAACTGGTGTTCTTTGGTCGTGGAGAATACCGGACTAAGCTGGTAAATCGTGGTAGCTTTTATCGTTGATTTATGCTATAATGATAAAAATTAATCAGGAGGTATGGCTATGACTAGAACGCATAAGGAATATATCTACTATTGCCCCAAATGCGGAAACGCATGTTTTAGAAGATATGATGATACGGAAGACAAGTGCTCTATCTGCGGACATACAACGATTGAATCGCCTCATGAATATGAGCTGTCTTTGGAAGAGTATGATGCGTATACCGATGGAAGGAAGGGCGGCACCAGGGAAGAGTTTGAACGTGTTTGGGGTGGAAGAATGCAGCGATTGCATGACGAGGTAGTCAGCAAGTCGCCTATCTTTGATCCCGACCTCTATAACAGGAGGGACGAGATCAGGGATGAAGATTTTCGGAAATTTCAGGAAATGTTACATGGTGTTTCCAAAGAGAATCCCTATGGTGTGAAGTGCCCTTACTGCAAATCCACACAAGTCAAACAAATCTCCGGTTTTGCGAAAGCCGGGCTTTTTACATTATTTGGAATCTTTGCCATGGGAAAAAACAGCAAACAGTGGCATTGCAAAAACTGCGGAAGCGACTTCTAATGTGGAAGCATGCATTCATGTATATGCTGAAATCTGATTGTCATAACCATAAGCGGGAGCCGTCAAGGCTCCTGTTTTTGCCGTTCTGCCAGCTCCGGCAAAGGGAGCCCACATGCATGATGGCCGGGGGCAGATCCCGTCCCATAATTTCCCGTCATGCGCGGGATTAGTCCTGACTATGCGTTCCTGCGCTGTCGTTGCATCCAGGCGCAGGCTGCCCTGGTAGTCGATGGGATTAGCGCTCGCGTCTGCGAGACTGCCGCAGGAAGGCGGCAGCACGGTTGTGCGCTGTCATCTGCTCGTTGGGAAGAGTTGCCGGATTGTTACGATTGCCGCCTGTCGCCAGGAGGAAAGAGTACCGGCCGTTTGACTTCCGTCCAAGGACTCCAATTATGAGGGAGCCGGGCCCATATGCAGAGGGGCCCCATATCTGCAGTTTCAGCCGTGTACGGCACGGCTTCCCGCACAAAAAACCTGTATCCAGGGAAAACGTACGGGCTCGGCATATTCAAAGAGGGACGACTGAATGGTTTGCCCTACCGAGGTTTTTAAAGGCGAAGGCCCCGCCGGCGAGTGCGCCCAGAGAGCCGAGGGCCGAGATTTTTTCACTGAGGGAGTTTAAGGCGCTGGCCCCGGAAGAACCCAGGTCGAGGAAGAATCTGAGGATGCCGGAATCCATAAGGGCGGCAGAGAGCTGTGCGACTTTGTTTTGGAAAACAGCTGTCTTGGCGGAGAGGGAATCGAGGCAGAGGGCGCTGGCCTGGTCTGCGGCGCCGAAACTGTCCTGTGCGGATGAAACGGCGGATTCTACGCCCGCCCAGTTGTCCATGAGGGCGGCGAAGACTTCTTTCTGCGCGTCGCCGGCGTTTGATATGGCGAAGCTTTCCCTGGCGGGTGCGTCGAGGGTGTTCCAGACGCCGCTCAGCTCGTCCAGGATGCCGTAGACGTCGCCGGCGCTGCCGTAGGATTCTTTGAGCATGGAAAAAATGGCAGGCTCCCCGCCGGCCACCTGGTCCATGTCCTTTAAAACGGCATAAGC
>QXWW01000031.1 GCA_009911185.1 Lachnospiraceae bacterium
CTGCCATCATGACAAACATAATAACGTTCATCTTCAAATATCTGGGTTGTCATGTTGTAGTATTTTCCGATATTTTCCTTATAGGCACGGGTCTTTCTCTGCTCATGATCCTGCAGTTTGATATAACTTTCTATGTTGTGTTCTTTTAGGAACCGTAAGTTCTTTTCACTGCAATAGCCGCTGTCTGCAGTCGTTTCCTTTCAGATTTCACCAAACGCATGGATGTGTCTTTGAATGACTGGGATCAAAGTGTTGTAATCCGTCCTGTCATTACTTATGTAACCATGTATGATAAAGTAATTCTCTACGGCAATCTGAACATTATACGCTGGTTTGGGCTGGCCATTCCTCATGTGGTCATCTTTCATTCTCATGAAAGCTGCCTCTAAATCTGTTTTCGAACAGCTGTTACGCTCTTTCCCCATGATCTCAAAACTTTCTTTGTACTCCATGATTTTTCTGCCGCAGGCTTCGAGTTCTTCGTAAAGCCGCTGGATTTCAGATTTTTTCCTGCCTTTTCCGTAAACAAACCCAATTCCTTCCCCAGTTGCTGTCGCTACCAGGTTTTTCTGGAGTTTTAACAGTTCCAGTGGAGAGCAGTTATCGATTTCGATCATTCCATTGTTTGATATTTTTTTGTGCTTTGTCAGTTTTCGCTTACGGTTCTTTTCAATTACTTCCCGCACTTTATCCATACCCTCAATCATAAACATCCGTGCATTCCCAAAACCGTATTTTGCATCATATCCGTTTTCTTCTAAGAACCCATTATACTTTGCATAAAGGGAATCGATGGTATCAGGCAGTCCTGCCAGATGGTAGTTAAGTATCCCGCGCCATACAAAGGTATAACGGTTTGCATTGGCTTCTATCTTTGTCCCGTCTATAAAGAGCGGTTCTAACGTGGCCAGGCCTTCTTTTTTTAACCACCGCAGCAATTGATTATTCAGGTCATCCAAAATCTCGGAGGTAAGTTTTTTATTTAAAAAATCATAAAAGGCGTCCCTTTTCGGCTGTTCCCCTTGTGTGAGCCAGATGAATGCCAGGTCACGTTTACATAGTTCAACGATGCGGTCAATTTCGCAAACTCCACGCATGTTTGCATATGTGAGGACTCCATACTTCATGATTGAGTGAAACCCGTGTTTCCCCTTGCCAGAATACTGGGCCAATAAAGCCGAAAAATCCATTTCCTCCATCACTTTTTTAAGGGTAAAGACTGGATCGTCATCAGGTAAACGCAATTCATAAAATTTAAAGTTGATTTTCTGTTGCCCTAATTCAAAAAATTCGTTATAATAATCTTGTTTTTGCATAGTTCCATTTATAACATGGAACGGAGAGAAGATGGTCGTCGTTAGCCATCTTTTTCTCTTTTATGAGGATAATTTAGGGGGCATGTGACTTGTTCGAGTCACATGCCTCCTGTTCAGAACTGCCTATTAACCGACAGCCCCTTTTCTTTATACATTTTATTTGAATTGAGAGAAATCTTGCTATCGTTAAAATTTGCACCCAAACTCACGCTTGGGTGCATTGTATCAAATTGTGGTACGCAAGCCAGTAAGACGGTATGCCAATAAATATCTATACATTCTAAAATATCTATGAGAAATCAAAAGTGGACACTCTATCAATGATCATATTTTTTTATTATCATAAAATCATTGAGTTCTCTGTAATAACTGCTGCCATTGTTGATATAGCAGTCAGTATACCTGCAACAAGAGTTGCACCAAATCCCCACCAATCTGTAGCAACATATACTATCTCATTCACTATAATCAAATCTCCTTCTTATTATTTACTTTCAAAATTTCCACACCTTCAGTTTTAGATTCTCCATTCGTAGTAAAACGTAGTACCCCTCTTTCCCCAATGCCACGATTTGCCCCGTTCTGCCCCACAAGTGCCGCCATTTCCCGACTACCCGCCGTGCTGCCTTGGCACACGAAAAGTATTGAAATCTTGTTCATTTTCCCTCCTAGAATGCTCTGAATTACCGTGTTTTGGCACGATTTGCGAGGTTTGAATTTTTCATGGAGATTGTGAAAAATGTAACAAAAATAGCAAATCGGGGCAAAACGGGGCAAGTTAATGCCGTCAAACGTAGTAGGAATTGGGGGATTTTACTACTATACTGATATGCAACTTTATTTTTTCAGAAAAACCTGTAAAGTGGCGTTTAATTATAGTATCATGTTATTTCTTTAAGAACCTAAGAGTATCCCGTCTGTGCATATAAAGTTCTATATATTTGACTGGTTAGCAATCCATGTTAAATTTTTCTTTAAAATCCATTTCTTTTTACGATATAAATCCGTATAGGTAATTTCTACCTCTACATCTCTAAACGTTTCTCCCAGTTTTATTTTCTCATCCTTCGAAATAGAATTTCCAGACCAATTTCCCTTAACAAAGTAGATTTCTTCCTGCGGTGCTAAAATATCAGGATCATTTAAATTGCCGACAAACGGCTTGGTATAAATGTAAAAAGGTGTCTTCAAATCTAATTCCTTCCACTTCTCACGTAACAGTTCCTCTAAAGTATCAGTGTACGTGCTGCTTTTGCTTTCTACGTTTTTCCATACCATCTTTTCGAACAGTGCGGGACCAACTCCATGATTCTTGATTTTTACACTCATATCATTAAGATCAAGATGAATGGCAACAACTGGGCGAACCTCGTCACGATTATGCCTGATCTGCAATTTAGCACTAACAAGCAAAGATACCGCGGAAAGCCCAACCGCTATGACGGAAATTATGACGGCATAGAAAGTAAGCCTTGTGTCAATCTCCGGACTCTCTACCACACGGACTACTAGCGTACCATCTTCGGCTGTATTAAGCACTTCGCTGGGCTCATTTGGCACATCTGTTGGGGCTGGTGCAAGCGTTTGAACTGTGATATGCTTGGCCTCTTTGCCTGCAGAAGGTATGGGTGTTCCGAATGCTGAGTCTGGCCCGCCAGTCTGTGGCTGGACAGATGTTCCGCTGCTGTTGACTGCAAAGGCAGCGGTTAAAAATGTCAAGAAAAAAGCCATTGTTAAGGAATATAAACATTTCATTAGTTTGTCCCTCCCCCTTTTTTATCTTTTATATTCTAGAAGAGCAATATGTACTTTTCAACTTTAATGCTATGCAATCAATATTAAAGAAACAAGTAAAACTCCAATCGAAAAAAACCAAATTGCGATATCTTTCAAAATTATTTTCATAATATCATTGGTTTTTCTTTTATCTATTTTTTGTATTCATCATCCATCCTCGAAGTACAAGTTGCAAAATTTCCCACTTCATCAACACTACATGTTTCTATATCATCTATATTATTGATAAATGCCGCCTTTACAGCATTTTTATATTCTTCTAAAGTATTGTAGCTATATTACGAAAAAAGACATTCATCTCTAATCTCTCTTAAAATTTCATTGACAAATATAGCTTCTTTATGAAAATCCGCAATTTTCCTAATCATTTTATTGGGATTTTCTTCATGGATGAAACCAGATAAGGATAAAAATGGATTTGACAGTTCGACGTGTAGTACGCTGTATATATTCCTTTTCTATTTCCCACATTTTTTGTTCGAGTGGATGTTTACAACCTCTATAATAATAGATATCAAATTTCAATCTTGGTAAAAAGAAAAATTAATCTGATAACAATCCGAAAAAACAGATATTATTAATTGACAATTCCTGAAAAAAGAATGTTGTAATACGTCAGGATTTGTGATAAATTGTAGGCAGAGTAATCGTGTTGCAGGGTGGGCTGACCTTCCATTTTTGCAGAATGGGGGTGATGTCTATGAAAAATCATTTTGATTTTAAGGACATTATGACCTTTGGTCTGTTCCTTCTGGCATTGCTTACATTTATCTTTAATTTTTGTAAGTAATCCTACATAGAAAAACCACCCTTGAAACTTTGGCCAGTAGATAGGGTGGTTTTTCTAGTTCCTTTTATTGGTCAACCCACCTTGTGGGCGGTTGCTCTTTTATATTGTTAATATAGCATATTCGTAAATTGAATTCAAGAGGTTCTAGGAGAATTTTCCTAACAAGCGAATTTGGCTAACCAAATTCAGTGCTTGATAAGACATATCTCAATTTTTTTCGGAACGTAAAGTAATTATCTTTTTACGTAAATGAGCGTTCATCTTCTTGGCTTGCAATAGCAAACAGTAAATTTTTCCTGCCGTCTTAAATACAATTTCAGATTTTATCCTTATCGGGCTTCATTCATAAATAACATATTTTGAAGCTTGAGATGCAATTACATGTAGATATATATCTGCTCGATATATTTTTAAGGCAATTACTCTTATCTGTGCAAATTCGTTTAGGTAGTTTTGTATTATCATAAATGCTCTGGTAACAATAATACTAGAAATAATCCCTGAAATAACTCCTATTAACATATTCTGTCCAATATCGCCAATACTCATAGCTGGTCTCCATTTCTTCACAGCATACTCGCAATTCAAAAATTCCCAACATAAATTTAGTATATCACACCCACTTTTCATTTCAAAGCAAAAAATATTAACCGACACCCCCTCCCTGTTTAGGACTGACTATTAACCGACAACCCCTTGCACACTTTGACGCGCCGGATGCTTATTGCGCAGCAAGAACATACACCCTGCATCCGTGCGCATATTATTTTATCTTATAGGAAAGATACTTTCATACTTTAAAGTAGCAATGTATTTCCTATAAGAAAAACATGCCAGGCAAGAACTGATTCCTTTTCTGACATGTTTTTATATTAATTTTCCATTAAATTCTCCCATTTTTCGTACAGTGCTTCCAATTCCCGCTGTCTTTCCTCATATTCCTGATGAAGCTCTTGAAGTTTCGCTGAATTGGTAGCAATTTCATTATCCGCAAAAGCCTCTTCAAGCTCTGAAATCCGCTGCTCTGTCTGCTCAATGGCATCTTCTGTTTTTTTGCGGTCATTTTCCAGTTTGCGCTGGCGCGCCTGTACTTCTTTCTGCTGTTTCCAGTCCAGTCTGCCTTCACTCTCAGATTCCCGTTTCACCGTTTCTTCCTGACCCGGCACATAGATTCTGGTAAGCTCTTCGCACTTTTCCAGATAGTAATCATAATTTCCTATGTAATTGACAATGGTTTCTCCGGTGAGATTCAATATCCGCGTAGCAGTCTTATTGATAAAATAACGGTCATGGGAAACAAAAAACACCGTTCCTGTATAGCGGTTCAATGCCTGCTCCAAAATTTCCTTAGAGGTAATATCCAGATGATTGGTCGGCTCGTCCAATATTAAAAAATTTGCCTCTGACAGCATCAGCTTGGCAAGAGATACTCTGCCCCGCTCGCCTCCGCTGAGATCAGAAATCCGTTTGAACACCTCGTCTCCTGTAAATAAAAATGCCGCCAGCACATTCCGAATTTCCGTATTGGTGAGTGTCGGATAAGCATCCGAGATTTCCTCAACCAAAGTCTTTTCCATATGAAGCACCTGGTGTTCCTGGTCATAGTAGCCAATATGTACATTGGTTCCCAATGTCAGAGCGCCGTTATCCGCCTGCACCATTCCGTTGATAATTTTCAAAATTGTGGTCTTTCCTGTCCCGTTATCTCCAATCAGCGCCACCCGCTCGCCCCGTTTAATCTCAAAAGAGATATCAGAAAACAGGGACTGCCCTGGAAACGATTTTGCCAGATGATCCACTTTCAGCACATCGTTGCCGCTGACAATCCTTGGCTCTAAATTCAGATGTATATCGGTGTTTTCCTCCACCGGTTTCTCCAGGCGTTCGATCTTATCAAGCATCTTTTCCCGGCTTTCCGCGCGCTTGACGGACTTTTCACGGTTAAAAGATTTCAGTTTGGCAATGACCTCCTCCTGATGTTTAATCTCCCGCTGCTGGTTATAATACTGCTTGAGCTGCGCCTCCCGCACCTGTGCTTTTTTCACTGCATAATCGCTGTAATTTCCCTGAAACACCGACACTTTATGGCGGTCCAGCTCCACCACCTTACGTACCACCCGGTCCAGAAAATAGCGGTCATGACTGACGATCACCACCGCACCCTTATAATTAAGCAAAAAAGTTTCCAGCCAGGTAATAGAGCCGATATCGAGATGGTTGGTCGGCTCGTCCAGCAGAATTACATCTGGTTTTGTTACCAGAAGCCTTCCCAGGCAGACTCTGGTGCGCTGTCCCCCGGACAAAGCCTGCATATATTTCCCAAATTCCTCTTCTGTAAATCCCAGCCCTTTCAATACGCCTGTGATCTCGCTCTTATAGGAAGATCCGCCCTTCCTCTCAAATTCAAAATTCAGTCGGTTGTAACTCTCCAAAAACTGTTCCAGCTCTGCTCCCGCAAGGCTGCTCATTTTTTCTTCCATGGATACCAGCGTTTCCTGCATGGAAACCAGATCTTCTTTCGCCGAAAGAACCTCCTCATAAACCGTTTTGTTTCCCTGAATATCAGGATTCTGAGGCAGGTAGCCAATGGTTCTGTTCTTTGCCAGAACCACCTCTCCGGCGTCTGCTTCCAGTTCCCCCATGATAATTTTCAGCAAGGTAGTTTTCCCAGCTCCATTAATTCCCACAATTGCCGCCTTCTCATATTCCTCAATGTGAAAAGACGCCTGTTGTATGATTTCATCGGTGCCAAAGGCTTTGCTGATATTCTGGCATGCTAAAATCATGATAAGTCTTCCTCTACTTTCCTAATCTTACAACAGCCCCTCCAAAGCCTCACGAATGGCCTTGATAAAGCCTTCGCTGTTTAAAACGGTGGGATTTTCCAAAGTGGTAATCAAGGCCAGATCTTTTGTCATTTTGCCCGATTCAATCGTAGACAGACAAGCCTGCTCCAACTTATCTGCAAATGCTGACAACTCCGGTAAATTGTCCAGTTCCCCACGTTTGCGCAATGCCCCGGTCCATGCAAATATAGTTGCCACAGAGTTCGTGGAGGTTTCTTCTCCCTTTAAATGTTTATAGTAATGACGCTGTACCGTTCCGTGAGCCGCTTCATACTCATAGTATCCCTGAGGGGAAACCAGTACGGAAGTCATCATCGCCAGGGAACCAAAGGCAGAGCTGACCATATCGCTCATCACATCGCCGTCATAATTCTTACATGCCCAAATAAATCCGCCCTCTGCTTTCATAATGCGGGCTACAGCATCATCTATCAAAGTATAGAAATATTCAATGTTTGCCGCCTTAAATTTCTCATCATATTCTTTATCATAAATTTCCTGGAAGATATCCTTGAACGTATGGTCATATTTCTTGGAAATGGTGTCTTTGGTGGCAAACCACAAATCCTGTTTAATATCCAGGGCATAATTGAAACAGCTTCTTGCAAAGCTCTCAATGGACTCGTTTAAATTATGCTGTCCCTGGATAATCCCTGCGCCCGTAAAATTATGAATCAATTCTCTGGTTTCCGTTCCATCCTCCGTCGTGTATACCAGTTCGCATTTCCCCGCTGCCGGAATCTTCATCTCGCTTGCCTTATATACGTCCCCATAAGCATGACGCGCTATGGTAATCGGCTTCTTCCAGTTCTTAACGCATGGTTCAATTCCCTTCACTGTAATAGGCGCGCGGAATACCGTTCCGTCCAAAATAGCGCGAATAGTTCCGTTGGGGCTTTTCCACATTTCTTTCAAATCATACTCTGTCATCCTTGCCGCATTGGGAGTAATGGTAGCGCACTTCACTGCCACGCCATATTTTTTCGTAGCATTTGCTGAATCAAAGGTCACCTGGTCGTCTGTTTCATTGCGGTGCTCCAGTCCCAAATCATAATACTCTGTTTTTAATTCAAGAAAAGGAAGCAATAGTTCATCCTTAATCATTTTCCAGAGAATACGGGTCATTTCATCTCCGTCCATCTCCACCAAAGGGGTTGTCATCTTAATTTTTTCCATTCTTCTGTCCTCCTGTAATGTTTTCCCATCCATATGTATCTATATTTTTAATAGTATGAATCAAATGCTGACAAACAGCATCTTCTGCCTTCTTTTTATTCTGCGCTTTCACCGCCTCTAAGATCTGCCTGTGCTCCCATACCGATTCCTTCGCCCGTCCCGGCGTCAGCAAACTAAATCTGCGCGCCCGTTTCAGATAATCATGATAGTTTTTCAGAGCATGCTCCAGCATTCTGCTCCCTCCCGCCACGAACAAAATCTCATGAAACTTACTGTCCAGTCCTATGAGCTGTCTGATATGTCCATGTTTGATATGATATTCCGTCAGAACCATGATTTCCTCCAGCATCTCCAACTGCTCTAAAGATGCGTTTTCCGCGGCCTTTCCGGCGCAAAAACCCTCCAGCAGCAAACGTATCTCGAACATATCCTTCATGTCCTGCGAGGAAATACCCACTACATAAGCTCCCCGGTTGGGGACGATGGTTACAAGACCTTCCAGCTCTAACTGGCGCAGCGCCTCGCGCACGGGAGTCCTGCTCACCTGAAGTTCATCCCCAATGGCTATCTCTCTCAATTCTTCTTTCTGCTGATATTTTCCAGCTATAATATCTTCCCGAATAATCTGAAACACCTTTTGTCCTAATAAATAATTTGCCTCACTCAAGAGATTCCGCCTCCTGCCATCAACTTAACATCAAGGATAATTGTATACAATCCTGCTTTTTGTTGTCAAGAGAAAATTTAAACAGATTCCCCCCAAGCGCAAATCAGAGGAAAATATCCAAAACGCCATATGTTCAATGGCTACACGGAATGCTTTTCCTCATAAATATCATTAATTTCTGCACAGATCAGTAAAATATAAATTCCAAAATACAGCCACAGCATTACCAGAATTATGGTTGTGAGGCTGCCATACATGGAAAATCCATGAAAATAATCTACATAAACGGAAATTCCAAAAGAGAGGACCGACCATCCCAGGGCCCCCATAATACTGCCTGGAATCTGACTTCTAAATGTCGCCCTGCGGTTCGGCAGCATCTTGAATAAGGTGCAGAAAAACAACATCAGGACTGCCAGAAGAATCAGGGAACGCAATTTTAAAATCCCTTCTGTAATGCGTGCGGCAAGGGGAAGATACTGTACAATCAAATGCTGCAGACTGTTTCCAAACACCATCAATACCAGAGTAGTCACGATTGCAAGCACCAGCATCAAAGTGTACAAAACGGCACGAAACCGCAGCAGAATCCAGTTTCTGGTCTCCTCAATATCATATACGCTGTTTAAACCGTTCGTCAGATATTGAATCCCTTTGGCGGCAGACCAGACGGCGGCTACCGCTGCCGCTGACACCAGGCCAATGGAATTTTGATACATTTCATTGATAATTCCAATCAGAAAAGGTGAAATATAGGTCGGCATAACGCGATTAATCGTATCCATAATCATACTCTTCGTCACAGGCGTGTACTGCACCAGAGAAATAAACAACATAATAAAGGGTATCAGAGACAACACGATAAAAAACGCTGACTGTGCCGCAAAAGCGCCGATGTTATCCTCCTTACATTTTTCGATAAAGACTTTTGCCTTCGCCATAGTTTTCCACATAATTACTTTTCCTCATTATATATATTTTCAATGGTGATATCATGATAAAATTTCATCAAAATATCCATATATTTCATACCTGCCTTCGCCATGCCATTGGCTCCATTCTGACTCATGCCAATACCATGCCCGTATCCTCCGCCATACAACACAAAGCCATCCTCCACCGGGACCGCCGTACAACAGGCGCTCGGAAGAAGCTCCATATTTACAGGTTTCCCCTCCTTGTCTGTAAGCTCTGTCACAGCAGCCCCCAGTACAAGGCGCACATTATATTCGGTAAGCAATGTTACCGTTCCATTTTCATACGTAAGCAGCAAATTTCCTATTGCACCGCCTGGTTTTCGTTCCGCCACAGAAATACTTTTCAGCGCCCCAAACCCTGTCAAATCCGCCTCCGTTCCCGGCGCGCCGTCCGCCCTGACAATCTGCACGTTCTGCGCGTTGGCCCCAAAACGCGCGGCAATTGCCGCATTCACCGCCCCTGTCTTTTCTCCAGTAGAAAGTTTTGCACTCCAGCGAAAATAGGGACTGTCACTGTCATAGGCGGCGATATCCTGGTTTTTTATAAATTCTGCAAATTTATTTTCATCGGAAATGTCAGGCTCGCTCTGATCTGAGAGCAGAGAACAGCTTTGCAGATAGCCGTACTTTTCTGCCGGTTCCGTATTCCATACCCTCATATCAGCTGAATAGCCGCAGGATGTGGAAAAGAAATAGGTCTCGGCCACCTCTCCCTGATATTTTACCACTTCCCCCACCGTATCGTCCACAGCCAGGTTCGTATTGGGATCCTCCGCCTGCTTATTATAGACCTGATAATTGGTACTGTCATCCACATGTGCGCCAAGTGCTGCATAATCTCCCCGCATGAGCTGAATACAGGCATAACTTCTGGCACAGACAGCCTGCGTGCAAAGCGCATCTCTCTCGTAAGACGCCGGCATCTCACTGGGCACTACGCCGTATAAATACTGCTCTAAAGGAAGTTCATTCACAACGCCATATCCTTCGGCATATTTGCGGATCTCCATCACGCCGCGGTATCCTAAAGAAGTATGATTCCCCGCTTCATCCGCGAAATAAATTCTTCCATTGTTGTCCCCAAGTGCAATTTTTACATACTCTTCCTGGTTGTTGAGAAGCTCCTCCGGCTTAATCGCCTGTCCTTTCTCAATCTGTTCCTCTTTATCGCCAACCGTTACCGTTGCGTCTGCATCCACTGTCAGAACAGGACTCTTATGATACGGTGTATTTTCATGATTCAGCAAAAGAACCCGGATATTCTCTATTGTAGCCGGTTCCTGCAATATAATGCCGCAGACCTGTTTTTCGGCCACCACAAAATCCGCCTGAAGGTTTCCAATCACTAATTTAGATTCATCCAACTCTTCTACCGTGCCGTAGGTCTTGTATATTCTTAATTTCCCCTTATACTTTAACGTTCCATATCCGGAAATCTCAATCTGCTTATCATTAAAACTCAGAACTTTACCGGAAATTTTATCCTCTTTTTTATAAATTGCCGTAACTTTTCTGTCTTTCCATTCCATATCGCAGATGGTATCATTTATCTCTTCTGTTAACCCTTCGATATCCAGAGAAATCTTCTGATTCTCATACAGTATCTCTGCTTTTTCATTTTGTGTCTTATGTATAAATACATTTTTCAATGTAAGCTTTTTCTGACATTCACTGCCAACCCCGATGATACGATCATCCTTCACATACACCTGGTACATATCATAATAGTGAAAATAATCTACGCCCTCTGCCACCTGATAATATCCTTTTTGCGTCAGGCACCGCCCTGCGTCCTCTTCCTCTTCCGTAAGAAACACAAGGTTTACCGTTTTAACCTCACTTTCTGTATCCAGCAAATCCAATATCTGCTCGTACACGGCATTCCATACCGTGCGCGGCACCGTTTTCCAAAAAAAAGTATCCTGATAGGTTATGTAATCCTGAACGGAAAGCTGTTCCAGTATAAGCTCCAACTTCCCAAAGGTAAGTTTCCCATTCAGCCCTTTCTCATGAAACACCTCTTTCAGCTTTTTTGCCCATTCATCTTCCTCATAATACGTAAAACTTAACTGGGAAGGCAATTCAGCAAGCGCCACATAGTCGCTGCTGTATTCTGTAATTACTTTTTTTGCTTTTACTGCCAGTATAAAACAGGCGGCGGCAAGCATCAAAAGTATCAGCAAAATTCCTGACTTATAATTTCTTTTCTTACTGGAATATATTTTCCCCATATAATCATTTCCTGTTCTTTCACTTTAAATGCTTTAATTTATATGCGCGCTTTTACTTCTACATGATTTAAGAAAGGCTGCCTTTCTCCAAAGCAGCCTTTCCTCTTTTGTATGTTTATCTTTCGTAGCTCACCATTCTTTTGTAGCTTCTGTCTTTCGTACTTTAAACTCTTTTGAAACTTATGCGCAGCTTCTCTTTTGTAAGATTCTTTTGTATCTCATATTTTTCTGGAAAGTACCCCAAAATGCCGTTTCCTGCAATTTTGACTCCTAGCCAAGCTAGGTGGGTAACCGCAACCTCTCTTCTGCCTTCCGCTGCATAATGACGGCCTGGCATCCAATCGGCAATATAAGAATCCCATGAAAATAAATGTAGGTTCAAAATAGCAGGGTATCGAACATCCCAGGAATACTTTCTAGCATACACTGATTATACTCTATTATGCCCAAAACTGCAACCAATAATTAATGTTAATTTCATGTTGAAGTCACATTAATTACCAGCCTTAAGCCCTTCTTTAACCTCCTGTCCGTTTTGCGGAGACACCGCCGGTTTTTCACCTTCGGCTGCAACTACCGTCATCTCTGCTTTCACTTGCGCGCCGCCGTCCGGATTTATGGCCGTATAAATAATTTTGTAAGATCCTGTCTGATTAAAGGTATACGCTCCCGCTTCCTTCCACTCTGCTTCTTTGCCGTCCGGTGTCTTCACCGTAATCTTAATCTGAGCGGTCACATCTATGCCGGACAGAAGCGCTGCCGTCACATCTTTTCGCAGATCCAGTCCTTCTCCAGTCGTTACCTGAAGCTGTTCTTTCACACCGGAAATCACCGGCGCTTTTGTATCCTTCACCGTAACTTCCATCGTTTTCACAGCAACTGCATTCTGATTATCAGGATTTGCAACAGAATATTCCACGGAGTACACGCCCAGAGTATGAAAGCAATAACTTGTATAAGCCGCTGTATTTAATAACTGGAACTGACTCTCGCCCGGAGCTTTCACCTTAATGGCAATGGCTGAGGTCATATCTTTTCCCGATAACAGCTTTGCCGTCACCTTATCTTTTAAATTCAATACATCTTTATATTCCACAGTCTTTGCCGCGGTAATACCTGTAATTTGCGGCTTCTTTGTATCCCGTATCGTAATGGCCGTCTCTTTTTGGGCCAC
This sequence comes from Lachnospiraceae bacterium, assembly GCA_009911185.1. GTDB lineage: Bacteria > Bacillota > Clostridia > Lachnospirales > Lachnospiraceae > Petralouisia. The sequence continues at coordinate 12,975 of QXWW01000031.1, forward strand.
GGCTTTTTTATTGTATGGGTTTGTCACGCTAAACTGCACATAATAGGTGCCTGTTTTGCTGAATTTATACTTCTTATAAGCCGTCTCAGAAAGCTTTTTATATTTCTTGCCGCCTGGCACTTTTATCTTGACTACAATCTTAGACGTCATATTCTTGCCGGACACCAATTTTGCTTTCACACCATACTTCAAATTCTTAACCGCATTATATTCGAACGTTTTTCTGGAAGCCACCCCTGTAAACTTAGGTTTCTTGGTATCTTTAACTGTTACCTTGGAGGTCACTTTCGTCTCCATGCCGTTATTCGGATTGGTCACATAATAATTAATTTTGTAGGTTCCCAGCTTCTTAAGCTTAATCGTACTTTTCCTATATATCTTTTCCGTTTTTCCCTTAGGATAAACAATTTTTATCTGAATGTTTTTTGTCAAATTTTTCTTATCAACCGTATAAGCCTTAACCTTTGCACGCAGCTTCAGCGTAGAGTTGTACTCCTTTTGCTGTGACTTCTTCACACCTTTTATCGTGGCTCCCTGTGTATCCGCCACTGTATAAACCACTTCTGCCGACGCGCTTCTTCCCAATGCGTCTGTAATTATGTATGTAATCCGGTAGCTTCCAACTTTCTTCGTATTCACCGTACCGTTACTGGTAAGTTTATGGCTGATGTCGTTCCCCAGAGAATCTCTGCCGACAATTCCTGCATAGGGGTTAAACTCCGAGCCATATGCGATCTTGGTCTGCGCGCCAGAAACATCGATAGAAGGACGCAGACTGCTGTACGGATTTCCCGCCATAGGATCCGTGGGATCCCAGCCTCTGCTGCCATATTTTGCAGGTATTTTAATTGCCTCCGGTTTACCCAGAGGATCATTAGACGCCGAACCATATATGATTGTAACCTTTGTTCCCAAAGGACAGTTATCATATATCCACTTAGCGTCTGCAACGGTCAAACGCACACAGCCATGGCTTGCTGTCGTACCCAGCTTATTATACTGCACATAAGACTGAGAAGCATAATTTCCATTAACGTAATACCATACAGAATGAAATAAAAACCCTCCCGTAATCCGTGTGCAATACTGGCCGTAAGAAGGACCGTCCAAAACATGCCATCTAAGTTTATTCGGCGTATAGAAGGTTCCAATCGGCGTCGCTGAACCAACAGAACACACAAAAGCTCTGTCTGGTTTTCCATCACGAAATACCGTTACCACGTTTGTTCCCTTATTCACCTGCAAGGTATAGCTGCCAGCCGCCTGTGCCTCTCCTTTTCCTGTGAAAACTGCGGACAACAGGATGATACAAAATGCCAATACAACTGTTACTTTCTTTTTTATCATATTTTCCCTCCATTCTGTGTGCTTATCTACACAAAAAGGCAGTTAGTGAAAACTTACAATTATTTTCACTTTTATTCCCTAAAGCTATCTATATTTCCAAAAATATTACTAAAATTTACCTGTCTCATAAATATACACACTCCCACAGAATACAAATATTCTGTGGGAGCCTGATAAAAATCTCTTAAATTTTACAATGTGTTTGCCTGATCGACAACTGTCTTAATAGCTGCCGCTGCATCTTCCGGAAGCTTGTTAAATCCACCTTCAGCCTCGTCCAGATTTGTTACATAATTTAATCTATCCTGCATACGTGCCTTCAACTGATCTACATAATCTTTGTCTGATAAGTCTGGAACAAATCCTTCCCATTCAAAAATCTCAATATCTGAGAACGGACCCCACTGCTTGAAATCAGCTTTCTTCTCAACAATCGCTTCCAGAACGCCCAGCGTGTCTTTCGGCTGCACTTTCTTGCCCATAAAATCACCGGTGTTGATAATGTAGCAGTCTACATTCTTAGATTCAACCAGAGTCTTAAATTTCTCATAGTCGTTTACCAGGGGATATGTCCTGAACGGATTTGCATAAGGCTCTACAACCAGTGCGTTCGGGTCTACGCCTGCTGCAAGACGCTCAGCGGTAGAACGCTTTGTTGCAAGGGTTGCTCCCATAACAGAAGCAAGAGAAGCTCCTTTTAACTTCACTACCGGCGGGATGGTAGGATCTTTCATAATCCAGAAAATTGCATTTACCGGAGCCTGAATCTTGTCCACACGGTTCGGAGACCATAATTTGGACTTGATTGCACGGCCATTGCCATTACGAACATCTTCCGTCACCAGAACAATTTTTCCATCTTCATCCATGGTTGCAGAACAGTTCTGAGCGGTCAATAAATATTTGTTGTCCTCACATGCGGTAGGATAGTCTGCCGTCTTATCAAAGTATGTGGGCTCCAATGCTACCGAAGCACAGGTTTCCGCATTGATTACAAACGCGTCGTCATGCAATACCTTGATAGAAGGATATTTATTGTTATGCTTCGCATGTGTAAGCGTAGATTTACCGGAACCAGATAAACCAAATACTGCTGCAACATACTTTGAACCATCGTCAAGCGTGTATTCCTTCTGTCCGCCATGGCAGGAAGCATAGCCGTTTCTGTTAGCAAGCGCCCAGGCCAGCGTCAATGTGCCCTTCTTGTGCTCTCCAAAGTATCTCATACCAAGAATACCCGCGCAGTTTGTATCCGTATTGAAATAGCACAGACAGTTCGGATCAGAAATATCTGTCCTGTCTGTTCCTGTCCACTGAGGATCAGAGAAAATATAAATATCCGGTTCATTGTCATACAGTTTAGACTCTTTATACATCTTCACATACTGGTCAGACATATACTGGAAATTCAGCATCCAGGAATACAGAATGTTCTCTTCTCCTTCTGGAATTAACAGATGTGCTTTCACCATAAATTCCGGATCCAGTCCGATAAATACCTCTGCATGGTACATGGTCTTCCATCTGGAATCATATACAGCATCCATCAGCAGCTTATCCAGCTCTGTGGTATTTACTCCGGGCTTTCCTGTGATTCTTCTTGCAGGAGCATAACGTCCGGTGATAGAACCGTCGTTAAATAATAAAACCTTTGCATCTGCTTCCAGACCAAATTCCTCTCCTCTATATACAGGCATGTCTGTTACAACCGTTCCCGGAGAGTTTTTTGCAAGTTCATACGCCTCTCTCAGGGTGTTCACTTTCACTACATTGTTGCCATAAAAAGCAGCCTCAATGATGGAGCGTGTTTTTGCAAAACCAACTTTGCCCGGTCCGATTTCTGTTCTTGGATAAAAAGCCTTTGTCGCCATGTTTTCTTGTCCTCCTTAAGTTTTACTTACTACTACATAGAATATCCTTTTGCTATTTTTTTGTCAATATTTTTTTGCCATTCTCTGTCAAAAAATTCCCGGTCTCAGGTTTTCTGGCCGGAACGCTCCGGGAAGCAGTTCAGCCAGCGTTATGACCTGGTAATCCTGGGTGCTGTTTGCGAGAATAACCTCAAATGCCTCCAAATCGCAAAACTCTGCGAGTACCTGTCTGCATATGCCGCAGGGAGGCAGGTAATCATTGTTATCACCGTTAACTGCTATTGCCGTAAATTCCTGTTCTCCTTCCGATACCGCTTTATACACTGCCGTACGTTCTGCACAATTTGTCGCCGCATAGCTTACATTTTCCACATTGCATCCAGTATATACCCTGCCGCTCTTTGTTAAAAGCGCTGCGCCAACACGGAAGTTCGAATAGGGGGCATATGCGGATTCCTTCGCCATAATTGCCTGAGCAATCAATTTCTGATATTCCATTGCTGTCCTTCCCTTCCATCGTCTTCACGATTAGTTTTATTTTAAACTATCTTCGGGAAAAAATCTACAGATATCCTCAGAAATTCATAAACTTTTCATATTTCTACCAAAACTTGCGCTTTGCCTGGCTTTGCGACACCCCAAACCAGATCAGCACCGTGATAAACAGCAGCATCAGCGCTTTCATCAACTCAGGAAGAGGTATGATATAGTCATTGACAAAGCCAGCGCCGCCAAATAATGCCGCCACGGAACCCATAACAATCGTTTTCGCATAGATCGCGTCAATATATCCCCCCGTATCACGGACAGGGGTATTGTTTCCTCCGATAAAAAAACGTGTCAGCCGCCTGGTCTTTTTCATGTTAACCGCAGCATAAACCGCATAAATTCCATAGGCAAAAATGATGATGTCAAATATAATTATCATGATTCCTTTCCCTTCTTAAAATATTTTTCACTGTAATGTATTTATTATACTTTCAGCTGCAAAAGATTGCAATGAAAAACGGAAATCGGCAGTTAAACTGAAACAATCACACAACATATTATAAAAAAAACAAAGAAACAATTGAAACTTTTGTCCAATTAGTGTAGAATTGGATATAGTATTATAAATTTAGCAAGGAGCGATTTGAATGGAAAATGTAAAAATACTTATTTGCGATGACTCTATATTGGCGCGCAAACAGTTAAAAGATGCTATTAAAAAAAGCGGTTATGATAATTTTCTTGAGGCTTCTAACGGACAGGAGGCAATTGATGCATATAAAGAACACAGACCTGAACTGGTTTTTGTTGATATTGTAATGCCCATCAAAGACGGCGTAGAAGCCATACATGAAATCCGGGAGTTTGATCCCACCGCCCATATAATCGTGGTTTCCTCCGTCGGCACGCAGACACAATTGAAAAATGCCATTATGGAAGGAGCCAGAGATTTCATCCAGAAACCTTTTTCAACTTCCGCCATTAACGATATTATTCATGCGCGTTTTGAAGGGAGATAATCATTATGCATACGCAGTTTTTTGGCAATTTTTTGCTCAACAAAGGGGTCATCTCTCCTGAGCAGCTGGTTGAGATACTAAAGATTCAGTCTACCACACACAAAAGGCTGGGCACCCTTGCCATACATGCTGGATATATGTCCGCAAGCGAGGTGGAAGACGTTTTCGTTACCCAAACTCACTACGATAAACGTTTTGGAGAACTTGCCATTGAGCTTGGCTATCTGACAGAGGAGCAGGTAAACGAGCTTCTGGCTCTTCAGCTTCCTAATTATATGCTGCTGGGACAGATTTTAATTGACCAGCATATTATTAATCATGTTGAACTGGAAAATCTCATCACAGAGTATAAATCCGTCTATGAAATCTATGACCTTGAACTGATTGAAGAACAAAAATATATGGTAGATAAACTTCTCGCTGATTTTTATCTTCCAGAAGATTTGCCTCATGCAGAATATATACTTTCCTATATCACGCTCCTGTTTAACGACCTGGTGCGCTTCATAGGCGAAGACTTTACTACGCTGAACATTATTGCCCTCCCGGAAGTTCCTACCAATTTCTGTATTTTCCAGCAAGTCGAGGGTTCTTTTTCCTTCATGTCTGCTCTTGATATGGAAGAGGAAACAGCTATTGCCTTTGCCAGCCGCTACATAAACGAAGAACTCGACGAATTTGACGAGTATGTTTCCGCTTCCATGGAAGACTTTTTAAATCTGCATAACGGTTTGTATTCTGTTAATATGTCCAATGATTATTCTATGGAACTGCATTTACAGCCGCCGGCACAACATAAGGAGGAGCTTTTGGCTACAGATTATCCTTCTTATCTGTTACCAATTATTTTCTCATTTGGAACCATTAATTTTATTTTCTCAGTAGAACGAATTGACGAATAATGACAATACAATATTATAATACCCCTCTGGCCGGAACCAACTGGGCAGAGGGGTATTTTCGTACTGATTATTTTACATTTAAAAATTGTTTTACAACTGACTGCATCTCATTTACTTCACATACCGTTTTATGGATTACCGGAGCTGTACGAATCTCCTCAATTGCACGGGGTATTTTCACCTTGGATAATACTTCTAATTCATCCACCAATTCAAAATCCGGCCTGCTGCCATAGCTTTCGTCAATCGCTGTCATTACGCTCCTGGTAAACTTATATGGACTTGCCGTGGAAGCAATAACCGTCCTGGCCCTATCGCCTGTCTCCTTCTGATATTTCTTATAAACGGCGGCGGCTACCGCCGTATGGGTGTCCATAATATATCCCGTTTCCTGATAAACTTCCCGGATCACTGCTGCCGTTTCCTCTTCGCTGGCATAATTGCCATAAAATGACGCAAGCTGTTCCTTCATCTCATCTGTAATCGTATATCTCCCCGTCTCCTGAAGAGACTTCATCAATTCCTGATTCTTTCCGGCATCATTCCCCGCAATCCGATAGATCAAACGCTCCAGATTACTGGAAATAAGAATATCCATGGAAGGGGACGAAGTCAGGATAAATTCTCTGTTCCTATCGTATGTACCGGTAGTAAAGAAATCATACAACACCTTATTTTCATTGGAAGCACAAATCAGCCTGCCCAGCGGAAGCCCCATATTCTTCGCATAAAACGCTGCAAGAATATTACCAAAGTTACCCGTAGGCACCACCACGTTCATTGCCTCTCCATTTTCAAGAGCGCCTGTTTTCAGCATCTTTGCATAAGCATATACATAATATACAATCTGCGGAACAAGCCGCCCAATATTAATAGAGTTTGCAGAAGAAAACTGATAACCAGCCTCCTCCATCTCTTTGGCCAGCAAAGAATCCGAAAACATCTGTTTCACCCCCGTCTGTGCCTGGTCAAAATTGCCTCTGATTCCCACAACAAAGGTATTCTCTCCCTTCTGCGTCACCATCTGTTTCTCCTGGATAGGGCTTACGCCATCCTTGGGGTAAAATACAATAATCTTCGTTCCTTTTACCTTTGCAAACCCAGCCAGCGCCGCTTTTCCTGTATCGCCGGAAGTCGCGGTCAAAATTACAATATCGTTTTCCACCTGATTCTTCCTGGCCGCTGTAATTAAAAGATGTGGAAGAATCGACAACGCCATATCCTTAAACGCAATGGTAGCGCCATGAAACAACTCTAGATAATAAGCATCCTGCGCCTTCACCAAAGGCGCAATTTCACCGTCATCAAACTTTTCATCATAGGCATTTCTGATACAGTTTTTTAATTCTTCTTCCGTATAATCTGTAAGAAACAGCTTCATAACCTCATACGCCGTTTCCTGATAAGTCATATTTTTTAACCGCTCCATGGAAACATCCAATACCGGAATCTGCTCCGGCACAAATAAACCGCCATTCTCTGCCAGACCTTTCAGTACCGCCTGAGAAGCCGTAACTTTTTCATCCGCATTTCTCGTACTTACATATAACATGATCCATTCCATCCTTTGCTTCTTTATTCCACTCAAACAGGGATCCCCAGAGCGTATTTACAAAATGCTCCAGGACACCCCTCATTATAAAAGTTTTCTTTTTTCCTGTCAACAAGCGCCCTGCATAAATTTCTCAGGGAAGCGTATAAAACTCATGCCCTCCATGCTGAAACAGCCATTTCAAATTTCGGTCAAACCATGCCATATCATAGGGATTTGCTTTTCTCCTGGCGGAAAAGAAAAGGGCTCCGTTCGAGACATCTTCCTCATGCAGCGCCTGTTCCACCGCCGCGATCGTTTCCGGCATAATTGTAACTGAAAAATATCTTCCGTCCACCGTTGGAGAAAATTGTGGACTGCCTCCACTGCGTTCGAAAATCACATCGTAAACAGTAGACGCAAATTTATCGCATAACACGCGGTTTAAAATCACTTCCGCTACCAACACTTTTCCATGCTCATCTTCTCCTCCCGCCTCCGCCTGCACAATTCTGCACAATGCCTCATAATCTTCCTCTGTGACAACAATATCCCCATATGGATTTAGCGGCTCCTTCTGCATCTCATTACAGGATGTTTGAACGCTTGCGCATACTGCCGTCACTTCCCGCCTGGAAATCTCCACTTGTATTTTGTCTCTGACGTGCTCCTCTCCTATAATACTCTGACATGCCGCTGCAAAACTTTGTTCTGAAAGAAGCAGCTCTGCCGGATTTTCTTTCTGCGGTTCTTCTTTGGCGTCCTCAACTATTTTATTTTTTGCTGAAACCTGGTTCTTTCCTGCACCCTGAATGTTTTGCTCCTTCAGCAAAATCATTGCAAATACAGTAAATCCAAAAACAAGAACTGCACAGCTTCTATATAATTTCTTCGATATGCTTTTTATAGAAAAATACGCGTTCCTAAACAGATTTTGAATTGTCAACATAGTAATTCCTCTTTTCCCTTTAAGATTTCACGTCTAACTGATGTAATCTTTCCCATTATTTACCATTATATTCTGACAAATTGTGAAACTTGCGTTTCCCATTTTTTGTGATATACTTATTTTGTAGTTTTTCCCCGAAAAAAATACATGAGATGACTACGAAAGGAGAAAATTATGCTGCCAGGCGCCTATCTCGCTCACAAAAAAAATGGAACTGCTTACTATCGCTCCAGTATAACCTTCCAGAACAAACACATATCCCTGGGCAGTTATACTACGGAACAAAAGGCTCATCAGGCTTACCAGGAAGCTGCATGTCTGCTTTTCGATTCCTCCACAGTCTTTGAAGACGTTTTTTCACTACCCACTATTCTAAATTTTGACAAGGTGATTTCTTTGCTGAATTTTCGGGATAACCATATTTATTTTAAAAATCCTATCTATTTGAGGAATAATTATTTCGTTTATTATCTTTCCCCAACGGAAGAATTAAAATTTGACATTGACGACCTTTTTTATTATTCCAGTCATAGAATTATGCGGCGCCAGGGACATCTCTTTGTGAACGATTATGGAATGCAGGTCAGCGTCCTCTCCAGATATGGCATCAAAAATTATGCCGTAGCCGGCCGGGACTACTATTTTGCCAATGAAGATCCCTGTGATCTCCGTTACTCCAATATTATTGTCATTAACCGTTATTATGGCGTAAGTAAAATCAGTATGCCTGGCTCTGACACTTATAAAGTTCAAATTCACATCAATGGAAATTATACGGTAGGAACCTACCACAAAGAAGAAAAGGCGGCAATCGCCTATAATAAAGCTGTTGATCTTGCAAAAAAACACGGGATCCGCAAAAATTTCCAAACCAACTATCTGGAAAGGTATTCGCCTAGAGAATACGCCGAAATTTACAGCCAGATTAAACTCTCAAAAAAATATCTGCATTATCTGGAAACGATTGCAAAAAATCCAGAGCGCGTTTGAAAATCGCTCTCTTTAAGATGCAATTATCAGACACGCTCTTAGGACGGATTATTTTTGATTAATATAATTAATCAATCCCTCAGACTTAATAATTTTCTGCATAAATTCCGGGAACGCCTGCCCCTGAAAGGAAGTCCCTCTTGTTTTATTGGTAATAATTCCGCTGTCAAAATCTACTTCAACCTCATCTCCCGATTCAATGCCCTTCGCCGCCTCCGGGCATTCAATAATCGGAAGTCCGATATTGATAGCATTGCGGTAAAATATCCTTGCAAACGTCTCCGCTATTACACAGCTCACGCCGGACGCCTTAATAGCGATAGGCGCATGTTCTCTCGAAGAACCGCAGCCAAAATTTTTATCCGCTACAATCAAATCTCCTTTCTGTACCTTATTTACAAACTCCCTGTCAATATCTTCCATACAATGCGTGGCTAACTCCTGGGGATCCGAAGAATTCAGGTATCTTGCCGGAATAATTACATCTGTATCCACATTGTCTCCATATTTAAACACTGTTCCGCTGGCTTTCATATGCTTCCTCCTATTCTTCTGGCGCTGAAATCTTACCAGTAATGGCGCTTGCTGCTGCGACCGCCGGGCTTGCCAGATATATCTCTGATTCTACATGTCCCATACGGCCTACAAAATTACGGTTCGTTGTTGAAACACATCTCTCTCCTTCTGCTAAAATCCCCATATAACCGCCCAGGCAAGGACCGCAGGTAGGCGTGCTCACAATGGCTCCTGCTTCTATAAATGTTCGCAGTAATCCTTCCTCCATTGCCTCAAGATAGATTCTCTGCGTGGCTGGAATTACAATACAGCGGATTCCTTTTGCCACCTTCTTGCCTTTGAGTACCTGGGCTGCAATCCGAAGATCATCCAGCCGGCCATTCGTACAGGAACCTATCACAACCTGATCAATCGCTACATCTCCCGCCTCGTCGACCGTTCTTGTGTTTTCCGGAAGATGGGGAAAGGCAACGGTAGGCTTTAAAGCGCCTAAATCTATCGTGTATTCTTCATCATATTCCGCGTCTTCATCGGCCTCATAAACCTTATATTCTCTCGCAGAATGTTCTTTCATATAAGCTGCGGCAACGTCGTCTACCGGAAAAATGCCATTCTTGCCTCCTGCTTCAATCGCCATATTGGCAATGGTAAATCTGTCGTCCATAGAAAGATTGCAGATTCCTTCACCGGTAAACTCCATCGATTTATACAATGCTCCGTCCACACCTATCATGCCGATGATATGTAAAATCACATCTTTTCCGCTAACCCATTTGGAAGGCTTGCCTATGATACGAAACTTGATGGCAGACGGCACTTTGAACCAGGCTTTTCCAGTTGCCATTCCCGCCGCCATGTCCGTACTTCCCACCCCGGTAGAAAAAGCTCCAAGGGCTCCATAGGTACAGGTATGGGAATCTGCACCGATAATCACATCTCCCGCTACCGTCAGACCTTTCTCTGGAAGCAGGGCATGTTCAATGCCCATTTCACCCACATCAAAAAAATTCGTAATCTCATGCTTACATGCAAATTCACGGACGCATTTACAATGCTGTGCTGATTTTATATCCTTATTGGGTACAAAATGATCCATAACCAGGGCGATTTTATCTTTATGGAAAATTCCCTCCGCAGTAAATTTGTCCATTTCATGAATGGCTACGGGCGAAGTAATATCATTACCCAAAACCAGATCCAGCTCAGCTTCTATTAACTGTCCTGCTTTTACTTCAGGAAGCCCTGCCGCCGCTGCCAGAATCTTCTGTGTCATTGTCATTCCCATGTATGATTCCTCCTGTTCTTTTAATACTTCATAATCATAATTGAAAAAGCATAAAACTTCAATACTCTTTATGCTTGCTATTTTAGCACACAGCATAGTATAATAGAAATACATATTAAATATAATTATTATAATTTATAGTTATGGAGAAAATATATGAATCAGAATCTTTCCTCTTACCGGATTTTTTATGCTGTCGCCAACACCGGAAATATTTCTAAAACAGCAAAGGAGCTGTATATCAGTCAGCCTGCAGTTAGCAAATCTATCCAAAAACTGGAAGAGAGCCTGGAAGTAAAGCTTTTTGACCGCAGCTCCCGGGGCGTTACTCTCACCCCGGAAGGTGAACTCTTGTATGCATACGTAAAGTCTGCTTTTGAAACCCTTGCGGTCGGAGAAAACAAGCTGCGCCGTTCTGTCTCCCTTGGTATCGGGAATCTGGCTATCGGAGCCAGTTCTACTCTGTGCAAATATATTCTTCTTCCTTATCTAAAAGATTTTATCAAGCAATGCCCCCATATAAATATTTCCATTGCCTGCCATTCCACAAATGATACCTTAAAACTGTTGGAAGAGGGAAAGCTTGATATTGGCTTAATTGGAAAACCGCAGCATCTGAAAAGTATAAATTTTCATTCTCTGCGGGAAATTGAAGATATTTTCGTTGCTACCCAAGATTACCTTCATAACCTGCAAATCCGCGGGGTAAACCGCAGACAAATCCTGCAAAACTGCACATTGATGCAGTTAAACCGTGAAAACATGACGCGCCAGTATATTGACAGCTATTTTCAAGACAATCATATATTGCCGCAGGACACGATTGAGGTCTCCAATATGGATCTCTTAATTGAAATGACCAAAACCGGATTAGGCGCAGGGTGCGTAATTCGGGATTTTGTGCGCACTGAACTGCAGTCGGGCACTCTGGTGGAAATCCCGCTTGATATCCCCATTCACAAACGTGAAATTGGCTTTGCCTACAATAAAAACGCAAAGATCTCTAAATCTCTGGCATATTTCATCCAGTTTTACGAAAACTATAAATTTTAACAACTCACAATCTGGTAATTTTTAAGATCCAGAAATATAACATGATTCTCCGACGCCGTCTATGTACGACTTTGTATACCTTGTCGGACGAAGTCCGCCTGTTTTGCAGGAACATGCATTATGGAATGCCCTGTGGGTATAAATTTTCAGCATCTTTTACTTAAAATCTGCTGCCCGATTTTATAGTATTTAAAACGTCAAAATCCCCAGACAAGACCTCCGTTCTGCCTGGGGATTCTGTATATTAATTATTGATCAGCTTATCTTCCTCATTGTTCCAGCTATAAAGCTTACGAACCTCTTTACCTACCTCTTCTGCCGGATGTTCTGCCGCCAGCTTCCTCATCGCTTTAAAATGAACCTGACGCCCTGCCGGTGACATATCTAATAAGAAGTCTTTTGCAAAAGAACCGTCCTGAATATCCGATAAGATCTTCTTCATCGCCTTCTTCGTATCCTCTGTGATAATCTTCGGTCCTGTGATATAATCGCCATACTCCGCCGTATTGGAAATGGAATATCTCATTCCCTCAAATCCAGACTGATAAATCAAATCCACAATCAGCTTCATTTCATGAATACATTCAAAATACGCATTTCTTGCATCATATCCCGCTTCTACCAATGTCTCAAAACCAGCCTGCATCAATGCGCATACACCGCCGCAAAGGACTGCCTGCTCACCAAACAAGTCTGTCTCTGTTTCCGTACGGAACGTAGTCTCTAAAACGCCTGCCCGTGCTCCGCCGATTCCCAAAGCATATGCCAGCGCAATCTCCTGGGCCTTACCGGTCGCATTCTGTTCTACAGCAACCAGGCAGGGAACACCCTTGCCAGCCTGATATTCACTTCTTACCGTATGACCTGGTCCTTTGGGTGCAATCATCGTAACATCTACATCTTTAGGCGGTACAATCGCGCCAAAATGAATGTTAAAGCCATGTGCGAACATCAGCATATTGCCCGCCTCTAAATTCGGCTCAATATCTCTCTTATACATATCTGCCTGCAGTTCATCATTGATAAGAATCATGATAATATCTGCCTTTTTGGCAGCTTCATCAGCAGTAAACACTTCAAATCCCTGTGCCTCAGCCTTTGCCCAGGACTTACTGCCCTGATAAAGACCGATAATCACATGACATCCAGAATCCTTTAAATTTAATGCATGAGCATGTCCCTGACTGCCATAGCCGATAATTGCAATTGTTTTTCCTTCTAATAATGAAAGATTACAATCTTCCTGATAAAATATTTTTGCCATTGCTCTATCCTCCTAAAACTATTTATGATACTTCTGATAATTAGATAAAAATCATCAGATAAACAGGAAAATGCAAAACATCTTCCCAATAACACATACTCTGTCAAACGATTTCTGTTCTTACATAAAAACAGCGCCATTAATCAAACATTTTGACATCAGACGATCCCCTGGTCAGCCCTGTAATGCCAGTTCTCGCAAGTTCCAGTATCTCATAGCCTTCCAGCAGCTCTAAAAATGCCTCCAGCTTGTTCTGACTGCCAATCAATTCAATCATCATTGAATCGTTGGTCACATCGACAATTTTGGTTTTAAAAATTTCAGCAAGAGATATGACTGCCTGACGTTCTGTGTTTTTTACTCTGATCTTAATCAAAATCAACTCTCTGCATACAGAACTGCCGTATTCCAGCTTTTTAATGTCAACTACGTCTTCCAGCTTTGCAAGCTGCTTCTCAATCTGTTCCAGAATTAACTCATCGCCGCTTGAAACAATGGTAATTCTGGTAAATCTGGGATCTGCCGTTACTCCAGCTGAAATGCTGTCAATATTGTATCCTCTCCGGCTGAACAAACCGGACACATGACTGAGCACATTCGGAGTGTTTTCAACCAAAATTGATAATGCCTGTCTCTCCATGCACATACCTGCCTTTTCTACCTGCCATTTTCAAACATGCCCTATGGCATGTCCCTCGCAATCACTACTTAAGTTTAGCACATTACCTCTGTTTGTCAATAGTTTCTAACATATTACGGAGAATTCCAGATTTCATCAATGCCGTCCGCCTTCCACTGATTGTTCTGTTCCTGATATCCCTTCACGCCCAGATACTGATAGGAACTTGCCGTTTTCAGCGCGTCGTAAACGTACCGCAGCGGAATCCTGCTCCGGTTATTTTCCGGACTTCCCGGCTCCGCCAGAAAAACCGTATCATCTTCTTTTTGATACAGCCAGATATTCACATAATGTCCCGGAGTATCTTTCCAATACGAATCATCTTCTTTACTGCTGACCAGCACTACGGCAGACTTCATTTCTTCCATCTGTTCCTGAAATTCCTCATAAGTCTGCGGCTTATGAAACAGGCCGCAGGAGACGCCGCAGGAACGCAGCGCTTCTCTCATATGCCTCCAGCTAATGGCTCCCGATTCCCAGTTTGGCGCATAATTAGAAACAGACATTGAATATTCGCACATATCCCAGGGTGAAACCTCATAAGGAGACAAAGTATTATAAATATTCGCCATACAGCACAGGCCGCAGCCAAAACCTCCAAAAATATTCCCTTCCACCCCAAAGGCACACCATTCTCCGGACCAGGTCACACCCTCCTCCCAGGATCTTGGTCCCTGAAGAAAAGAATAAACCTCATGCTCCTGTATAGCAAAAGCATCGAGCAATGATTCTTTTTCCTGTTGAGACAACAGCTTATTCAAATATCCGTCCGAGCCAAAATATAGCCTGTCCTGCTGCTGTACTTCCACTGCCTGCTCCTCTTGCTTCTGTTCTTCTACATTCTGTCTCTGGAGCACCTCTCTGCCACTGTCATATTCATCCATATGCAGCAGCAACAGCAAAAACATCAGGTTCCAACACGCAGACAGATATTTTCTCATCTCGTCTATTCCTTTCTGATTCTGCAATTCAAAATATTCCCCATTTATTTTACTCTCCTGATTCTGTAATGTCAATACGTGCAGGAAACCTTAAAAACCGAGAAAGTACTTGACTTTTTCGACAAAAAGAATTAGCGTATTATTTATATAGTACAATAATACACTAGAAAAGCGAGGTGATATGATGTCATGGAATTTAGATTCCGACAGACCTATCTTTATCCAGATTATCGAAAAAATACAGATGGACATTATTTCCGGTCTTTACGGGCCGGGAGACAAACTGCCTTCTGTCCGGGATCTTGCACAAGACGCGTCCGTAAATCCCAACACCATGCAAAAAGCTCTTTCGGAACTGGAACGGACCGGACTTGTCTATTCCCTGAGAACCAGCGGAAGATTTATTACGGAGGATACTGTCATGATTGAAAATTTAAAAGCAGAACTTGCAAAAGAAATTATCACGCAATTTTTATGCAACATGCAAAAACTTGGTATTCAAAAAGAGGAAGCGATATCCCTCATTTCTGAAATCAGTAAAGGAGACTGTCATGATACTGTTAGAATGTAAAGAACTCACAAAAAAGTATGGAAATCACACGGCTCTTTCCAATATAAACCTCCAGATTGAAAGCGGACATATTATCGGACTTTTGGGACCAAATGGCAGCGGCAAAACCACATTGCTTAAATTAATTAACGGCCTGTTAACGCCAAGCTCTGGAACAATCTGTGTAAATGGCAAACCTGTAGGTGTTGAAAGCAAACGTGTGATTTCCTATCTTCCCGACCATACCTACCTTAACGGCGCTATGCGGGTACGCGATATTATGGATTTCTTTGCTGACTTTTATCAGGATTTCGATCCGATGCGCGCCTACGACATGCTTGCAAAATTGCAGATTAACCCCAATCACAAGCTAAAAACACTGTCCAAAGGAACACAGGAAAAAGTTCAGTTAATCCTGGTAATGAGCCGCCGGGCAAATCTGTACATTTTAGATGAACCGATTGCCGGGGTTGACCCCGCCGCCAGAGACTATATTTTAGATACCATCCTCTCCAATTATGAGGAAACTGCTTCCATCCTCATTTCTACCCATCTGATATCAGATATTGAAAACATACTGGACGAGGTAATTTTTATCCAGAACGGCACAATACACACCCATGCCACTGTGGACGATCTGCGCCAGAAAGAGCATAAATCCATTGACACTATATTCCGGGAGGTATTCAAATGTTAAGAAAACTGCTAAAACACGAATGGAAATCCGTAAGCAAAATACTGTTTCCGCTCAATCTGGGAATCATCGTGCTAACTGTCATTGGCTGCATCATATTGAGCACAGATATATTCGACACAAAAAACGCTCTGCCCATAACGCTGACCCTTGTCATGTTCTATACGCTTTCCATCATGACTTTTTCCGGCATTACGCTGATTTACATTTATGTGCATTTTTACAAAAACCTGTTCACTGCAGAAGGATATCTCTGGCACACGCTTCCAGTCACCAGAACCCAGTTATTCCATGCCAAACTGCTTGCTGGATGCTTCTGGTGTTCCTTAAACAGCCTGTTCACCGTACTTTCCACTGCAGCGCTGGGATTTGCCGCCGGATTTCATGCCTCCAAAGATCAAATAGACGCTGCACAAAACCTGTTCATAGACGGTTTTTCCTCAAATGCAGCAGGGGAAACGGCCGCGGGTTTCTCTTTTTCTGATATTTTTGGCTTTTCTCCTGTTATATTTGTCATACTCCTGCTGCTTACATTGCTGACAGCCTGCATTTCCTCTGTATTGATGGGATATTTAAGCATTCTTTTGGGACAATTAATGGAAAAATACCGTCTGGCAGCGGCGATTGGATTTTATATTGCAATTTACCTGATTACCCAGACACTCTCTTCCCTGGCTATGCTGGTTCCATACATCCGGCTTATGTTAAGCGGCGGCGACAACTCCGCAAGTTTTTTTAACAGTTTTTTCTCTACCATGATTCCCACAGCAATTATCTCTCAAATAATTTTAATACTGATTTTCTATGTGGCTTCACTTTTCCTGATACGCCGTACGATTAATCTGGAATAATATCGTATCATATGTCCATTAATTCTGCCATGCAGTTTTACGCAAATTTTTCTTTGCGTAAAACTGCATGGCATGAAATACGCTTCTCCTCTATAATGCAAATCAGAGGGGAGGTGCAGTATTCTTTTCATATCCCATAATATCTGGCATATTCTTTTACCAGTTCAGCGGACTCCCGCTGACCTACCGCCTGAAATATAGCGGTACTCTGTTCAAAAACTTCTTTAGACATCTCAATTTGTCCCAACTCTGCCAAAGCACATGCCTTATTGCATAATAACATAGGAAAAGTATGCATTTTCCCATATTCTATACAAAAATCAATTCCTTTTTGGCAGAGTTCCAGGGCGTCTTTATAATGCCCTTCCCGCTCCATCCATAAAGACAGGTTCTGGAGAACCATTGGGTATTTTTCGGAAATTTTCTGGCTGTTTAACATGTGATTCTCCAGATATTCCTTTAAGTCAAACATCAGGCGCAGCGCATCCCACGACTTACCCAGAGCATAATAAACGCTGCCAATACTATTCAATATACTAATTTCCTGATAATTCAAAAGCCTTGTCTGAATGTGCATTCCGTCAAAATCGGGAAGCGTCATACGTATCACTTCTAAAAGCTGTTCCGCCGTCTTTTCCAGATTTTCCCCACGTTCCTTTCGTATCATAATTCTCACAAAATACAAATACTGTTGTTCCATTCTCCTATTGCATTCCCTGTCGGCATACGTTTTCAATTTTTCTTCGAGTTCATCTGCCAGCATTTGCACCTTATCATATTCTTTTCTCTCAAAACAACGGGCAAGCCTTCGCTCCAGTTCGCATTTTTCCTCTTCCTGCCGGCTCATACTGATATCATAGAACCATTCCACAATGCCAAGCCTCTGCATCAGCCCTTCCAATATCTTCTTTCCCGGCGCCTGCTGCCCATTCTCAATTCTTGACAGTGTGGAAGACGTGCATATTCCATGGCACACCTCCTCCTGAGAACAGTTCTGACGCTCTCTGGCGTCCCGAATCAGATTACCAATGGTATAATACTTCATAAGCCATAACCTCTTTTTCTTTCATATGCTTCTTTGCCTTTATCATACAAAAGTGAAATTGATTATGCATAAAAATACGATTTTTGCAGTGTATTTTAGATTTTTCTCACACAGCAAACCGTATCACAAAAGCTTTACGATATGGTTCTCCCTTGTTCTGTTCCAGGGTAAGCAAACCTCCATGCATGGCAATCACTTTATGGGCAATACTTAAGCCCAGACCGCTGCCCCCTTTGCTGTTCCTCGATTCATCCCCTAATACAAAAGGCTCAAAAATATACTTTGCCGTTTGTTCAGGAATAATCTCTCCATCATCACAGATCCGGATTACGGTTTCCTCGTCCTCCCGCTCTGCCATAATCCATACGCGCGTTCCTTCTGCATTATGTTTTAAGGCATTATTCAGCAGATTCGTAATAACACGCTGAAACTGTATTGGATCGACCTCCATCAAACATTCTTCTTCCGGGATGTCTGCAATCATCTCCATTCCCTTCTCTTCAAAATCCATATAGAGCCCGGCCGCGCAGTCTCTCAATAATTCCCACACATCTTCCTTCATTTTTTTAAGCTGAAACCCCTCGCTGTCCAGCATTACGTATTCAAAAAGCAGATTCAAAAGCCCGCTCATCTGCATAGATTTATTATAAATAGTTTCCAGATATTCCAGTCGTTTCTCCCTGGAAATTGCTTCTGCGGTCTCCTGCTCTTCATTTGACAACAGTGCTCTGGCATAACCCGCCACTGTAGTCATTGGCGTTTTCAGGTCATGCGCCACGTCCGAAAGCAAAAGATTCTTTCTCTTGTCATATTCCTCTTTTTGCCGCCGTTCCTGTTCTTCCATCTGCCGCACCTGCACCGCCACCATACGACTGAACGCCAGCGCCGCCAACACATACGGAACCAGCAGTGCCAATATAACAAGTACGGTCACTGCCACCATTCCCCAGATATATATCTGCGTCTGGCGTGGATTTAAATATCTTGTCTGCGCTGCAATCCGCTCGGTCACCACACTTCCTGCCCACTGTCCGCTGGCTGCACGCAGCCCGACCCCTATCACATCTGAAAACTGGCTGCAAAGTCCGGTAATGGCAAGATAAAGTCCTCCCTTTATCAATACTCCGATCGTTAAACCATTTTCCATTCCCGCCATAAAAAAATCTATTTGAAGCGTATCAGACAGCCATGGAAACAAAACTTTGTCAAAAAAACCATTTAGTAACCATTCACTGAAACTCACAAGGGCCAGAATCATCAGAAAGCGTTTCACTAAAAAGCCTTTCCATTCTTTATGCTTCATTTCTATTCCTTCTCCATACGATAACCCAGACCCCGAATCGTCTTAATATACGCGCCGCTGTCTTCGGACAACTTTGCCCGCAGACGGCTGATGCATACCATGATATTATTATCCGCAATGGCGTATTCTTCTCCCCAGACATTTTCATACACCTGCTGTTTCGTAAACACTTTGCCGGGATGCTCCATAAATAAACGAAGCAGTTTGTATTCCACAGAAGTGAGGTCAATGGGGCGCTCCTGCTGATATACCACGCAGGCCTCCGTATCCAGCCGCAGATCCTTTACCTGAAGCTGTTTCAATTCCCGTCCCTTTGCTCCCAGGGAATAAAACCTGCGTATATTGGAATTTATCCGTGCGATAGCTTCCATAGGATTAAACGGTTTTGCCAGATAATCGTCCGCCCCCAGATCCAGTCCCAGTATTTTATCCGTATCCTGACTTTTCGCCGACAGCATCATCACAGGAATATTACTGTTCTCCCGCAGCTTCTTCAAAACCCGGTAACCGTCCAGATTTGGCATCATAATATCCAAAATAGCCATGTCGACTTCTTTTTGCTGCAGACAATTGAGCGCCGCATGTCCGTCCGCCGCCTCCAGAACCTGATATCCCTCCTTTTCCAGATAAAGCCGCAGCAGTTCCCGGATCTGTTCCTCATCATCTGCAACCAGAATTGTGTACGCCATAAATTTCCCTCTTTTCTTATCCCTGAATTGTCTTAACCTCTTCGGACACGCCCCTTTCCTTGAGTTTCTGGTAAAGGGCGGCCCTGGTCTGGGCCACATAAGGGTTCACATAAAAAATTCCCAAAATCCCTATGGTCAGCCCACTTAAAATATACCATCCCAAAAAAGATAAGTCCAGTACAAAGGCCCTCCACTTGCTTCCAGACATCATAAAACGACTCCGTGCAAAAGCCTCCTCCATGCCTATATTCGGATTTTCTTCCAAAATATAGGGAATCATCCGGTATTCATAAGCTTTGACAATTCCCGGAACGATGAATAAAAGGCTCCATAATATGACATACAAATCGCGGAAAAACATAATTTTTACTACATTTTTATAATGATGGTCAAACACATAACATATCTCCCTGAAATTTGCCTCTTCTGTTAAATTTTTATGAAAGAAACGCCGGATTCCCACCTCAAGCGGATTCATAATCAGGATTTCCAAGGGAAGCACAATTACCAGGAATACCACCAGTACAATAAACAGTATCATCATAATCATCATGAAAAAAAACATCACAGCAATTCCTTTTCCGGCATTAGCCTCCCCATCGGGCAAACGGCCGGCTTTTTCACCCAGACTGCTGAAAATTTCATCTAAATCAGCGTCATATTCTTCTTCATTTTCATAATATTCCGGATCTTCATATCTTTCTTCACCGTCTTCATAAACGGTATTGTAAGTATATTCTTCTTGTGAATTATTTCCCCGCATCCGGGAAAACAAATGACTGGAGCTGCCTGAGCCGGCGCCAAAGCCAATAATAGACAAAAGCAGCGCTGCCAGAATACATTTCCAATAATTAACCCTTAACCTTTCTTTTGCCTTATATTTCAATTCTCTTCTGGTCCACATATTTATCTCCTCCTTGTCGAAATCATTTTCTTGCTTTTCCTTATTCTACCTTATGTTTCTTAATAAGACACTGTTCTTTTCTTACAATTACCTTACAAAGTCTTTCTTGCGAATTGTTTTAATGGATGATAATATAAAAGTAACGACTTGTCCTTTTATATGATTACAGATCCCGGCGCAATGAGACAATATCTGCGGAACGGACGAAAACGGACAGTATTCTAATTATATATTCTATATAAAACGAAATATATCAATCGCAAAACAATAATGAAAGGCGGATTTTTATGCGGATACTGCTTGCGGAAGATGAAAGAGACCTGGCCCGCGCGCTGACTGCTATTTTAGAACGCAATAATTATTCTGTGGATGCTGTTTATGACGGGGAAGAAGCGCTCTCCTATTTATACAGCAATAATTATGACGGGCTGGTTTTAGATATTATGATGCCGAAAACAGACGGTCTCACCGTCTTAAAAACACTACGAGAACAGGGAAATCCGATCCCGGTCCTTCTATTAACTGCAAAATCTGAAATTGACGACAAGGTAAACGGTCTGGACGCCGGAGCAAACGATTACCTAACCAAGCCTTTTGCGGCCAAAGAACTGCTGGCGCGGATACGCGCAATGACAAGAAAATACACCTGCGCCGTCAATGCCAGCCTCCATACTGGAAATCTCACGCTGGATCTTGCCTCTTTTACGTTATCTTCCCCCAGCGGCAGCTTCCGGCTTACGAACAAAGAATTTCAGATGCTGGAGCTGCTGATGGGAAGCACCGGACAGCTTATTTCCAGCGAGCGTTTTCTGGAACGGATCTGGGGATATGACAGCGAGGTGGAAATCAATGTAGTCTGGGTCTACATCTCCTATTTGCGCAAAAAACTGAGCGCGCTCCATGCGAATGTACAAATTAAAGCCGCCCGCAACGCCGGCTATTATCTGGAGGAATTGCCATGATCAAAAAACTGCAGACACGGTTTATCCTGATTTCCATGCTCTCTATGATTTTCGTACTGACTGTTATTATGAGCGCCGTCAACCTTCTGAACTATCAAGGAGTGGTAAAAGACGCCGACCATATCCTCCGTTTTCTCTCAGAACATAAAGGCAGATTCCCGCAGCTTCCGCCTCCGGAAACCGGCAATAGACAATACTTAGAACCACCGGAAACGGGAGAGCCAAACCCCTTTCATATGACGCCGGAGATGCCTTATGAAACCCGCTATTTCTCTGTTGTTCTCACAACAGACGGAAGCGTCATTTCTACGGACACGAGAAAGATTGCTGCCATTGACGCCAAAACTGCTTCTGCATACGCTGCCCGCATATGGTCCTCAAAGAGAAGTTCCGGATTCCTCTCCTGTTACCGCTATTTGAAAGAAGCCTCGTCCGACAGCATTCAAATCACATTCCTAGACTGCAGCCGCAGCCTTGACACATTTCACTCTTTTCTGGTGACCAGCATCCTGGTGTCGCTGCTGGGACTTTGTTCCGTACTAATGCTGGTGCTCCTGTTTTCAGGAATGGTCATGAAACCTGTTTCCGAAAGCTATAAAAAACAGCGCCGCTTTATTACCGACGCCGGACACGAACTCAAAACACCTCTTACTATTATTGATGCCAACCGTGAAATTCTGGAGATGGAATATGGAGAAAATGAATGGCTTAGTGGAATCGGCAAACAGACCGCGAGGCTTACAGACCTGACAAACCAGCTCATCTGTCTGTCCCGTATGGAAGAACCGGATAACCATCTGACAAAGATTGATTTCTGTATCTCTGACCTCGCAGAGGAAGCGGTACAATCTTTCCAGGCGCCTGCCGCCACCCAGAATAAAGTATTAAAAAGCCACATTGCTCCGCTTTTGTCCTGTCATGGAGACGAAGCCTCTATCCGCCAGCTTATTTATCTCCTGTTGGACAATGCGGTAAAATATTCCCCGCCTTCCGGTTCCATAGAAGTCACCCTCAAAAAGCGGGGAAAAAATATCTGTCTGACCGTTTATAACACATCGGAATCTATTTCCAGAGAAGATCTTTCCCGGCTGTTTGACCGCTTCTACCGCGCAGACGCATCCCGAAATTCTGAGCGCGGAGGCTATGGAATCGGGTTGTCCCTTGCCCGCGCCATTATCGACGCTCATAAAGGAAAGATTTTTGCGGAAAGTAAGGACGGGGCTTCTCTTCTGATAACGGTATTTTTGTAGTTTTCAAAAGCCGCTTCCAGGAAAAGCGAAGCCTTTTTTCCTTTTTCTGAATCGTAATCCTTTGCAAAATGTCCTGCTTTTGCTCCAGGGTAAGATGCTCTTTTTCGTATTCAAAAATATCTGTGTCAATCAGATTCAGCAGTTCATACATATTTTCGTATTTTATGCCGGAATTTCCTGCTGCTTTCAAGCAGCTCTCTCCTTCATAAAACCTTACGAATATTTCCCGTTCTTTCGCTTCCAGACAGCTTACCATCATTTCCCGTTCTTCGGCGATTTCTTTCTCAATCAGCCAGGTAATCGTGGCTTCTTCCCGATAAGCCCGCAGAAACTCCAGACAGCAATACCGGGCCACCGAACCAATCCAGTTTGCAAAGTCATTGTCCTCATGAAAATATTCTGCATAATCCCATATTTTTTGAATGGTGCTGACAAGACAAGCCTGCTGCAGATGCGGCAGAGTGAACAGGTGTTTACGGATAATGGAAATGAGACGCTCTCCATGCTCCATAACCAGATATTCCAGCGCCTTCTCATTTTGAAGCTGTAACTGCATCACAAGATTTTCTTTGCCGATTCTCATAATAACACCCGTCCTTCCATCTGCACTTTCCTTTTACTCTCCATACTATGCTGACAGTGTAGCAGACAATCCTTTTCTTTTTCTTTCAAACTTTCTTAAGTTTTTCTTATATTTAAGTTCCTTTATTATATTAGATGCTTTTCAGCCGCAAAAAGTTGCATCCCATATTAATTTTTTTTCCTATATTCTTCCAATGATACCGGCCCTTCCAACACCTCTCTTCCAATATATAAAAGATTATCTTCCCGCACTCTGGTACTCCACTTCACCAGCGAAATAGCGCCGCATTCCAGTTCCAGCGCCGTAATACACCTGGGATGTACGCAGCTTCCGTCATTAAAATAATATCCCTCTCCAGGCTTTGGAAAAAAAGCGCGGTGTGTATGCCCGGCAACCAGGAATATCTTATGCTGATTGGCCCAGTCTGCCAGCCTTTTTTCCGTTTTTTCCTTTCTGGTATAATTTTTTGCCGCGCTGGTAGGGTCGTTGCAGCCTGCCAGTTCCAGAGGACGCCAGAGATAGCGCACCAGAAATCTGGTTACTTTCCACACAGTGTCATTAAAGAAATCCCCCTGGTGTCCATGCACCAGCAGCAATTCCGCACCGCTGTGAATCTCCTCAAGACGGATCGCCTCTTGGACTTTCATATCTGGAAACAGGCTTTTCATCTGTGCTTCGTTCTCACAGTAATAACTGTGGCAATTCGTTTTAAAATATTTTTCACTTTCCTTTTTCCTGTCATGATTGCCAAACAGCATATAAAAATGTCCTCTTTTGTACAGTTCTCCCATAAGCCAGAACTGGTTGCTGTGGATTCTTACGATTTCTCCCAGATTTCGGTTTTCCCAGAGTTCATCCCCGTCTCCCAATTCGATATAGGTAAAATTTTTGCGGTTGTAATACTGCAGCGCTGCAAAAAACAGATTCTGGTTCGGCTGAAAATTATCCCCCCA
This sequence comes from Lachnospiraceae bacterium, assembly GCA_009911185.1. GTDB lineage: Bacteria > Bacillota > Clostridia > Lachnospirales > Lachnospiraceae > Petralouisia. The sequence continues at coordinate 37,595 of QXWW01000031.1, forward strand.
GTTTCCGATCCCGCGGTGGCAGTCGCTCATCAATACAATCCGGCTTCTCTTATCAATGGAAAGGCGCAGGGCATTTTTATACGCCCGATCCAGTTTTTTTGCAGTACGGCCCATGTTTCTTCTTCCCCCAGGCTATTCTTCCTGTTTTTATAATTATGCCGAAAATCCGCGGGTATGCCTGCAAAAGGTAATCCAATTTATCAACAGTTCTGGTGAAATCTCTGGTAACCCGCTGATACAGCCTGCAGTTATGGCGGTTCTGCCATTGCACCCACCTGCCGAAAATCTTACCATACTTAGAGGGCTGCTCTGATTTTGGCTGATACAAACGGAAAGATACTCTCCGGTACCAGATATGAAGATCTTCCTCCCGGTAACCTGCCCGATAGCAGCCTTCTAAAAACGCTTCCAGCATTTCCAGATCCGGGAAAGTCAAAGATACCTCCAGCATCAGTTCAGAAGGCCAGGAAAACTCTCCCAGGAAAAACCCGGTCAGCCACCAATGCCTCTTTTCCCGCTGGAAGATCCGCTTCCCATTTTTATAGAGAATCATACTGACCGGCAATTCCTCTTCCGGAGGAACACATTGGTAGAACACTTTTGCCGGATCTTCTTCTCCGCCCCGCTCCTCTTCCACATATATTCCTACCTCCGCGCCAGTAGCGATGCCATACTGCCCTTTCCAGAACTCAATCATCCAGCGTCTGTTGCCGTATTCAAAATAAATTGGCTCGCTGTGAATCACCATATTCATAACCGGAGCCATTTCATCATATAGTCTCCCATAGCCAAAATCCCTCTGCCATGCATCCTCCAGAGAATAAAAAATATCCTTCCGTAAATGATAGGCAAAACCAAAGGGTTTTAACGCTTCATTGATATCCCGCATTTTCTCCTGGTCGCTGCGCTGCCTGACTTTACATTTGGCGCGTTTATGACGATGGTATCTCTCACAGCAGATGATTATCATTGACAGCAATACCACTGCCGCTATCCCAAAAATAATCCAATTAATATGCAAAACTCTCCAACCCCTTTCTTATTCCGTTACCGGTTCTAATAGGAAAACCGCCTGCTTCGTGCCCGGCACGAACACAACCGCTTCTCATTTATTAGTATATTCAGAAAGAATTGGAGAGTTCTGACAAACTTTGGAATTACTTTTTACGCCTGAAACAACTCATTAGCATACCGTATAGAGCCCATGGCGTCCTTAGAATAAAAATCGGCTCCGATCATATCTGCATACGTCTGGGTCAGCACCGCGCCGCCCACCATTACCTTGCACTGCGGAAGCTCCTTTTTCAACAGCTTTATGGTGGTTTCCATATTTGCAACCGTAGTAGTCATCAGGGCACTCAAGCCCACCAGCTTCACCTGGTGCTCCTTCGCCGTTTCCACCACCAGCTCCGGGGCGACATCCTTGCCCAGATCTATCACCTGAAACCCATAATTTTCAAGCAATACTTTTACAATATTTTTTCCAATATCATGGATATCCCCTTTCACAGTGGCAATCACAATGGTACCTTTCGACTCGGAAGCACCTCCTTTTGCCTGTAAATGCTCCTTAATCGCATCAAATCCTGCCTTCGCCGCATCCGCGCTCATTAAAAGCTGCGGAAGGAATACCGTCTTCTTCTCAAACCCCTGGCCCACTTTATCCAGCGCCGGAATCAGTTCCCCATCAATGACCTCTAAAGGGTTTCTGGTTTCCAGCTCCGTTTTCGCCGCCTGATAGGCGCTTTCTGTCAATCCATGAACCACCGCGTCAAACAGACGAAGCGGTTCATCTTTTGGCGAAACCGACCGGGGCTGTTCCCCCTGTTTTGAATAGTGGGCAATATATTCCTGACATTGGCTGTCGCTGCCATTCAGAGCACAATAAGCACGATATGCCGCCATCATTGCTTCGCTGTTGGGGTTAATAATTCCGGCGCTTAGCCCCTGTGACAATGCAATTGTAAAAAACGCCGTATTCACCCGCTCTCGCTGCGGCAGGCCAAAAGAAATATTCGATACGCCCAGCGTCGTATGCACGCCCAGCACATGCCGTACATAATGCAGGGCGTCCAGGGTAATTCTGGCATTTTCCTGCCCGGTACTGATGGTCATAGTCAGAGTATCCATCAGAAGATCTTTTTTCTTTATACCATATTTTGCGGCTTCTGCAATTATCTTTTCCGCTATTTCAATCCGCCCTTCTGCACTATCGGGAATGCCATGTTCATCCAATGTCAGGCACACGATCATGCCGCCATATTTTGCGGCCAGAGGAAATACCGCGTCCATGGATTCCTGTTTGCCGTTCACAGAATTTAAAAGCGGCTTGCCATTATAAAGACGCATCGCCGCTTCCATTGCCGCCGGGTCAGAAGTATCAATCTGCAAAGGCAGATCCGTAATTCCCTGCAAGCCTGTAATTACAGAACGCATCATCTCCACTTCATCTATTTCCGGAAGCCCTACATTGACATCCAGAATATGCGCTCCTCTGTCCTGCTGCGCCAGAGCTTCTTTATAAATATATTCCAGATCATGATCCCGCAGCGCCTGTTTAAAACGTGACTTTCCGGTAGGGTTAATCCGCTCTCCGATGATTTTGGGACGGTCCAGTTCTACCGCATGTGTATACGAGGAAACGACGGAGCGGTTCTTATCGCTCAATTCCATAGGGGCAATTCCTTTACAGGCTTCCACCAGGGCGCTAAGATGCGCCGGCGTGGTGCCGCAGCATCCGCCCATTGCAGATATGCCCTCCCGGGCAATTTCTTTCATAACTTCAGCAAATTCCTGCGGTCCCACCTGAAAACAGGTCCTGCCGTCCACCACCACCGGTAGTCCCGCATTCGGATTCAGCACAAGCGGCAGGGATGTTACTTCCCGCAGTCTCGGTAAAAATTCCCTCATTACATCCGGCCCAAAGCCGCAGTTTAAACCCAGGGCATCCACTCTCAGCCCTTCTAACAATGCCACTGCTGCTTCCATATCTGCCCCGGTCAGAAGCTTGCCGCCCTCATCAAACACCATTGTTACTACAATGGGCAGACTGGTATGTTCCTTTGCCGCCAGCACTGCCGCTTTGATTTCATAGGTATCATTCATCGTCTCAATCAGGCACAGATCAGCGCCTGCTTCTTCTCCTGCCACGCACACAGGAACAAATGCCTGGTATGCCTCTTCAAAGGACAGTTCTCCCAAAGGCTCCAGCAATTTTCCCAGGGAACCGATATCCAAAGCCGTATATGCCTGTCTGCCGGACTGCGCAATGGCGCGTTTGGCAATTTCAATCCCCTGCTTTGTCAATGCTTCACAGGTATAGCCTGTCCCCTCCATCTTAAAAGGATTGGCGCCGAAAGTATTTGCTTTTATAATATCGCAGCCAGCCTGTAAGTACTGCTTATGGATATCCAGAATCACTTCTTGTCTGGCTGCATTCCAAATCTCCGGCAGTTCGCCGGACTTTAAGCCCCGCTCCTGCAGCATCGTCCCCATGGCGCCGTCAAAAAATAATAGTTCTTTTCCTAACCGCTCCTTAAAGCTCATGAATCTTCTCCTTCCTGCCTAAATTCACAATCTGTTTTCGCACAGAGGCTGCAGTTTTTCATCTGGCAGGATTCCTGTTCTCTGCCGGTCAGCCCGATCACTGCCGTCACGGATTTGGAAGGCATCATCAGATTTCCTTCTGTCAGGGTAATGCCAATCCGTTTGCTGCACTCTAACATCTGAAAAATATCTTTCTGGTACTCCAGCGCAAAATCACCATAGCCGGGACTAAATCTCGGCCTTAGATATAAGCCTCTTTTTCTGGCGTTTTTTTGGATTTCCTCCTGCACCTCATCCACATAACTTTCAATACACGCTGCTCCTGTGGCCTGCACAACTGTCATTTTTGCCATATTGCAGACGCTGTATTTGCGAATCATAAAGTCTGCGGCCCGTCCAATGGTAGCCGCCAGCAGCACCGCCCGGCTGCAGCCTTTCAGGTTTCTTGCAAGGTTACGGCTCTCAATTTCAAGTTCTCCAATCCTTACCCTGTCTTCAAAAACCTGGCAGCTATATTCCCGGTAAACGCTCTTGGGACTGCTCTGCTGTTCCAGTTCTGCCGCCGCCTCTTCAATCATCCGCTCCATTTTTGAATCGATCTCCTGCCCCCGGTAGCCCAGATACCGAAGCGTCTCTTTCCTGTCTGCCCGCATACTAAAACGCGCCTTCCGGCTGTCCGGCATGATATATCTCAGAAAGATTACTCAGGATAGCTCCCGCCACATCCGGTTTATTCATGGTATAGATGTGTACATGATTGACGCCGTTGGCAATCAGGTCGATAATCTGGTCTGTGGCATAGGCAATCCCTGCCTGTTTCAAAGCTGAGGGATTTTCTGCAAACCGTTCCACAATGGCGCGGAAACGCTGCGGCAGTATAGTTCCTGACAAGGAGATAATCCTTTTGATCTGATTTGCATTTGTCACCGGCATAATCCCGGCAATTACCGGAACCTGGATATTTTTCTTTAACGCCCGGTATAAAAAATTATACAGGATATTATTGTCAAAAAACATCTGCGTGGTGAGAAATTCGCATCCGGACTCCACCTTGCGTTTCAGATTATCAAGGTCTGCGTCAATGGATTCTGCTTCCGGATGCCCTTCCGGGTAACAGGCGCCGCCAATGCAGAAATCGCCAAAGGCTCTGATCTCCTCTATCAGCTCACTGGCATGGTGATACTGGCCGGGCAGGGGAAAATCCAGATTTTCCGGAATATCTCCACGCAGCGCAAGAATATTTTCAATGCGCTTCTCCTTAAGTTCTCCAAGCACCTGCCGCACCTTTTCCTTTCCAGAAGAAGCGCAGGTCAGATGGGCCAATGCCGTAATACCGTTTCTATTCTGCACCTCATTTGCCATATCCACGGTATGTTCGCTGATGCCGCCGCTGGCTCCATAGGTAACGCTGATATAAGCCGGCTTCAGTTTTGCCGTTTCTCTTACAACCTCATGCGCTTTCTTAAGCTCTGACCCTTTTTTGGGCGGGAATAATTCACAGCTTATGGTTACTTCTCTTTGCTTCAATATCTCTGATATCTTCATAACTTTTCTGCCTCTTTCTAGTTGGTAAATAGCTTTTCTGTTTATAACAACGTTACAGCCGCGTTATTTCCATACTTTCACTCATTATAATGATTTAAACTGTAAAAGTCAAATCATGGATCTGATTTTTGAGACCGGATTTCTTGCTTAAAAACAATATCTGCCAGGTATAGTCCGGAAAATAAAACAAATACTATAGCTATAATCTATTTCAGAAAAAGAGGTATCCTATGAACAGTGAAAATACAAGAAAAGACACCCATCCGGTGCCGGATTTAACAGACAACTATGACTATTTAAAAGCAAGCTCCGTCACAGATTGTACCGGAGCCGTTCCCAGACCGCCGCAGGACAGCGCAGAGCTGGATTCTTATCTGGAGGTATATAACTTCCTTCCACAAAGCGCTTTTACCAACCCCAGCCCCCTGGAAATTGATATGCTCAATGGCGGACAAGGCAAAAACAGCCGCTCAGAATCATAAAAATTACAGAAAACATGACGGCTCAAACCATCATATAAGAAAGCCAGATCCTTCGCAATTCAAAAAGGAACTGGCTTTTTTACAGATATAATCCGGGAGAACTGCCACTTATCCCGAAAGCTGACTCCCATATAAGCTCCGGTAATCCTCTCTGGTAAAACGATGGTACTCAAGTCCGAACGCATCCTCTTTTACACAATACACATACTCATCTACTTCAGCGTCCTGAAAATAGAAAATGTACACGTCTTCTTCCTGCCGTTTAACCACCCGGCTGGAAAAATTGCCAAATACCTGCTCTACAGACGCAAGGCTGCTGCCGGGCCGACGGATCTCTTCTATAAATTTTACCAGAAAAGGGCTGGCCTGTATATGGTCTTTGACATACCTACTGCCAGCTTCTGAAACATGGATACAGTATCTCTCCTGATTGAAAGTGATTCTTACTTCTCCAAGGCGCGCCCTCACTTTTTTGCAAAAAGATGTCAAAGCCTCCTTTAGCCTCTCTTGCTGACCCTTGGGCAGACCGAGCAGAGCACAAAGGCTTTCTGCAGGATAATACAACGCTGCCGATTCTTTACTGTAACCGATCTTTAGTTCCCATTCCTTTAAGGTATCACATATATTCTTTTCCAACGCCTGCCAGTTTGGGGAGGGGTTCATCTTATTTCTCCTTCTTCTGTCCACTATCGTATCTTTTCATCAAAATGGCCTGTTCTATATCGTGTAGTCAAATTGCTGTCCTACCATAGCTTCTGACGGAGTCTGCACCAGATCGCTGCGGCTCTTCGCCACAGTTTCATTAATTTTCTGCAGCAGTTCATCCCATGAGGACGCTTCCACCGTCACCATATCCTCCGGTCTGCCCTGCCAGTCCTGCAGCTTCTCCTTCGCCGCCTTCTTCTCAGCTTCTTTTCTGTCTTCGGCCTGCTGTTCCCGTCTGTTCTGTATCCGCTCCCTCTGAGATGCCAGAGACTTATCAATCACTGCAAAAAAAGAAGCGTTTCCATGATCATCAAACTTCATGCCGTAAGCTTTTACACTGTCCGCATTTTTGCCCAGACTTGCCTTCATCTGTGCAAACTTATCTGTGGCATTATCCAGTATACCCTCATATTTCTTGCGGTATGCTTCATCTTCTGCCATTTTTTCTATTTTTTCATCATCAATCAGAACAATCAGGCTCTTATTGCTGGCGTATTTTCCTATGTTTGCCTCCGCCTCCTCCTTCATGTCCGCGCTAACCAGAATAAATTCCATATTTGCATATTTTTTCTTCAGCTTCTCATAATATTTCTGAGCTTTTTCACTCAACTGAGGCGTTCCAATCTCTTTTTGACCAAACGGACGGTTCGCTCTTCCCGCCCCTTTTGTCTTATCGTTCGCCGCAGCAGCCTGCGACGCCGCCTCCTGCGCTGCATATGAATTTCCTATTCCGTTAGTATTCATCCTCATTTCCTCCTTGAAAAAACAATTCCTGTACATAGCTCCTATTGTCTATATCGGATAAAACTGGAAAATGGTTACCTTAATACTCATATCTTTTTCTGTATTTGATAAACGTAAAAACAAAAGGTGAAAGCGCCACAAGCTCTGCCGTCGGAGTGGCAAGCCAGATTCCATTCACACCCAAAGCAGTCGGAAGCACATGCATAGTAATCTGAGTAAACGCTGTCTTTGATACAATTTTATTTTGCCCTTAAACATTTTAATTTTGCCATACTTTTTAATTTTGCCCCATTGGAGAAGGGTTCAAATTGGCAAGGACGTATAATAGTTTCCTTATTATTAGCAAAACCAGAAAGATTATGGGAAATAGCAGATTCCTTTTTATGATGGCAATTCAAATAGACTTGTGCTATACTGACAGAGTGCAGATAAAAATCAGAACCGGAGGAACACGCAATGATCATGAAGTGGAATATAGATAAGTTAAAATGGACAAGAAAACCTGCGAACTACGATATTTCCTCAGACAAAATCGTAATCACAACAATGCCCCATACAGATTTATGGCAAAGGACATATTATCATTTCCGCAATGATAATGCCCCTGTACTGCAGATGGCTATGGATGAAAAGTTTTTCTCATTTGTTGTCAAAACGGAATTTTCCGAAAGCCACTGCCGCTTTGACCAATGCGGCGTGGTTCTATATCTTGACAGCGAAAACTGGTTGAAAGGATCCATCGAGTATGAGAATGATAAATTTCAGCATCTTGGCAGTGTTGTGACCAATCATGGTTATTCTGACTGGGCAACGACGGAAATACCTGCTACCATAAAATCTATGTGGTATCGTCTCAGCCGCAGAGAGAACGATTTCTGTATTGAATGTTCTGAGGATGGTATAACCTTTCGTCAAATAAGAGTATGCCACCTATTAGAAGCGCAAGAAACAATTAACTTTGGAATTTATGCCTGCAGTCCGGAAGAATCTTCTTTTAGGGCAATTTTTACAAATATGCAAGTCAGCAATTGTAAGTGGCTTGCCCATAACGGTCAAAAGCCTGATACGGAATGAATTTGACAGTTTCTGATTTATCAAACCAAATGACCAAAAATAAAGGGGCATTTTTGCTTCCGTACACACCGAATAGCCAAACCAGTTCAAAGGATATTTCCCTTTGCCGACGTCTGCTCCGTTCCCGAAATGCGCTGATAGCCGCATAGCGTATGACAACTTTGCAGAAACCGTTAAAAGTATTTTTGTTGCCACCTGCCAAAACAAGTGAGGTCTGACAACAGCAATTATTTTACAGCTAAATTTTTTTGCAAAGACTGATATAAATTTTTTTCCTGACAATAGATACCCATAATTTCTTTAGACATTTTCTGCAATAAAGAAACATTTGCGCTAAGTGATAATTGCCATAAATCTTCTGCTATTTTATCCCATTGTTTTGCAACCTCTAAGAATTGATTTCCTAACATAGCGATATTTTTATTCTCCAATATAACAGCGGCTTCAATTAGAAAATCACCGTACATTTTTCTAAAAATACCGCCGCCCGTGCCGCCGTCTTTACTAATTTGAAAATAGTTTGTTATGCAAGACAATGTCATCTTATCAAGGCTAAATTTTTTCCACTTCAATATTTCAGTTGAGAATTTCAAAATGCCGTTTACACCCAGCAATTTCGCAGGAGGATTAAGCATGGTATCGCAAGTTTCAGCTATTGCTTCTGTTAAAATTTCTCTATCGATCTGTTTGTACCCCTGAAAATCAAATAAAAGATATTTGTTTTTCGCGGGAAAAGGCCTATGTGTGCTACTGCGTGCTCGTTCCATTTCTTGATAACTAACTAAGTGATAATCTTCTGCTATTTCTCCCAAAGGGGTTCTAATCGGGGCTGTCGCAATAAGAAATTTATTTGCCCCAAAGGTCTTGCCGCTGAAGCGGCAAAGACAGAATGCACAAAAATCACTCTGGGAAGCTAGCTTACCAAGATGATTTTTAAGCATTTTGCTTCCATTGCTTTGCAATGGAAACCCTTGAGGCGAATAAATTTCTTATAGCAACAGCCTCGATGAAAAACCCACCATTTAGCATTTGAATCTTATCAGAAACTAATAATTGATACATCAACAAAAATAGTTGACATATCAATCAATTAATCCTATAATTTGAAATAGGAGATAACATGGTAACGTAGGAATTTATCAAAATTGGAGGGCAAAGTTATGGCAAAAAAACGGATCTTCCTTTCTCTGATAAGGAAAAAATCTAACTGGTTCATGTGCTTGCTTATGGCCATCCTGGCCACATTGGTTTTTACCGGGGCGCTGGTCTGGCAGGCATCCTCGCAAAGTATAAAGGAATTGGAAAAGACCTACGGCAGCAGCTTTAAGCTGGCGGCTTATGCAGACCGCAGCAACCCAGACTTCTGGGAATACAAGATTTTCGATGAAAATTATTCCGCAAATATCTACATAGGCCCCAGGGTTTCCCTCGAAATGCTGGAACGGATTTCTGGGGAAATAGACGGTATTGCCAATTATGAATGGGAAGATAAAACGGACCTGATGAACAATAGCGTCGCCCTGGTCCAGATGGGCTTTCAGCTTGTTCCTGGTTTTTCAGCTTCTGATCTCAAATTCCGGGAAGAACGCTATAAACAGTGGAAAAAGGGGGATATCTCAGACCAAGATTGGCAGATGTATGATGAACAGCATTATAAAAACTCCAAATATCACATATACGCCACAGATGCTTATGGCTTAAATAACAGCCAGTACTCCACGTATTTTTGCAACGGGACCTTCCGCCTGGTGTCTGGGCGCCATATTTCACCCTCCGATTACCATGTGGCAATGGTCACGCCAACCTTCGCCAAATTAAACGGCTTAAAAATCGGCGATACCATCCCCTTGATGGTCAGCCCCTTAAATGCCTCCACCAGTTTTGACGCCGGTGTCTTGGGGACGGTGGACGCAGTCATTATCGGCATGTTTGAGCCGACTTACGAACAGCCTGTCAATGAATACACCAGTGAGGATGATATCCTAAACAACTGGATCCTAACCGACTTAAAATCCTACTCAGAAATGGAAAAAATTGCTGGATGGTCAGGGAAGACCAACCGTGCCTTCATCTATGTAGATGACCCTTCCATGGTCGGAGACATCATGGAACAGGTAAAACAGCTGGACTGGCTGGATAAGCGCTACTATGGCGTAGAAAAGGACGACAGCAGTTACCACGAAGCCGCAGCCCCTATCCGCACCATCCGCCTGGCCATGGGCGCTGGCATCGCAGTCCTGGCTGCTTCCGGGGCGGCGCTGATGTACCTGGTATTAAAACACAACATAGCCCGCAGGGAACGGGAAACCGGCATCCTGATGGCGCTGGGGATTACCGGGAAATCCATTAAACGCCAGCTTTTGGCAGAAAACCTAATCCTGGGCGGCATTGCCTTCCTCCTTGCCTTAGGCATTGCCAATGCCGCTGCCCCGATACTTGGGGATTCGCTTTTACATACCCTAAGCCCCAGAGAGGAAATGCAGGAATATACCAAGGAAGAAATTGAGGCGGCGATTTCCCGCCAGGACTATGAGGCATGCGAAAAAATGACAGCCCCACAGACGAAAGGCATTGAACCGCCAGACACTCTAAGTGTGCATACCAGCCTCTTTTGCATCCTTATCACAGGATTTGGCATGGCGTTATTAATCTGCCTGTGCGTCAATGAAGCGTTAGGGAAAACACTGCGGCTGGAACCTTCGCAGGTACTTTCCATGGTAACATAAAAATAGGAAAACATATGGAGGAAAACATGATCCAAACAGAAAATTTAACATTTTACTACAATGAAAGCAAAAAAATTTTAGAGGATGTCAACATTTCTTTTGAAAAAGGAAATCTCTATGCCATATTAGGTGCCTCCGGCTGTGGAAAAAGCACCATGCTCTCACTATTGGGAGGGCTATTAATGCCAAAATCCGGAAAGATCCTCTATGAGGGAGAAGATATTACAGCGTATGGCCTGGACCGCCACAGGCAAGACCATGTCGCTTTCATTTTCCAGGGCTATAACCTAATTGAATACATGACTGTAGAAGAAAATGTTGCATTAACCGCAAAACAGCCCCCAGAAACTGCACTGCAAAAAGTGGGGCTTGAAAAAGAATTGTGGAAACACAATGTATTAAAATTGTCAGGCGGCCAACAACAGAGAGTTGCCATTGCCCGCGCCCTGGCAAGTGATAAGCCCATCCTTTTAGCAGATGAGCCTACCGGAAACCTGGACGAAGATTCTGCACAAGCAATCCTTAACATTTTAAGTAAAAGCGCACATGACGAAGGGCGGTGCGTCATCATGGTCACCCATTCCATGGCATTGGCAGCAGAAGCAGACGAAATATACCGTTATACCAACACAAAATTCCAACAGGGAGATTTCGGCCCTGCCCTTCTTACAAACACAGAAAACCTTTTAGAAAACCCTGCCGTACAGGAAAGAGAAAGCTGGTGAAATCAATGCGTGATATGCAAAAAAAATCTGTAAGAGCCTTCACCTATTTGATGCGCAGACGCAAAAAAACAGTAACTCTCGCTATTATTTTTCTTGTGCTGTCTTTCTCGGCATTATGTGGAATGATGATTTTCCATTCTGTAGAAGCATCCCTAAAAGAATTGCGGGAACAATTCTATGGAAATGTTGCTGTAAATGCCGTAGGTGATGGCAGTTCCCGTATCACACAGGATTTAGGTGCATTGGCGGCGAAAGAAATAAACGCCGATGGCTGGACTGGCACTACCACCTGTTATTTATCAGTGGATGATATCTCTCTGATCCCTGGGAGATTTACACCTTTAGATGAGCCAGCCATGTCCCTTACCAGATTATATTCGTGCCGTGACAGCAGCCTTGCCAGGGATTTTGCGATAGGGACACTTTCTCTTTGCCAGGGACGCCATTTGGCTGCCAAAGACAGAAAACAGGCATTAATATCAGAAAATTTGGCTGATATTAATGGGCTGCACATCGGAGACCGCATTACCTGCGTTGTCACGGATGATATCACAACACATGCAGCCGCTGGCCTTGGCACCAAATATGAATTTGAAATTATCGGCATTTATCAAGTAGAAAACAAACAAGGGGATTCTTCTTTCCGTGCAGAATGCGACATCCTGGATAATACGATCTACGTGGACGAATATACTGGATTTGAAATAGAAAAAAATATTTGGTGCATACCAGAATCCTATACTAACGGGCTCACTTTATGGCTGAAAGACCCTGCCCAGCTAGAAAAGGCTGTGCAAACCCTAAAGAATACCCAAGAATTTACAGAAGGGGATTTCCATATTGAATCCAACAGCGCAGAATATGACCGTTCAGCTGCCCCCATGCGCCAAACAGAGCAAATACTGTTTGTGTTTCTAGCCTTTATATCAGGAATCGGCATCATTTTTTTAATTGTGATGCTTTCCATGTGGAATAAAGAACGGATGCCGGAGATTGGTATCTTATTATCATTGGGGTACAAGAAGAAAGATATCTTCCTGCAGCTTCTTTTAGAAAATAGCGCCTTGTTTCTTGTTGGGTTTCTTGCAGCCGTTCCCCTGGCATTTTTTTGCAGCCAGATCCTTGGCAGCTTGATTTCTATCGGGCAATTATCATTATTCCCCAGCAATATTTTACTAGCTGGGATTACCGTATGGATTCTCTGCATACTGACAACTTTGCTGTCTTCCATCCATATCATGAGAAAAACACCTGCCGAAATTGTAACCACAATTATTTAACAAAATTCTATATTTATTTACCACAATATCTTGCCTCCTTACTGTATTACGGTATATAATATTAATATTTCATACCACCTAATGTACTCCCGGAGTCTTTTTACACTTGATTTTGAGAGTACATTCATATACAAAGGAGGCAACATGCTTTTCTCAACGGAACAGACAAAACAAATAGATTATCTGGCCGACTGGCCTGCCCATTATTACGAAATTCCTACTGGGGCTGCGCGTAAAAAAGCCCTGGATGACATAACCAAACAGGGGCTGGATGTTCCTGCTGACTCGATCCGCAGGCATTTTTGCGAACTTCGTTTTTTTTCCAAAAACAAAGCTGGAACTATTGATACTTTCATGCATGCCTGGATGATGATCAAATCCTCCAGCGCCGCCGGCGTTTCTTTTCTAAAGAAAAAACGGCTCATGCGTGAATTAGAAACTTACATGGAAGAGCTGTGCCTTCTGCCCTCAACGCTATTCTCCCAGGAAGAGCAGCAGATCCTTACAGATGAATGGCGCGATTTTTCCCATTCTTTCCTTGCTTCCTGTACTGGGAGCAAAGCTTACTGCTCTACTCTCTTTGGCTTTGTCCCTATTAAGGACGCTACCATTGCCCAAAAAATTGCAGAGGAAATTCTTCTTGTGACTAGAGATTATCCTGCAAATTTTGGGCTCTCTGAGGAATTTGCCCCTTTCCGGCAAATAATGTGCGATACCTACTGCCAAACGATAGCACAAGGGGAACAATACCTCCTTTCCTGCCATACTAAAACTTAAATTCATAGATCTCCCTCACCAATTTTCCTGAACACAATACTATAAAAGTAACAATGATATTCAGGAGATACCCATGTCTCATTCAAATGTAAACAAAGCTTATGAAAATCCAGGGCTGCGATTTCTGGAGACAGCCCTTTATTATATGCCTGCTGCTTATGCAGAAATCACTGGCAATCCTGGAAACGGTGAAATTACTGGTATCGTCCGTTTTTATTCTGTAAACGACGGCGTACTAGTCAATGCTGAAATTTATGGGCTCCCCATATCCACGGAAACCTGCGGCCCTGATATTTTTGGTTTCCACATCCACGAAGGAAATTCCTGTACTGGGACTAACGATGATCCCTATGCAAATGTTGGGGCGCATTACAACCCTTCCTATTGTCCCCATCCAGCCCATATGGGAGATATGCCGCCTCTGTTTGGAAACAGTGGCAGCGCATGGATGATGTACTTTACCGACCGCTTTACCATCGCAGATATCATAAATAAAACAGTCATTATACACAGTAACCCAGATGATTTTACCACACAGCCCTCTGGAAATTCAGGGAATAAAATTGCCTGCGGAACTATTTTTTCTGTGACTTAATATAAAAATATCTTCGGCACTTCAACTAGAGTTGTCGGTTAATAGTCAGTCCTAAACAGAGAGGGGGCTGTCGCATTAATGAATAATTAGTGCGGCAGCACTTTTTTGCCCCAAAAGATAAGAGCCAGACTTTGCCAA
>QXWW01000032.1 GCA_009911185.1 Lachnospiraceae bacterium
GCTGACTGTTACTAATCGGCCGAGGGCTTGACCAGAGAAAGAGAACGGATAGTCTGTGTGAATTTTTGAAGGTATAGAAGAATTTATATTGTCAAATAATAGAGTTCCACATATGATATAGTATGTGGAATGAATTATAATTATAGGGGAATCATACAGCGGCAGTATTGCGGTCTCCAAAACCGTTCACGGGGGTTCGAATCCCTCTTCCCCTGTCAGGAAGACGTAGAATCATAGTTTTCAGAAGGTTGATTATTGAAGAAGTAGTGAGAATGCATAGCCGGGTTTTATAGATTGTAAGGGAAGCGTCATCTGGTATGTTGCGGGGATTGAAGATTTTAGTATTGTCAGGAGTCTATAATGGATGATTTGATTCGTCGATTATAGGCTTTTTTGTATTTGAAATATCTGAAACTTTTTATGATACAGTTTTATATAGTTTGTTTATCATAATATTTATTAGATGGAAAGGGGAAGGTTTATGAAATATTTAAAGGGTAGTTTGTTAACAATGCTGTTGGTGATTATGGGGTGCATTTTTTGGGAGACAAGAGATGTAAAAGCGGCGGAACCTGATTTTTTTGAAGAATATAGTTATGGTGTTTCTGATGATCATGAGGAATATTATTTTAGTCTGGAATATAAGTGTAGTCTGACAATTTACATGGAAGGCAGGCAGGAATATGAATATAGTTATGATGGTGGAGAAATGAGTGTGATATTAGATAAAGAAGACGGTATTTTTGCATTTGATAAAACGATTGATTTACCAGGCTCTTTTAAAAAAACAATTACTTTAGAAGCGGGAGAATATGACTTGTATGTTGAAAGTGAGGGACCATATTATATCGCTCTGTCAGGAGAATATTACCCTGAATTATCAGAGGATGAAATAACGTTGGAGGTAGGTAAGACTAAAAAACTTAAAGTAAATCGAATAAACAGTAAAGTGAAGTGGTCAAGCTCAAAGAAATCAGTTGCGACTGTCAATAATAAAGGTGTTGTGAGAGCAAAAAAAGCTGGTGAAGCGACAATTATGGCTGAATGTGATGGAAAAAAATTAAAGTGCATAGTTACAGTAGAAAAGAAGCCGGCTTCCTATAGAGTAATTTCCAGGAAAATGAGAACATTTGCAAAAAAGAATAAAAATTACAAATTTAAGACCATTGATGTCGGCAATAAGTGTTGCCTTTATGCATGTTCGGCAAAAGCGCTTAGTTCCGAATCCAAAATTTATAGTGAAGGATATGTTATGTACTCATCTTTATATCCATATATAGAATTGGTGAAAAAGAAGAATGATGAGCCTGAAATACGGTTAAAATATTTCGGAGAAACGGTGAAGATATCAGCATATGGCTTTACTTCGTTGTATTGTATTACTCTTAAAGCGTTTACCTCTAACAGAAGAATGAATTTTATGATGAAAAATATATATAACAAATATTATTACAATTATTCAAACTATTATTATGAGGGAAGAATGAAAGGATATTCCATCATATCGACATCCTCGAAATTAGAGTCCTCGAAGTTAAAGAAATTTAAAACCATGCTAAAACAAAGTTCACTGTCTATGAGAATTACGAGTTTTGATGATACATATATGCAAATTTCTATCTCAACGGCTATAAGAAGAAATTGGGATAAATTATTAAAAGAATATGAGTTGTTGTTAAAAGAATTTTAGGAGATCTACGGATTGTCCGGGTTAGCGGCTGACAGGCATTTGATATAAAATGAATTATTGGCAAGTTCTTATCTTTTTATTTCACGGGGAATTGCTTAGGGGAGATTAGTTGCGATGAAGTATGAAAGCAGGCTTCTTTTCTATGAAATAAAAATCTTCCAAAGATGCGTACGAGAGGAATTATGCGGCTAAAGCGCCGTGCGCGGCAGCAGCAGAAACCTTCCTTATGATGGAGATTGTCACGGAAAAAGCCCTAATGACTGGAAGTAATATACAATATCGGTTCGTTTACTAAAGCGGATTTTATATATGGAAATTTGCACGTACAGAAAATGAGTATTTTAATAGTCTCTGATTGAGAGGGAAGATAGGCGAAGCGGGCTTGCCCGCTTTGTTTTCTTTTATAGGAAAAACTTTGTCACGCGAAAATGTGAAAATGAGTTTCTTTTCATTTGCTGTTTTTTGAAGTGATTTAGGAACGGCAGCGTTTAAAAGAGGAAGGTAGATAAACGGTGGAAACTCGAGAAGATGAGATATTGCAGTTTATGAAAAAACGTGGTATAATCGACCACGGCGATATGCTGGAGATTAAAATGAGAAGGAAAGACGGGAGAAAACATCCGTGTAACAATCACAATTATACAGCAAAGACTGCTGTTTTATTATAGATATAATTCAGTATTACTGCAAAAGGCAGATGTCATAGATATAAGAAAATGAAAAATTATGTTAGGAGATGATTCGCTTGACAGCGGCACAGATTTTAGCAGTAACAATATTTATTGTTATGTTTGTACTTATTGTGTTAGACAAAATTGAGAGACACTATGTTACTTTAGGATGTGGAATTTTAACGATTGTAGTAGTATTCGGCGTTATTATGAAGGATACCAAAGCCATTATCGAAACTTTAAATTTTAAGAGTATCGCTACCTTAGGATTTTGGTATTCAGCGGGAAGTGCAGAGGAGAGTACGGCAGGAATTAACTGGGCAACCATTATTTTCATTGCGGGTATGATGATTATGGTGGAAGGCATGGCTAAGGCGGGTTTTTTCCGCTGGCTTTGTATGCTCCTGGCAAAACTTGTACATTATAGAACGGTTCCTCTGTTTATTGCGTTTATGATAATGTCGGCGGGACTTGCAATGTTTATCGACAGCATTACGGTAATTTTATTCCTGGTTGCTGTGACGATCGAATTGGCAAAACTTCTGAAATTTAATCCGGTACCGATGATATTGTCAGAGATATTTTGCGCAAACCTGGGCGGTTCGGCAACGATGTGCGGAGATCCGCCAAACATTATTATCGGCACTTCGTTGGGATATTCCTTTGGGGATTTTATCACCAATACAGGTGTTATGGCAGGAATCAGTCTGGTTCTGGTAATCATATATTTCTTCTTAATATTCCATAAGGAACTGAAAACAAAAAATGGAGAAGTGGTTGATTTATCTGTTATGCCTACGCCCAGAGAAGCTATTTTGAGTAAAAAAGATTTTGCAATCAGCAGTATAATATTCGCCTGTGCGGTAATTATGCTGGTGACGCATGAATATACGGGCCTGACGGTGGCGTTTATAGGAACTTTTATCGCAGCCGTAACCTTATTGACTTCTGGGAAATTTGCATGGCAGCTTTTGAAAAAGGTTGACTATCAGACGCTTTTGTTTTTTATCGGTCTTTTTATGGTAGTAGGGGGATTGGAACAGACCAGCATTTTGGAAATGATAGCCGGATTTATCGGAAAAATCAGCGGTGATAATCTGTATCTTATGGTGGCAATTATTATATGGCTGTCGGCAGTGGCAAGTGCGCTTGTGGATAATATTCCATTTGCCGCAACTATGGTTCCGGTTATCAAGAGCCTTGCAGTGGCACAGGGGGTAGATTTATCTGTACTTACATGGGCGTTGTCCATGGGGACTGATATAGGAGGCAGCGCAACTCCTATTGGCGCATCTGCGAATGTAGTGGGAATTTCTGTTGCAGCCAAGAATGGCCATATCGTAGGTTGGGGAAGGTACTGCAAAGCGGCAGTTCCGGCTACCATTATCGTAATTCTGGTTTCCATGTTGTTTATCTTTGCAAGGTATTGCTAAATGTGAAAAAGAATGGAGGTATAATGTGAGTAAACAAACAATTGTTACAGTAAGCAGGGAGTTTGGCAGCGGCGGACATGAAATTGCAGAGAAAATTGCTTCCGATTTAGGGCTTAAATTTTATGACAGGGGGATGCTTGACGAGATTGCCCAGGAAATGAATGTGAAAGTAGAAGTTCTTGAAAAGTATGATGAGAAACCGAAAAATATTATGCTGTCAAGAAAAGTCGGAAAATATTCCAGCTCCATGGAAGAAATCCTGGCAGAAATGCAGTTTGATTTTATAAGGAAAAAAGCGGAGGACGGCGAGTCTTTCGTTATTGTAGGACGTTGTTCGGAAAGCGTACTGCGCAATACCAGAGGTTTGATTTCCATATTTGTTAACGGGAATAAGGAAAGTAAAATAGAGCGTGTTATGAAAAAGTATACCCTTAGCAGACCAGAAGCCGTAAGAAAGATGGAACGGCACGATTATAAGAGAAAGAAGTACCATAACAGGCATTCTGATCATAAGTGGGGTGATTCCAGATATTATGATATCTGTATTAACAGCAGTTCCTTAGGGGTTGCTGGCACGGTGAAAGTGCTGGAATATTATATCCAGGAACGTATGAAGTAAGTATTACATAAATCAGATAGCAGATATCGGAAAGGGACAGCCATTCAGCGCAGAAAATCTGGCTGGATGGCTGTCTGATTATTATTGCATATGAGTTTCTTCTGAATTGAAAAAGAAAAATAAGACCGCGGCCTCAGAGTTATGTTAATCTCTGATACCGCGGTCTTATGTATGTTTCCGGATAAATTATTGAGCATTGGATTCCGGATGTTTATCTTTGCTGAACATGTATTCCATAAGAAGCGTTGCATCCTCCGGGTCATAAGCTACCAGTTCCAGTTCACTGATTATGGATTCGTCACTGAAAAGGCTGGTGATAGTGATATACTTGGTGAGCTGGGATTTCAGGTTCAGACGGTCTCCCTGTGTGGAAACCAATTCTACGGTACCTTTGCACTGGTCAACGACTTTAAAAAATTCCTCTGGGCTATTGATGTTATAAAGTTTCATAAATTTCAGACTCCTTTCTTATTATGCTTCTATTTCAGGAAGCAGTTTCAAAAATTCACTGGTGGAAGGAGATACCGGAAGATTCGGATTGACGGCGGCAATGATTTGCCGTTCCGGCATCTGTTCCTTTGTCTTAAGAATATACAAGCTGCTGGATGTTCCTGTCAGACAGTAGTCCGGGATAAAAGCAATCCCAAGCCCGATTCTGGCAAGATCAATAAGAAGGTCATTGCTGCTTAATTCCACCTGTGGTACCAGTTCCAACTGCTGCTGCAGAAATAAATAGTGCAGAAATTCGCTGGTAGTACTTTTTTTGTCCAGCATTAAAATAGGATATTGCGTTAGTTCCGCAAGAGAAATTTCCTGTTGTTTCAAGTCGAAAAATGCTGGATTGGCAATAAACACATCGTGGAAAGCGGCGACTTTCTTCGGAATATATGTGCTGTTCATGCGGGAGTTTGGATAATTGGTTATAATTAGATCAACTTTACCCTGAGACAGCAAATCTACACAGTTAAGAGAAGTTGCGTTTGTCACCTTTATAGGGACCCTGGGAAACAGCGTATGAAACTGTTTTAAATAGGGCACCAGGAAATAGCGGCAGATTGTGTCGCTGGCTCCGATATGAAGCTGCCCAAACCCAAGCGTAGTGGTTTCTAAAAGCTGGTTCTCTCCTCTTAAAATAAGATTTACGGCAGGCTCAATATGTTTCAGCAGGAGTTTTCCGGCCGGGGTGAGCTGCACTTTTTTAGTACTGCGGATAAACAGGGGCTGATTCAGCTTCCGCTCCAGTGTCTTAATGGACTGGCTTACCGCAGACTGGGAGATAAACAGTTTTTTAGATGCTTCTGAAAAGCTTAAGGAAGCTGCTACATTATAAAAAACCTTATACAGTTCAAAATTAATGTCCATAAATGCCTCCCCGCCAGAGTCTTTTTGAAAGATGCTCTGACTATGCTTTCGCAACTGCAGACTTATCAAGTAGATTAGTTCTGATTATAAGTGGGATTTATAAATCTGTCAACAGGGAAGTTTATTCATTATTTTTCCAATTGTTCACAGTGATTCTTATTTAATTTTAACGATGAGACAGGAAAAAAGTGTGATGATATTGCGCGAAATTTCTAATAGTGTTACAATGAAACCGCGAGAATACTTATAGGGTTAGAAAGCGGGAGATAGTCAAAAAGAGCTATTTTTGTGTACTATTTCACGAAGTAATGTTAAGTGGGAGGGCGGGAGAAGTGTGTAATATATTATCGAAAGATAAATTTGATGACAGGAGGCAGCTATGAGCAGCGTAAAACGTATTTTTGTGGAAAAAAAACCAGCCTTTGCCATCCAGGCAAAGGAACTGCAGTCGGAAATCAGAAGTTATCTGGGAATCAAAACGGTTTCCGGTGTACGGGTACTGATTCGTTACGATATGGAGCATATTTCAGAGGAGACTTATCAGAAGGCATTGATGACTGTATTTTCAGAACCTCCTGTGGACGAGGTATACGAGGAAAGTTTTGATGCGGCGGGGGGACAGGTATTCAGCGTTGAATATTTACCAGGCCAGTATGACCAGCGGGCAGATTCAGCGGAGCAGTGTGTGAAGCTCTTAAATGAAAATGAAGAGCCTGTGATTCGTACGGCCACTACCTATGTGATTTCTGGCCAGGTGGACGGAGCGCAGCTTGCAGCTATTAAGAATCACTGCATCAATCCGGTGGAATCCAGAGAAACGGGCTTAGAAAAACCGCAGACTTTGACAGAGGAGTTTGAGGAGCCAGAGGATGTGAAGATTTTTGAAAATTTCCAGGACATGCCAGAGGAAGAGTTAAGCGTTCTTTACGATTCACTGGGACTTGCCATGACCTTTAAAGATTTTGTGCATATTCAAAATTACTTTAAGGGAGAGGAAAAGCGCGATCCGTCTATGACGGAAATACGGGTATTGGACACTTACTGGTCTGATCACTGCCGGCATACTACGTTTTCTACAGAGTTAAAAGACGTTACCTTTGCAGAAGGCTATTATCGTAAGCCTTTGGAGGACGCATATCAGGATTATCTGCATACGTATCAGGAGCTATATCAGGGACGGGAGGATAAATTTGTCTGTCTGATGGATCTTGCCCTGATGGCAATGAAGCGTTTGAAAAAGGAAGGAAAATTAGATGATCAGGAGGAGTCGGACGAGATTAACGCCTGTTCCATTGTGGTTCCGGTAGAAGTGGACGGGCAGAAGGAAGAATGGCTGGTGAATTTTAAGAACGAGACGCATAATCATCCGACAGAAATTGAACCTTTTGGAGGCGCGGCAACTTGTCTGGGCGGTGCGATCCGTGATCCACTGTCAGGGCGGACGTACGTGTATCAGGCTATGCGTGTAACCGGCGCGGCAGATCCTACGGTATCTGTGAAAGAAACGATGGAAGGGAAACTTCCCCAGAAAAAACTGGTGCGCGGCGCGGCGCATGGCTATAGCTCTTACGGCAATCAGGTTGGGCTTGCCACAGGGTATGTGAAGGAAATCTACCATCCGGATTATGTGGCGAAACGTATGGAAATCGGCGCAGTTATGGGGGCGGCTCCCAGGCGCGCCGTGCGAAGGCTTACCTCGGACCCGGGAGATATTATTATCCTGTTGGGCGGACGGACTGGACGTGATGGAATTGGCGGGGCAACCGGAAGCTCCAAGGCGCACAATACGGAATCGACCGCAGTGTGCGGCGCAGAAGTTCAGAAAGGAAATCCGCCGACCGAGCGCAAAATTCAAAGACTGTTCCGCCGGGAAGAGGCGGCGCATATCATTAAAAAATGTAATGATTTCGGCGCAGGCGGCGTATCTGTGGCAATCGGGGAGCTGGCGCCGGGGCTTAGGGTACAGCTTGACAAAGTCCCTAAGAAATATGCGGGACTGGACGGCACAGAAATTGCTATTTCTGAATCCCAGGAGCGCATGGCGGTGGTAGTGGCTTCTGAGGATGTGCAGAAATTCCTGGATCTGGCGAAGGAAGAAAATCTGGAAGCTGTCGAGGTTGCGGTAGTGACAGAAGAACCCAGGCTGGTGCTGGTCTGGAGGGGGAAAGAAGTTGTAAATATCTCCAGGGCCTTCTTAGATACAAACGGCGCGCATCAGGAAACCACTGTGGCTGTAGAACTGCCTGAAAAAGAGGAGAACTTTTTTGAGAAGATAGAGATTCCTGCTGTAGAAATTTCATTGAAAAAGGGAGATATCAGAAAAGCCTGGCTGTCTGCTTTGTCCGATTTAAATGTATGTTCCCAGAAGGGGCTGGTGGAGATGTTTGACGGTTCCATCGGCGCAGGCAGCGTATTTATGCCGTTCGGCGGTAAATATCAGCTTACAGAGACACAGAGCATGGTGGCGAAGCTTCCAGTGGCGGAGGGAAGATGCGACACGGTCACGATGATGGCTTATGGATTTGATCCATATTTGTCTTCCTGGAGTCCGTATCATGGAGCCGTTTATGCTGTGCTGGAATCTATGGCGCGGATTGTGGCGGCAGGCGGTGATTATAAGAAGATCCGTTTTACGTTCCAGGAGTATTTCCGCAGGATGAGCGAAGAACCCAGCCGCTGGAGTCAGCCCTTTGCAGCGCTTTTGGGTGCTTACAGCGCGCAGATTGGGTTTGGGCTGCCCTCCATTGGAGGGAAGGATTCTATGTCCGGGACCTTTAATGAGATTGACGTTCCCCCGACCTTGGTATCTTTTGCAGTGGATATTGCCAGAGAACAGGATATCATCACGCCGGAATTAAAGAAAGCCGGCAATAAGCTGATGATTTTCAAGATTGCCAAAGACCAGTATGATCTTCCGGTCTACTCCCAGGTCATGAAATTATACGATGCGATTCATACATTAATTCAGAAGAAGGCCATTGTTTCCGCTTATGCGCTGGACGGCAAGGGAATTGCAGCAGCCGTCAGCAAGATGGCGTTTGGAAATAAACTGGGCGTTACCATTGAGAACGATGTATGCCAGGATTGCCTGTTTGCAGCGCACTTTGGTAAATTGATCGCGGAGGTTCCGGCAGCTATGGTGTCTCTGGCAGAGGAAACCATTGCAAAAGCCATGGAAGAATTTGCCAAAGAGGAAACAGGAGAAAATAAGGGATGCGGCAATGAGAAATATTGTAGAGTGTTTGGTGAAGTCAACGACTTGCAGAAATTTATATACAAAGATATGGAAATTGCCATGGAGGAAGCGATAGCCGCATGGACCCAGCCGCTGGAAAAAGTGTTTCCTACCATTGCAGTAGAAGGAAAAGAACCGGTGCAGACAGAGGTTTACCATACATCCAATGTCTATGTGTGCAGACATAAGGTGGCAAAGCCGACAGTATTTATTCCGGTATTTCCGGGAACGAACTGTGAGTATGACAGCGCAAGAGCGTTTGAACGGGCAGGGGCGCATCCCGTAGTCAAAGTATTTAAGAATTTAAGCGCGGAGGATATCCGGGATTCCGTGGAAATATTTGTAAAAGCCATTGAACAGTCTCAGATTATCGTGTTCCCGGGCGGTTTTTCGGCAGGAGACGAGCCGGAGGGAAGCGCGAAATTTTTTGCTACGGCTTTCCGTAATGAGAAGATGGCAGAGTCGGTAAATAAATTATTGAAGGAGCGCGATGGTCTGATGCTGGGTATCTGCAATGGTTTCCAGGCATTGATTAAAATGGGGCTGGTGCCTTACGGTGAAATCCGCCAGCAGAATGCAGATTCTCCAACGTTGACGTATAACACTCTTGGACGTCATATTTCCAAGATGGTATATACCAAGGTGGTAACAGACAAGTCTCCCTGGCTTGCACAGGCGGAATTGGGAAAGGTATACTGCAATCCGGCTTCCCACGGGGAAGGACGCTTTGTGGCGCCGAAGGTATGGCTGGATGAATTATTTGCAAACGGCCAGGTGGCAACGCAGTACGTTGACGAACAGGGACAGCCTACCATGGATGAGACGTGGAATATTAACGGCTCTTACATGGCGGTGGAAGGCATCACCAGCCCGGACGGCAGAGTGCTGGGCAAGATGGCGCATTCCGAACGCCGGGGAGATGGCGTCGCTGTCAATATCTACGGCGAACAGGATATGAAGCTCTTTGAGAGCGGAGTAGCTTACTTCAAATAAAGCAGAGTTGAAAGACGATGAGCAGTAGAATGCGGAAACGGTAATCTGCCGGAGAGCTTTTATACATTATTATGAAATGTTTGAGCATATGAATTAGGGTTTGTCCGAAAACTGCAGTGTCAGTGACAAAATCACAGGCGCTGCAGTTTTTGTATGTGTAATGGCGTGTTGTCCCGTGTTTTCGTTTCGCGCATCCGGTAGAACGAAGTGGGATTGCACATTGGACGCGCCGAGCGCCATTGCGAAACAATCATTACCTCTTGTGCGCGTGTGTATTTTATTTTTTCTTCTATAGGAAAGGGAAAGACACTTTCGCACTTTCATGTGACAATGTCTTTCCTATAGAAGAAAAGGGAGAGTTACAGCCACTTTCGAATCATGGCGGCAACGCCGTGTTCGTCATTGCTGAGTGTGATATCATCTGCTAATGCCTGAATTTCTCTGGGGGCATTTGCCATAGCAACGCCCAGTCCGGCCGTTTTCATAATGTCAAGGTCGTTTTCACTGTCTCCGCAAGCGAGCGTATGATCTATGGGAATGTCCAGATATTGACAGAGAAGAGCAAGCCCTTTTCCCTTTGAAATGCCAGTCATGGTAAATTCCAGGTTATGATAGCCGCCACAGAGGTAGGAGACTTGCGGGTACTTGTCGAGAATTTCCATTGCCTTGCCGCGGTCTGGAAAAGAGTTATCTTCTCCTTCCGGGAAATTCAGCGTCATTTTTTGAACGCCCGCTTCCTGTTCCCGCAGGAAAGCGGGCATGTCTTTTATAGATGTTCGCGTAGTGAGCATATATTCTTTGATAGAATCTGGCAGAGAGCGGATTTTGAGAAGCGCCTGGCGGCATTTAGCGGGCGCGTAAGCGTCCCCGTGGAGAAATAAATTAATGTGTATATTCAGCTGCAGGAGTTCTTCTAATATGTCGGATGCGAGGCTGGCGGGTATGCAGGTTTCGAAGAGGCATTCTTTTTCCGGCACTTTGTATACGGCGGCCCCGTTGGTAGTGATTGCATAGCGGATACCGAGTTCTTCCATAAGCTCCAGAGGAAGGCCGCTGTAAGGTCTTCCCGTAGAAATAACAAACGTTGTGCCCTTGTCAATGGCATCTTTGATGGCAGATTTATTTTCATTGGAAACCTGGCTCTGGGAATTGAAGAGCGTGCCGTCCAGATCCAGGGCTACAAGCCGAAACGAATTTTGTGTATGCATAAAAACCTCCTTAATGGTAAATTGTTCTGCAATTTTGGGCAGATATTATTATTGTAAATGTTATGAGGTAAAAAAACAAGTTTTATGTGCTGTTTATTGACAAGCAAAAACCTAAGTGATAAAATTTAATTTGTACACAAATATAAAAAATAGAAGAAAAGGAGAGAGTGTATGAAAAGTTTAGTAAACGGCGCAGTTAAATTTTCAAAATTGTGGATGCTCGCCCTGATGTGCGTACTATTTCTCGGTGTAGGAATAAAAGTAGAAGCGGCACCAGGACAGGTGACTGGAGTAAAACAGGAAGCTGATGCTACATATGGCGTAGGATTAAGCTGGAACGGTGTTCCGGATGTTGCAAGCTATTCCATAGAATGGTGTGAAGATCTCACTTTTATGGGGACTTCGTATGGTAAAAAGGATAATATCACACAGAATATAGGTACGATTACTGGACTTACGTCCGGAAAGACCTATTATGCGAGAGTTACTGCAGTGGCGGCAGACGGAACGCTGGGACAATCTTCCCAGGCAATCCAGGTAGTGACGACACCGTCTTCCGTAGTGCAGGGGCTGAAACAGACGAAGGCAGAGAATAAAAAAGTTTCCTTATCCTGGAATCAGGCGGAAGGCGCGAACTTATATGATGTTGGCTATAGAAAGGCAGGCACGCAGGATAAGCTGAAATATATCACAACAGATAAGACAGCCTGTGCAATATCTGGAGCTGCTGACGTGAAATATGAAGTATATGTGTACGCTATGAGAACTTGCGATACTGGTTACGTTGCAAGCGTAGAGAAACCAACAGGGATGTATATGTCAACCCTTCCCAAAAAAATTACGAAGGTTAAGATGGTGGAAAGCGGCAGCGATACGAATCCCCAGGCAGGAATTGTTGTATTTTCCTGGAATGCCAGCAAAGCAGCAGACGGGTATGAAATTGAAATATCTTCCAATAATGGCAAAAAAATTCTTAAGAAAACCATTACGGCAAAGCAGTTTGAAGCTTCTCGCGGATTTATGGAAGTAAATAGCAGCAAATTAAAGAATACTCAGTTTATGAGAATTAAGGTAAAGGGATATACACAGGTTGGAAAGAGCAAGAAAACAGGTCCTGCGTCAAATATTTATTATTTTGCAAAATGCCCCAATAATATTAAGAATGCGCCCGTCAATAACAGTGACTTGGCAGCAGGAGTAAAAGTTTCCTGGAGTAAAATGACAGGTGCAAATAATTATACTGTTTATATTTCTACCAGTTCTAATGGAGGCTGGAAGAAAGCAGGGACCACGAAAGGAACCAGCTTAGTCATTAAAAAATGCGGCGGTTCTACACTGCGAACCGGAGTTACATATTATTATAAAGTGGTAGCAAATAAGAAAGTGAAAGGGAAAACCTATAGCAGTGATAAAGCGTGGTATAAACGTTTTAGCTATATCATGCGAACATATTATTATTAAGCAAAGTCTCGGATAGATGTAATATCATTGTCATCTGCCGCAGATCCCGGCAGATGACGATGATTAATATCCTTCAAAAAGAAATTAGAAAAATTTTCAAAAAGGTATTGACTTTTGATATAAAATAGTAGTATAATGGACAAGCAGTCGACAAGAGAGGTTTTTGAAAGCTGCCAACTCTAACGTGGGATCTTAGCTCAGCTGGGAGAGCATCTGCCTTACAAGCAGAGGGTCACAGGTTCGAGCCCTGTAGGTCCCATTTTTTACAAAATTATTTTGAATATGGCGGAATAGCTCAGTTGGCGAGAGCACACGGTTCATACCCGTGGTGTCGGGGGTTCAAATCCCTCTTCCGCTATTCACAGTTTTGTCAGACCAGGATTTCGAATTGAGCGAGTATTAGACATTAGGATATATGTGTTTTGAGCAGTGGGAATTAAATATCTGGATATTATGAAAGTTCACAACTGATATGTTATTTATCAGTTGTGTTTTTTATCTTATAGGAAACATCTTGTAACGTTAATGTGTAAAAGTATTTTCCTATAAGATAAAAGATTTATGCGCACTTGTGTAAAAGGAAATATGTCGCAAAGCGACTGCACTCGGTACAGCAAATCGTCCAAGTCCCTCATGAATGAGGGATTTAAGGAGTTGATGCGGATTTGTCCGCTTTTTATGACCCGAAACTTTTATTTTTGACATTATTTTAAACTGAT
Source organism: Lachnospiraceae bacterium (assembly GCA_009911185.1). GTDB lineage: Bacteria > Bacillota > Clostridia > Lachnospirales > Lachnospiraceae > Petralouisia. The sequence goes on from QXWW01000032.1 coordinate 13,392, forward strand.
AAATTATTTCATAAGCCGTTTTTGTGTTTTATATAGTATTTCGTGTTCATATTTGGTACGTTGCTTAAAGATAAAATTTCGTTGTAAATCCAACGCTCAAAATGTATTGGCGGTTAATAAAGAGAGAAGCTTTAGGTGATGGCAGACTGCGTTCAGAAGTTTAAAAGAGATTTCGGATAAAGAGAATATAAGCAGAATGTGACATGCTCATTTACGAATGGCAGGATCTGGTTTCCAGTGTTTCTTGTATCAAACAATTTATTAAAAATTGTGGAAAATTCTGCAAGGATTTCCCATTTCTAATCGTATTATAAGTGAAACAGATGATAATGGCAATTCGCAAGGAGGAAATAAATAAAATGACAAAATCAATCATGTTTGGAATGATCGGAGGATTGACAATTGCTATGGGAGCTATTGCGCTCCCGGCAAATAGTTTTTCTGTCCCAAGTGGGAATGCAGCAGGAGGAGGTTCGCCGTCCGCAGCAATGCAGGATTATACAGAGACAGATCAGATGTATGCAGAGCCTGCTGTGGTTCAGCAGAGCACAGAGGCGGTGGGTCAGGGATATGGATGTGATTATGTGGATGGCCACCATACCGATACGTGTCCTTATGTGGATGAAAACCATACGGATTTGTGTCCATTTGTAGATGAGAACCATGACGGAATCTGTGACCTTGGAAATCATCATTCCTATAATTACAGTGAAAGCAGCAGTACGGTTTCTGCACCAGCACAGGGAACCGGATATGGAAGACACCATTCAGAGAGTGGGCATCATGGTGGAAGACATCATTAACTTTTGTAGAATTTTGTGCAGGCAGCGGCAAAGGCCGCTGCTTTTTCGTCTTATAGGAAAGACCTTGTTACGCGAAAGCGCTGCTCGTTTCCTTTCAGTTAGGCAAATTAGACAGCTGGCGGTTGTCTGGCGTTCATTGCAGGCGGTAAGTTCTGCAAAGCAAGTTTTTTCTCGAATGACATATGTCAGATTCTGGTGTATAATATGGCCAGGAGGAGGTGGCGCGTAAATGCGCAGTGAAACAGAAGTAAACCGGGCAATAGAGGAATATGCAGATATGATACAGCGCGTCTGTTTCTATCATCTGAAAAACCGTACGGATACAGAGGATGTGTTTCAGAATGTTTTCTTAAAATATATGCTGTCTGAGGAGGCATTTGGGGACAGTGAACATGAAAAGGCATGGCTGCTTCGGGTGGCAATCAATGCCTGTAAAGATTATCTCAAAAGCTTTTTCAGAAAAAATGTCGTCTCTCTGGAGGCGCTCCATGAAATGGAAGCGGAGATAACAGAAGATAACAGAGAAGTGTTAGAAGCGGTGCTGTCTCTTCCGGGAAAATATAAGGATGCCATTTATCTTCATTATTATGAGGGATACACGGCGGCTGAGATAGGAAGGATTCTTGGAAAAAAAGAAAATGCCGTCTATTCCCTGCTTTCCAGGGGACGGAAAATGTTGAGGGAGAAGCTGGGAGGTGATTGGATTGGAAAATAGATTACAAGATGCATTTGACAGTATTAAGGCAGATTCCGGTCTGAAAGAAACCACAAAAGGGCTTTTATCTCAAAAAAGAAGGGAAAAAGACAAGATTTCTCATCATGCGAGTATACAAAAAGCGTTTGCTGTAATTTGCGCAATACTGATGCTGACAGTGGGAATGGGAAGTGTTTGGTGGATTCAGACGCCAGTATCTTATGTAAGTATTGATGTGAATCCTTCTGTCGAGCTTGCATTGAACCGTTTTGACAGAGTAGTGTCTGCAAAAGCATATAATGCGGAAGGTGAGGAACTGTTGGAGGGATTGTCTCTGAAAGGAAAGAAATATATAGAGGCGATTGATGCGGTTGTAGAGAGTGAGGTAATGGAACGTTATCTGGCGCATCAGGAGGAAATTGTCTTTACCGTAGCGGCTGACGGAGACAGAGAAAATGAGATTGAGACGGGAGTTTCCCACTGTCGGGGACATATCCGGCAAAGTACTCACAGTTTGGCAACCGATCTGGAAACGGCTGCCCAGGCGCACGGCCATGGATTGTCCGTGGGAAAATACTATGCTTATCTGCAGTTATCTCAGTATGACAGTACAGTGACAGTGGAACAATGCAGGCATATGAGCATGGGAGAAATACACGGAATGCTCAAAGAACATGAAAAGGATGGCGGAAGCTGTCAGGAGACAGAGAAAGAAACGCTGGAGGAAGGATGTGAAACCGACCAATGGTCAGACCATAGCAGTCATCACAACGGGGAATGCCATAAATAGTCTAAAAATAGTTTTTAAGGCAGAATAACGGTTTTTGATTTTAGAAGAGGAATAAGCATTGGTCAAAACTGTTGAAGATATAAGAAAATTGAGAAAATAATGTATGTTATATTAAGAAAAAAAGTATGTTATGTTGAAAATAGATGAGAAAGTGGTACAATGGTATTAAATAGTAAAAATGTAAGCCGTTATCTTGATTGAAAAGAACCAGGAGAGTATTTATGGGAAAGACAACATCCATCAATTTGGTGGGCAAAGATGAATTTGAAGTGATTATGGGAGTGTTTGCAAAATGTACAGATGATTACATGTTTTTGTTTGATTTGGATAAGGATGAGTATATTATTTCTGAAAAGATTTTAGAAAAATTTGATTTGCCCGGCAATCATTTTTTTAATGCCGGCACTGTATTGGAAAACGTAGTTTATCCGGAAGATATGCCAGAATTGACAGAAGATTTGGAAAAATTAAAGAACGGGATGAGCCAGGAACACAATATGGAATACCGCTGGGTAGACAGGGAACGTAGGATTGTATGGATTAGCTGCAGGGGGGTAGTGATTCAGGACAGCACGCAGAGCCAGAAGACGAAGATTTTGATCGGAAGGATTTGTGAAATCGGGAGTAAGCGTAAAGCGGATAATGTAACAGGTTTGTTTGCGGAACGGCAGTTACTGCTCGATTATGAGCAATTAAAAAAGGACAAAACATACAAAAATGGGGTTGTTTTGCGTCTCGGAGTAGATAATTTTAAGGAAATCAATGAGCAGCATGGTATGGAAACCGGAGATACCGTCTTAAAGACGATTGCCCGGTGCATGGAATTGGTGAGAGGGGAGAAAGACCGCTGTTATAAGCTGGATGGAGATGAATTTGTGCTTCTTATGGAAGGAACGGATGTTCAGAGGGCAAGGGAACATTATCATACGATCCGCGTCTTGATAGAAGAGCAGCGAAAAATGGAGGGATATCAGAATTTTTATACGATTTCTGCAGGAGTTGTCGGATTTTCTTATGAAAAAACAGATTTCGAGAGGCTGCATGGGTATTCAGAGTTTGCGCTGAGCATGGCGAAGAAAAATGGGAAGAATTGTTCGTACGTTTTTGCAGAAGAAGATTATGAGGCTTATGTTAAGGGCATCAAGATACAGGAAAAACTTCGTTATGCTGTAAACCATGATTTTCAGGGATTTGAAATATATTACCAGCCGATCGTCTCTTTAGAAACAAAGCAAGTAGTAGGGGCGGAGGCGCTGCTTCGTTTTTTTTCCCGGGAATATGGTATGCTTTCCCCAGGCGTTTTTATTCCTATTTTGGAGGAAAGCGGTCTTATCATTCCCGTGGGAGAGTGGGTGTATCGGACGGCAATGCGCCAAAGCATGGTTTGGCAGAAGCTGATTCCAGAATTTCGGATTAATATCAATTTGTCTTTTATTCAGATTTGCAAATCGGATGTAGTGAGCGGCATTATGTCTTCCATCGGCGAGCTGGGAATTGAGCCGAGTACCGTACTGTTTGAATTTACAGAAAGCGGAATGATTTCCTATGATGATTCTGTTCAGCGTCTTTTGGACGTACTTAATGAGAATCAGGTTAAAATCGCGTTGGATGATTTCGGTACGGGTTATTCTTCCCTGGCCTATCTTCAGAATCTGCGGGTAAACCTGCTTAAACTGGATCGGGGCTTTACTGCCAAAGCGGTAGTCAATGATTTTGATTATAATTTGATTGGGCATATTGTTACTATGGCGCACAGTATTGGTATGAAGATATGTTTTGAAGGAATTGAAACGGAGGAAGAACTTCAAAGGCTTCAGAAGCTGGGGCCTGACTATATCCAGGGGTACTATTATGGAAAGCCGGAAAATGGTGAAGCTTTCTATGACAATCATTTGAGAAAGCTGGAACAAGCTTCTTAGAGACGATAAATCTATAGGCATTTTAGAATAAAAAAGGAGCCCATGCAAATTAGGTTCTTTCTGAGGGTATTCTATGAGCGCTGCTGCCTCAGATTTTGTTGGAAAGTTCATATTCCGTCAAAGAGGAATTTCGCAGGATGTGCAAACATAAGAAAGAGCTGCAGTAGGGTGTTCTTTTTTAGCTCTATAGGAAAGACCTTTTCGAAAAAGTGTCTTTCCTATAGAAGAAAATAAAACGGGCGCGTACAGGCATGAAAGGAATATGACGCAGAAGATCTGTGCGCGGCGTATTCAGTTTAAACTATGTCTGGGGCGAAATGTCAGGCAATATATTTTTGCACAATTTCTATGAATTTATTGTGATGTTCTGCCGTAAATTGTTCGTAGGTCTGATGGTGGGCCGCAATCTCTGTTCCAAGTTCTGCCAGAAATTCCGGGATTTCAGATTCCAGCATAACGCCCAGATCTTCTCCGAAGGCTTCTTCTCCTTCCGTCTCACATCCCTGCTCAAAAACGGCAAAGGCAGGTTTTGGGCCTTCCGGGGTCTGCTTGACGCCGCCCCGGAATCCCAAAGGTGCGATCTGATGCGCAGAGCAGGAAGAGGGGCAACCCGATATGTGAATTTTGGGAAGTGTTCCATCCGGGAAGTTCTCCTTGCGGACTCTTTCGACACAGGCATGAAGCAGACTCTGAGAATCTCTTGCTCCCACCTGGCAGATGGAAGCGCCGATACATGCGACCGAGGATTCAAAAGTATTATTGGCGCCATCGGCGGTAATGGCAAGAACTTTTTCAGCTTCCGAAGAAGTCAGATTAATGATATACATGCCTTCATCCGGAGAGAGACGAACCAGTACGTCTTCCATAGGAAGAATGGTATCGTACAATTTCCGGAAAAATTCCGGCTGGGGACTTCCGCCGAGGGGGTGATAGGACACGGCATAGAGTCCCGGCTGTTTCTGGGGAATGGCTCTTTTATTTTCCACAGTTTTGCCGTCTCCCTGTTTTGTAATTTCCGGTATTTCTATGTTGAGTTCTAGATTTTCTTCAGCAAACGTTTTTGAGAGTTTTTCCTGGTAAGCTTCGATATAACCTTCCGTTCCCAGGGTTTCCTGCATGAAGCGTGTACGGGCCCGGCCGCGGTTTTCATAATTGCCGTAGGCAGTAAACGTCTCCACCATGGCCTTGATATAATAGAGGATTTGGGAGGGCTTTACATCAGAAGCTACCAGCGCGCCCATACGTGGGCTGCGTCCCAGGCCGCCTGCGCTGTATACGTCAAACAGGCCGTTTTCTTTGGCGGCAAAACCCAGATCGCGGAACGTAGCGTGGGTAATGTTTTCTTTGCTGTTGGAGAAACAGACTTTTAATTTGCGGGGCAGTTTTACGGTATCGATGAATCCCATCAAGTAATCGGCGGCTTTTTTGGCATAGGGCATTACGTCAAAATATTCATCCTGCTGAACCCCGGAAAGAGGCGGACACATAACGTTTCTGGGGAAATCCCCGCCCCCGCCTATGGTAATGATGTCGTGTTTAAACGCTCCTTCAATCAGCTCAAAAACCTGTTCCGGGGACAGGTTGTGAAGCTGCAGAGTCTCGCAGGTAGTGATATGTGTCAGGGAAATATCGTATTTTTCAATACTTTCCGCAATAAAATTAAGTTTGTCCTTGTTGATTTCGCCTCCCGTCATGCGCAGGCGAAGCATGTTCGCATTGCCGCCTCTTTGTGCATAGCTGCCAAATTTGCCGGAAAACCCTTTGTATTGCGCTACATTGATTTCTTTTTTGTAAAATTTGTCAGTCATTTCATGAAAATCTTTTAAATCCCCGCGGAATTTTGCTGCGTGGTCTGTCATGGTAACCTCCTTATAAAATGAAAACTGGTTAAAAGATATTTGGGCAATCTTATCTCTATCATGTCCATTATAACGGATATTTATCACAAGAGATAAATCTTGTCCATTTCTAAGGTGTATTTTACCAGTTTTTTCATATAAAATAAAATTATTATTATTTATATAATGATAATTTTGTATTATAATATAAATAAAAGCTTAATGAAAAAGAGAGCACCGGAGGATGTTTGGATAAGCTAACGCTAAGAAGGAGGATACCTATGGTTGACAGTCGGATTTACACATTTTTAGAGGTATGCAGAACGTTGAATTATACAAAGGCGTCAGCAAATCTTCATATTACTCAGCCTGCTGTGAGTCAGCATGTTCGTTATTTAGAAGACATGTACCAGGTGCCGTTGGTGGAAATGCGGGGCAAAAAAGTATGTTTAACCAAACAGGGTGAACTTTTAGGGCGATTTGCCGCTTCTTTGTGCGCCGACGAGCAGCATATCCGGGAAGCGCTGAAAAACAGTTTATATAAAAAGGAAAGTCTGGTTATGGGCGCAACTTTGACCGTTGGAGAATTTGTCATTCCTTCCGTACTGGGCAGGTACCTTTTGGATTATCCGGATACGGATATCTCTGTAACGGTAAAGAATACAGAAAGTCTTCTGAAGATGCTGGAGGCAGGGGAAATTGAGTTTGCCGTAGTAGAGGGCAGGTTTGATAAAAGCGCTTATTCGTGCCGACTGGTTTCAAAGGAAAATTTTATTGGAATCTGCGGCGGGGATTTTTATGAGAAATATTGTAAAAGGGGAGGCATCCCAATGGAAGTATTATTTGAGAACCGTTTGATTGTCAGAGAGAAAGGATCCGGGACCAGAGGCATTTTGGAACAATTTTTGCAGGCGCACAATCAGTCTCTTGATAAATTTAAAAACCGTTTCGAGGTGTCTAATATGGGGGCGATTCGCAGGCTGGTGGCCGGAAACTGCGGTATCAGTTTTTTGTATGAAGCTGCGGTAGAACAGGAACTTGGCAGGAAAGTATTGTATCAGATTCCAGTAGATGATTTTCAAATACAAAGAGAATTTAATTTTGTCTATCTGAAAAATAGTATTTTCAGTGAAAAATATGATAAAATAAGCAAATATTTTGATACATGGAGAGGAAGCATATGAGAAAAGCAGTGTTTTTTGATATTGATGGAACTATTTGGGATGAGAAGCAGCAGATTCCGGACAGCACGCGCGAAGCGTTCCAAAAAATGAAAACCCGGGGGCATTACCTGTTTATCAGCAGCGGCAGGACGAAGGTTTTTATTCCGGAAAGGGATTTGATGCCGCTGGGGTTTGATGGGATACTAGCTGGCTGCGGCACTTATGGAGAATTTCAGGGAGAAGTGAAATTTTATCATCGTATTCCTTTGGAAGAGATTCAGCGTGTGAATCTTTTTCTGAGGAGCTTAGACGCCGCATATATTTTGGAGGGCAGGTATTTTCTGTATCTGGATGCAGAACGTTTTCCGGAGGCTTCCTCGTTTCCACAGCGGATGAAAAGGGAAATGGGGGAGAAAATGATTCGGGTGACAGGAAATGAGGACAGCTTGGAGGTCAGTAAATTCTGCGTAAATTATATGAAGGATAGTAAGAGGCAGAAGGAACTGGAGCGTGTGCTGGAGCCAAAATATACAGTGATCCACCGGGGCGGAGATTTTATGGAGATTGTGCCCAGAGGGTTCCATAAAGCTACGGGGATTCAGGAAATCTGCAGACAGCTTGGGATTGCCCATGCAGACACCTATTCCTTTGGAGACAGCACCAATGACCTGGATATGCTGGAGTATACGGCGCATTCAGTTGCTATGGGCGATGGAATGCAGCAGGCAAGGGAGGCGGCGGAATATGTGACAGCCCCGCTATGGGAGGATGGCATATATCTTGCATGCAGACATTATGGCTTGATTTAACGTAAGGAGATTATTCATGAAAAAGATAGCGATTATTACGGGCGCAAGCAGCGGGATTGGCAGAGAATTTGTAAAACTGCTGTTAAAAGAAAAGGAGATACATGAAATATGGGCTATTGCCAGGAATAAAGAGAAACTGGATCGTCTGAAAAAGAGGTATGGAGAAAAAGTAAAAACGTTTTCAGTGGATTTGTCTGAACTGGACGCCATTTTAGAGTTTGCAGAGATTATAAAACGAAAAAACCCGCGTATCAAGTATTTGATTAACAGTGCAGGTTATGCAAAGTTCTGTTCTTATCAGGAACTGTCGGCAGAGCAAACGGTAAATATGATTGACGTTAACTGCAGCGCAGTCACGGCAATGAGCCTGTTGTCCATTCCATACATGGGAAAGGGAAGTCATATTCTCAATCTTTCTTCTCAGGCATCTTTTCAGCCTTTACCCTATCAAAATGTCTATAGTTCGACAAAAGCGTTTGTGAGAAATTATTCCAGGGCACTGAATGTAGAGCTTAAAGAAAGAGGCATAAGCGTGACGGCAGTCTGTCCAGGCTGGATGCGCACCGCCTTGTACCGGCGCGCCATTATTGGCGCCGAGAAAACAGTAAATAATTTTTGCGGAATGTCCAGGCCGGGGAATGTGGCGGCAAAAGCATTGCGGGACGCAAAAAGGAATCGGGATATGTCAGTTTATGGAATGTATGTCAGGACGGCGCATCTTGCCGCTAAAATTCTGCCTCAGAAACTTATGATGAAATTGTGGATGATGCAGCAGAATTTCTAAATTTTTATGATGGTTTTTTCATTTATCCGGTCCCAATACTTGCCTGAATTTTCATATGCTTCGTTGGACTTTCTGGCCGTACACCATAAGGCATATTTCCGCAAGCGGGCCTCTCCTTATGATGACCGCCACTGTTACGCCGTGAAAATCTGCCTTGGATATAGAAGTTTATTCAGCGTTTTTCGTCAAGTTATTTGGAAGACGATATAATAAGATGTTTATTTAGACAGATGTGGTGAGTTTATAGAATTTTTATAAAGTTTAAGATTTGGAACATTGACAAAAACTGGGAAAAGGAATAGTATGAATTGCAAAATCGTAAATGGCAGGGAGCATAAAGGGGAAATATGTAAACCTGGAAAATGTACAGAATGGAGGAAAATATGGGAAAGATATTCAAATACCTGGGTGAGCACAAAGCGGCAGTATTTGCAATTCTGTTGTTACTGATTGTGCAGGCATACTGTGATTTATCGCTTCCCCAGTACATGTCCGATATTGTGGACGTTGGTATCCAGCAAAGCGGCATTGAATATGCTGTGCCGGAAAAAATGTCGGAAGAGACGATGGCGGATCTCTGCCTGTTCCTGCCGGAAAAAGATGCAGAGAAACTTAAGGCTTCTTATGAGAAAGATGCGGATGGAAATTATGAATTAAAGCCCCAGGATACGGAAGAAATAACAGTCCTGGAAGAAATGCTGGGTATGCCAATGGTTGTGATGTCATCCATGACAGAAGAAACAGGTATGGACATTAACACATTAAGAGGACTGCTGGAGAGTGGACAGATGACCACAGAGCAGATTTTACAGGCGGAAGCACAGGCAAAAGAGAAAATGGGGGATATGAGCGCTTCCATAATTTCCCAGAAGGCAAGACTGATGGTTCAGGAAGAGTACAAGGCGCTGGGGTACCAGATGGAGGATTACCAGAAGAGATATATGCTGCGCACTGGCGGCAAAATGCTTGCCATGACGGTAATTATGACTCTGGCGTCTGTTTTAGCCGGTTTGATCGCTTCCAGAGTTTCTGCCAAGCTCGGTATGGATCTCAGAAGCAGGGTGTTTAAGAAAGTGGTAAGTTTTTCTAACAGTGAGATAGAGCAGTTTTCCACGGCATCCCTGATTACCAGAAGCACCAATGATATTCAGCAGGTACAGATGGTAGCGGTAATGATGCTTCGTATCATCATGTATGCGCCTATTATTGGAATTGGCGGCGTGATAAAGGTTTCCGGGACTAAAACAGGAATGGGATGGATTATTGGCGTTGCAGTAGGAAGTATCATATTACTGGTAAGTATATTGATGTCTGTCACCATGCCTAAATTCAAAAAAATGCAGGCTTTGGTGGATCGTCTGAATTTGGTTTCACGGGAAATTCTTACGGGTGTGTCTGTCATACGTGCCTTTTCCAGGGAAAAGTATGAAGAAAAACGCTTTGAAGGCGCGAACCGGGATCTGATGAGAACACAGCTTTTTACCAGCCGCGTCATGTCTATGATGATGCCGGCAATGATGCTGATCATGAATTGTATAACAGTGCTGATTGTTTGGTTTGGAGCGCAGGGAGTGGATCTTGGCAATTTGCAGGTGGGAGATATGATGGCATTTATTACCTATACGATGCAGATTGTCATGGCGTTTCTGATGATAACTATGATTTCAGTTATGCTGCCCCGCGCCGGTGTGGCGGCTAACCGTATTGAGGAAGTGATTCAGGCCCGGGAGACGATTCTGGATCCGGAGCAGCCGGAAGATGAGAGGAAAAAGGACTGGAGCGGCGAGGTGTCTTTTGAAGACGTTTCTTTCTGTTATCCGGGAGCGGAGGAAGATGCAGTCAGCCATATTACGTTTACGGCGAAGCCAGGAAAGACGACAGCTATTATAGGAAGTACGGGATGTGGAAAATCTACGCTACTGCACCTGATCCCGAGATTTTATGATGTGACGGCAGGAAGAATCACTGTGGATGGAGTGGATATCAGAAATATGAGCCAGAAGAAACTTCGTGCTCTCATTGGTTATGTGCCCCAGAAAGGAGTTTTGTTTTCGGGAACTATTGCTTCAAATATTTGTTTTTCAGGTAATGTATCAGAAGAGCAAATGAAAGAAGCAGCAGAGATTGCCCAGGCACAGGAATTTATTTCCGAAAAGGATGAGCAGTATGACAGTTCAATTTCCCAGGGCGGGACTAACGTATCCGGCGGACAGAAGCAGCGTCTTTCCATTGCCAGGGCGATAGCCAAAAATCCTAAAGTATTTCTTTTTGACGATAGTTTTTCGGCGCTGGATTATAAGACTGATGTGGTGCTGCGAAAGGCGCTGCAGAAGAAGACCAGGGATGCGGCGGTGATTATTGTGGCGCAGAGAATCAGCACCATTTTGCATGCGGATCAGATTATTGTTCTGGAAGACGGCAGTATTGCAGGAATTGGAACACATGAGCAGTTGATGGAACACTGCGCTACTTACCAGGAAATTGCAAGATCCCAGCTTTCAGAACAGGAGCTTAAGAATAAAGGAGGTGCGGACTGATGAGCGAGCAGAGACAGCCAAGGAGAATGGGTCATGGGCCTGGACCCGGCGGTATAGCGCCGGGGGAAAAGGCCAAGAATTTCCGGGGAACCGTAAAAAAACTTATGCAGTACATTGGACGATATAAAATTGGCGTTTTATTTGTACTTATATTTGCCGTGGCGTCTACAGTGTTCGGTATTGTAGGGCCTAAAATACTTGGCAATGCGACGACTGAATTATTTAACGGGCTGGTAGAAAAAGTAACTGGAAGCGGAGGAATCAATTTTAACAGAATTGGTGAGATTTTGCTGTTTTTGCTAACGATCTATCTGTTCAGCGCCTTGTGTTCGTTTGTCCAGGGATTTATCATGACGGGAATTACTCAGAAGATATGTTTTCGTTTCCGGAAAGATATTTCACAGAAGATTAACCGTATGCCCATGAAATATTTTGAGTCACGGACAGTGGGAGAGGTGTTATCCAGGATTACCAATGATGTGGATACTCTCGGGCAGGGCTTAAATCAAAGTGTAACGCAATTGATAACTTCTATAGCAACTTTGATTGGTATTTTGGTTATGATGCTTAGTATCAGTCCGGCAATGACATTGATTGCCTTGGTAATTCTGCCGGTATCCGGTGTTTTGATTGGTATCGTGGTGAAATTTTCTCAGAAATATTTTATTGCGCAGCAAAAATATCTGGGAAAGATTAATGGCCAGGTAGAAGAGGTTTACAGCGGCCACAATATTGTAAAGGCGTTTAATAAAGAGGAGGATATGCTGCGCGAATTTGATGAGACGAATGATATTCTTTATCAGTCTGCATGGAAATCACAGTTTTTATCCGGAATGATGCAGCCTATTATGGGTTTTGTGGGCAATCTCGGCTATGTGGCGGTGGCGGTGGCAGGCGCCATGCTTGCCGTGCGGGGGCGGATTGAAGTAGGGGAGATTCAGTCGTTTATTCAATATGTACGGCAGTTTACCCAGCCTATTTCACAGGTAGCCCAGGTTTCCAATATGCTGCAGGCCACCGCGGCGGCAGCGGAGCGTGTTTTTGAATTTTTGGAAGAAGAGGAAGAAGAGATTTGCGCGCAGCATCCGGTAAAAGCAAATACAATGGAAGGCAGAGTTACCTTTGAGCATGTGCAGTTTGGCTACGACGAAGATAAGATAATTATCAATGATTTTAATTGTCAGGTGGAACCAGGGCAGATGGTTGCCATTGTAGGACCTACCGGAGCAGGCAAGACAACTATGGTCAAACTTTTGATGCGTTTTTATGATGTTTGTAAGGGAAGCATCCGGGTGGATGGCCATGATCTGCGGGAATTTCACCGCGGCGATCTGAGAGAGAATTTTGGCATGGTTCTGCAGGATACCTGGCTGTTTAAAGGCACGATTATGGAGAATATCCGTTATGGCAGACTGGAGGCTACGGATGACGAGGTTATTGCGGCGGCAAAGGCGGCGCATGCGCATCGTTTTATTTCTACACTTCCCGGGGGTTACCAAATGGAACTGAATGAGGATGCCAGTAATGTTTCGCAAGGGCAGAAGCAGCTTCTGACGATTGCAAGGGCAATTCTGGCAGATAATCCGATTCTGATTCTGGACGAAGCGACTTCTTCTGTGGATACCAGAACCGAAGAAAGGATTCAAAAGGCTATGAATAACCTGATGAAGGGCAGAACAAGCTTTGTGATTGCCCATCGGCTTTCTACCATTAAAGATGCAGATGTTATCCTGGTTATGAAAGACGGAGATATTATTGAACAGGGAAATCATCAGGAACTGCTGGCGAAGCAAGGCTTCTATGCAGAGCTGTATAATTCTCAGTTTGAGGCAGCTTAGAGGGTGTTTGCGGCACAATGTCTTGAAAAATCCATCCAGCCATCGGAGTGCGCTTTCCGCACTCCGATTTTGCGCGTGACGTATGTTTTATTCGGTCAACGCGGCCAGTTGCGTTCCTTATTTTGTATAAATTTCCTGTAATTAGCGTGATACAGTTGGTGTAAAGCAATTTGCAAACTTTTAAAGGAAGGAAAAGTTACCATTTCAATCATTGAATTGTCACAGCAGAACAAGTGAAAATTTACAAGGGCTGCTGCAAAAAAGATATTTGTACATTTGTTCTTCCAGATGGCATAGCGAGAAGTTTGTAGAGGACGCTATGTACAGTATCCAAATATCTGCTTTTCAGCAGCCCTTGTGTCAGGATTTTGTGCGAGATGCATAATTAAATTGAAATTATACGCTTTGTGCCTGTTTTGGCATCTTGGCTATTTGGGTATCATACATATCCAGTCTGCCATTGATAATACGTAAGTTTTCTTTGAATGCTGTGTTGGTTTCCATTTGAGAGACAAAAAATTCTTCTGTCAAAGAATAGTTATTGCGGACAGTTTTTTCGATATGGTCCAGACGTGCATCCATTTTAGAAATGTGTGTTTTCATATCTGACAGCTCAGTATTTGTGTTTGAAATACTGTTTTTCATTTCTGTCATTTCAGCGTTTAAATTCCAGACATTATTTTTGATATCAGCTATCTCAAAGTTCATATTAGAAACGTTATTCCTGATATCAGCTATTTCAGAGTTCATATTAGAAACGTTATTCCTGATATCAGTTATTTCATTATTCGTATTAGAAACGTTATTCCTGATATCAGCTATTTCAGAGTTCATATTAGAAACGTTATTCCTGATATCAGTTATTTCATTGTTCATATTAGAAACGTTATTCCTGATATCAGCTATTTCAGAGTTCATATTAGAAACATTATTCCTGATATCAGCTATTTCAGAGTTCATATTAGAAACGTTATTCTTGATATCGGTTATTTCAGCATTCAAGTTAGAAATATCATTTTTCATGTTTTTCATCTCGTGCTTCATTCCTACAATGTCAGATTTAATGTATCCTACGTCGGATTTGATGCCTTTTAATTCCAAAAGAATGAAATCAAATTTATCCGTAGTGGTCATAGTTCTCACCTCCTTTACATGAAAAAATTGTAACATATATATGAAGAAAAGTCTATGGAAGTGCAAAAAATATTAAATAAATAACATATTATTTGCCCTAATTCTGCGCGTGTATACAGGAAACTTTATTTGCACTGTACGAATTAACCTTTCCGTCTATAAATAATTTAGTGGTTTTCAATTTCAGCAGTTGGAGATTTTTATATTGACTAACTGGAAAGAACATGATAGGATAAAAGGCAAACACTATATATGGTATTAAAATGTAAAAAAAAGCACAAAAACAACTAAATAGAGTTATTTGTACAACAAAGCATTTACAAATTAAAAGTTTCTGGCATTGTACATATCAGTGGTTGAAAGTTAATCAGAAAGAGAGGAATAGGCATGGAGAAAGATTTTAAGGTAGTTAAAAAAGATGGGACAAAGGAAGAATTTAATGTGCAGAAAGTGGTGATTGCGGTAAATAAGTCTGCTTACCGCGCTTTAATCAAGTTTTCAGAGGAGGATTTAAAGGTCATCTGCCAGTTTGTGGAAGATAAGGTAGAATCCATGGGAATTAAGGAGATTAAAATTGCGCAAATGCATAATATTGTGGAAGGAGCATTGGAAAAAGTAAATCCGACGGTTGCGAAAAGCTATCGTGATTATCGGAATTACAAGCAGGATTTTGTGCAAATGCTGGATGAGGTTTATAAAAAGAGTCAGTCCATTATGTATATCGGGGATAAGGAAAACTCCAACACAGATAGTGCATTGGTCTCTACGAAGCGAAGCCTGATTTTTAACCAGCTTAACAAGGAACTGTATCAGAAATTTTTTATGACTACAGAGGAAATTCAGGCATGCCGGGACGGGTATCTTTATGTTCATGATATGTCTGCAAGGCGCGATACGATGAATTGCTGTCTGTTTGATGTGGAAAATGTGTTGCGGGGCGGTTTTGAAATGGGAAATCTGTGGTACAATGAGCCAAAGACACTGGATGTTGCTTTTGATGTGATTGGGGATATTGTTTTAAGCGCTGCCAGTCAGCAATATGGAGGATTTACAGTACCGAGCGTAGAGAAGATTCTGGAACCATATGCGCAGAAGTCTTACATGAAATATAAGAAACGTTATCAGGAACTGGGCCTGGGCGAAGAGCGGGCTGAGGAAGAGACGATGAAAGATATTGCCAGGGATTTGGAGCAGGGGGTCCAGGGCTGGGAATACAAATTTAATTCAGTCTCTTCCAGCCGGGGAGATTATCCGTTTATTACTATGACTTTTGGGACAGGAAGCGGACGCTTTGCAAAAATGGCGTCTATTGCCATGCTGAATGTTCGCAGAAAAGGACAGGGAAAAGCAGAATGCAAGAAACCGGTTCTGTTTCCCAAACTGGTCTTTTTATATGACGAGAATCTTCACGGGCCGGGAGGAGAACTGGAGGATGTATTTGAGGCGGGAATCGAATGTTCCAGAAAGACCATGTATCCGGATTGGCTGAGCCTCACAGGAAAAGGATATATCGCCAGTATGTATAAACAGTATGGAAAAATAATAAGCCCGATGGGCTGCCGCGCATTTTTGTCTCCGTGGTATGAGAGAGGGGGTATGAATCCGGCGGATGAAAATGACTCTCCGGTATTTGTGGGACGTTTCAATATCGGCGTGGTCAGCCTGCACCTGCCCATGATTTTGGCAAGATCCAGGCAGGAAAGCCGGGATTTCTATGAAGTGCTTGATTATTATTTGGAATTAATCCGCCAGCTTCATATTCGTACCTATGCATATTTAGGGGAGATGCGCGCAAGCACAAATCCGCTGGCATATTGTGAAGGCGGATTTTATGGAGGGCATCTTGGGATTCATGACAAGATAAAACCGCTGCTTAAGACAGCAACAGCATCGTTCGGAATTACGGCTTTTAACGAACTGCAGCGTTTGTATAATGGCAAATCCCTGGTGGAAGATGGAGAGTTTGCACTTGAAGTACTGGAGCATATCAATGAGAAAATTAATCAATATAAGAAAGAGGATGGAAATCTTTATGCCATTTATGCAACTCCGGCAGAAAATCTCTGTGGCCTGCAGGTAAAACAATTCCGGAAAAAGTATGGGATTGTGGAAAATGTATCGGACAGGGAATATGTCAGCAATGGATTTCATTGCCATGTGTCGGAAGACATTACGCCAATTCAGAAACAGGATTTGGAATACCGTTTCTGGGAATTGAGTAACGGCGGTAAGATTCAGTATGTGAAGTATCCAATTGATTACAATAAAGAAGCAGTCAAGACCCTGGTGCGGCGCGCCATGAAAATGGGTTTCTATGAAGGAGTAAACCTGTCTTTGGCTTATTGCGATGATTGCGGGCACCAGGAACTGGAGATGGATCAGTGTCCGAAATGCGGCAGCAGGAATTTGACGAAAATTGACCGGATGAACGGTTATCTCTCCTATTCAAGGATAAAGGGAGACACTCGGCTCAATGACGCGAAAATGGCGGAAATTGCGGAACGAAAAAGTATGTAAGGAGTTTTAAAATGAGATACCACGATATTACAAAGGATGATATGCTTAACGGTGACGGGCTTCGAGTAGTCTTATGGGTGTCCGGTTGTTCTCATTGTTGTAAAGAATGCCAAAATCCTGTTACCTGGGACCCCAATGGGGGACTGGTGTTTGATGAAAAGGCGAAACAAGAAGTATTTGAGGCGCTTTCCAGAGATTATATTTCCGGTATTACTTTAAGCGGAGGCGACCCGCTGTATTATGGAAATCGTGCCGATATAGGAAAATTAGTGAAGGAGGTGAAATCGGCGTTTCCAGAAAAGACAATATGGTTGTATACCGGATTTGTATGGGAGGCGGTTTGTGGTTTGAATATGATGAAATATGTAGATGTTTTGGTAGATGGGGCGTTTATCGCAGAACAGAAGGATGTGCAGCTATTTTGGCGGGGAAGCGCTAACCAGCGGGTGATTAATGTTCCGGCGACCTTAAAAGAGGGAAAAGTTGTTCTGCATTGTCAATAATGCATAAATATATTGACAAAGTTGGTATAATATAGGATAATTATACTATAAAATATGAAAACCGGGAGATTTTTAAGATGAAAAAAGATGAGGATACGAGAGAAGCAAGAGGAAAAGGAGTAAAAAGCCTGGCAACTATGGTGGTACTGGTAGTGTTTGCTTTGATTGCAGTAACGGCCATTTCCTTAGGCGGGCTGGGGATTATTTTCCTGCGTCAGTCTATGGAAGAATCCGCCAGTCAGTATCAGGAAACGAAAGATCAGGATTACCGGACGGAGATAAAATCCCAGATTCAGGGAGCGGTTGCCCTGGTGCAGGGATATTACGACAGGTTTTCTCAGGGAGATTTAACCGAGGAAGAAGCCAAAAACCTGTCGAAGGAAGCGATTCGCAACATACGTTACCGGGATGATGCTTCCGGTTATATCTGGATTGATGGAGAAGACGGCATTTTGATTATGCATCCGATTCTTGCAGAACAGGAAGGAACCAATCGTATTGATATGACGGATCCCAATGGAGTGAAAATTACGCAGGGAATTATAGACGCTGCAAAAGGCGGGGATGGTTTCCATGAATTTTCGTTCACGAAGGCGGACGGGGTGACTGTTGCACCCAAAATCGCTTACGGACAGGAATTTGAACCCTGGGGCTGGGTGATTGCAACTGGGAATTATGTGGATGATATGAATGCGGAAATCGAAGTTACCAGGCAGCGGATTAATCAGGAATTTAAAAAGATGATAGTAATGTTCGGCGTGACGGTCGCACTGATATTATTAACGGCATTTCTGGTATCTTTGTTTTTTGGTAAACGGCTGACAAGAGGAATACAGAGGATTGAAGGGCATCTGCACAAAACAGCCGAAGGAGATTTGTCATTTGAAATTGACAAGCGCCTGACAGGACGTGCAGACGAGATCGGGAAGATTGCGCGTTCTCTGGAGGATGTGAAAAACTCGCTGGCAGGCATGATTGGAAATGTAAGTGAAGCTGGAAGCCATATGAAGAGCAGCAGCGAGAAGTTTAGCGAGAAGTTTAACAGTATCAGCAGCAGTATAGAGAATGTGAACACTGCAATTGAAGAGCTTGCTTTGGGCGCCACAAGCCAGGCTGCGGAAACAGAGACGGTAAACAATAAAATTTTGGAACTCGGAGGCGTTATTGAGGTAGAGAAACAGGGAGTGGATAAACTGGAGGAGTCTGTATCCAGTATGATGCAGTATTCATCCGGGGCATCCGAGAGTATAGAACTGCTGTATAAGATTACAGATATCACCATCAAGGCCATTGGTGTAGTGTATGAGCAGACGAACAAGAATAATGAGTCGGCGGCAAGCATCAATAAGGCGGTGGAGATTATTAAAGAACTGGCAGAACAGACGAATTTACTGTCATTGAATGCAAGTATTGAGGCAGCGCGTGCCGGGGAGGCAGGAAAAGGATTTGCCGTGGTAGCAGAAGAAATACGGAACCTGGCGGAAGAGTCGGCAGACAGTGCACAGGAAATTGAGGGTATTGTGAAAGAACTTACCGGGAATGTGGCGGTTTCTGTTGATAATATGCAGGTGGTATCCAAGAATGTACAGGAACAGCAGACCAGACTGGAAGAGACCAGGCAGGCGTTCAAGCATTTGTATGATGAAATTAAAATGGTCGAGAGTGTGACGAAGGAAATCGGCAGTCAGACCAGCGTATTGGATTCCCTGAAGCAGTTGGTGGCAGATTCTGTAAATAATCTGGCAAGTATCGTTGAGGAAAACGCAGCTTCTACAGAGGAGACCAGCGCCAGCATGCAGATGGTGGCAGAGGGGATTGAAGAGTGCAGTAAGGATACCAAGTCGCTGGTAGAATTGAGCGTGCGGCAGAATCAGGAAACGAAGAAGTTCAAATTGTAAGAATGACTAATATTACATAAAAACAAAGTGGAGGAGCTGTTGCAAAATAGCAGCCAGTAACAAGATATGGTTTTCCGGAAACGGAGAATAAGCTGTATGTTGTTTCTGTAGCTAATTTTGTAACGGCTCTTTTTTGTTCTATTAGCAAAGGACTTGTCACGTTAAAATGTGAAAATGTCCTTTCTAATAAGAAGAAAAGAATATGCGTACTCGCACGGGAGGTATCATATCGTTAAAAATTGACTTGACATTTTTTACAGAAAATATTATAGTATTCCTGAAAAGGAATACTAATGGAGGCTCAGCCGATGGAAGAAAAAAAGCTTGTGGAAGATTTGACAGCATTTGGCCTGACAGGACAGGAGGCGTTAATTTATCTGGAACTGTTCCGCGCAGGAACCAGTAATGGATACGAATTGTCAAAATGTACAGGCATTTCCCGTTCAAATGTATACAAAGCGCTCGAAGCGCTGGCAGAGAAGGGAGCAGCATATGTCAGTGAAGGAACCTCCCGTAAGTATACGGCGATGGAAGTGAGAGAATTTTGTCAGAATAAGATTGCAAGTCTTGCCAGAAAACAGGATTTTCTCATAGAGCATATGCCTAAGGAGCGAAAGGAAGCCGAGGGCTATATCACGATTGTTTCCGATGAGAACATTGCCGATAAAATACGCAACATGCTGCTGAAAGCAGAGCAAAGGGTTTATCTTTCCATGTCTTTTTTTCTGCTTTTGCAGTTTCAAAAGGAACTGAGGGAATTAGCGGCAAGAAAAATTAAGGTGGTAGTTTTGACTTCCTTCTCAAAAGAGGAAAACGAGGAGGTTTCTCCGCAGAAGATGAAAGGAATCAAAGTCTACGCGACATCCGATAAGAAGAATCAGATTGGTATTATAACAGATTCCAAATATGTACTTACCGGAGAGTTGGGGAAGGGAAGAGACAGCACCTGCCTGTACACTGGACAGGTAAATTTTGTCCAGGTATTTAAAAATTCCATGAAAAATGAAATCCGTCTGCTGGAACTGGAAAAAGAGCATACTAACTGCGATGTATGCACAGCGCTTGTAAATGCCGGAAAACAGGCATGAAAGCCGTAAAGATATAAAAATCTGCAGAACAAAGGAGTAAGCAACATCATGAAGAAAGAACCGTTTGTGACCAAGGAACAACTGAAAGAAATCGTAAAAAAATATCCCACCCCGTTTCACCTCTACGACGAAAAAGGGATCCGCGCCAATGCTCAGGCGTTGAAAGAAGCATTTTCCTGGAATAAAGGATTTAAAGAATATTTTGCCGTAAAAGCAACTCCCAATCCGTTTCTCATTAATATCTTAAAGGAGTACGGATGCGGATGCGACTGTTCTTCCCTGACAGAACTGATGCTTGCGGATGCTTTGCATTTCCAGGGGAAGGATATCATGTTTTCTTCTAATGCCACGCCGGCAGAAGAATTTGAATTAGCTGAAAAAATGGGGGCGGTCATCAATTTGGACGACTTTACCCATATAGATTTTCTGGAAAAAACGATTGGTTATATCCCGGAAACGATAAGCTGCCGCTATAATCCCGGCGGGGTATTTAAAATCAGCAACAGCATTATGGACAATCCAAGCGAAGCAAAGTATGGATTTACCAAAGAGCAGCTTTTTGAAGGGTTTAAAGTACTGAAAGAAAAAGGAGCCAAATATTTTGGCATTCATGCATTTCTGGCGAGCAATACGGTAACGAATGAATATTATCCAATCCTGGCAAGAACTTTATTTGAGACGGCAGTGAAGTTAAAAGAAGAAACGGGCGCAGATATCCGTTTTATTAATTTGTCCGGTGGAATTGGAATCCCCTACCGTCCCGAGGAGGAGCCAAATGATATTCGAGCTATTGGTGAAGGCGTCCGAAAAGTCTATGAAGAAATATTGGTTCCGGCTGGTATGGGAGACGTGGCAATTTATACAGAACTGGGACGCTTTATGATGGGGCCGTATGGCTGTCTGGTGACGACTGCTATCCATGAAAAGCATACGTATAAGGAGTATATTGGCTGCGACGCCTGCGCTGTAAATCTAATGCGGCCCGCCATGTACAGCGCCTACCATCATATTACGGTTATGGGAAAGGAGGAGCTTGTCTGCGACCATAAGTATGATATTACAGGTTCCCTCTGTGAAAATAATGATAAATTTGCCGTCGACCGGATGCTGCCAAGAATTGACAAGGGAGATCTTCTGGTTATTCATGACACGGGAGCACATGGCTTCTCTATGGGGTACAATTATAATGGAAAATTAAAATCGGCCGAGGTATTGCTCAAAGAAGACGGAAGTACCCAATTAATTCGCCGCGCAGAAACGCCGGAGGATTATTTTGCAACATTTGACTGTTTTGATATTCTGAAAGATATGAAGTTTCGATAATAAGAGGATATGTGATGATTGAACGCAAAGATATTTTATCCATTCCTTATCTGCAAAAGGCAACGTTTACCGGAAGCTATGAGGGGCTGCGCTTCCGGTTTGCAGTGATAAAGCGGCCGTCAGAGAAAGCGGGAGAGGATCAGCAGATGCTTGAGATAACGGCATGGGAGGCGCCTTACAGCTGCGACGCCACTTCGGAAGAGAAAAAACAGCGGATTGAGAGAGAATTTTCAGAAGAGGGAATAAGGCAGGGGATTGACTGGCTGAATAGATTGTGGGAAGCAGAGCCGGAGAAGTGGAAAATGGCAAAGACGAATTTCTGAAGTTTTTTCTTTTTAGAAAAGCATATACTCTGCCTTAGCAAAGTAACTCCGATAAATAAAAAAGCTGAGGCTTCCATTATAAAAGTCTCAGCTACTTCTTACTGCCGGCAATGGGACTTGAACCCATACGTGGTTGCCCACAACAGATTTTGAGTCTGCCTCGTCTGCCATTCCGACACGCCGGCAAGTTCTTTGTTACCCGAACGAGCTTATTCTAGCATATCCGAAACAGGAATGCAAGGGTTTTTCAAAAAATATTGAAGAATATTGCAAAATATGATAGAATTTGCCGTGGAAAAGTTGAAAAAATTAAGGCGCCGGCGGCGTTTGGCAGTTCCTTCTTTCATATGGATATTTTGTTACCGCCAATAGTACGGATTTTGTGCAAATTAATATTCTGTCAAAAAGGAATCTGACAGTGTATCAAAAATTGAGGAAGAACGCTTCCTGCCGCCGGAATCTTAATAAATAATAACGAAGAAAAGAGGAAATGATAATGATGAAAAAAGCAATCAATGCAGAAAAAGCGCCGGCGGCAGTGGGACCTTATGTACATGCAGTGGAAGCGGGTGGACTGATTTTTACATCAGGGCAGTTGGGCTTGATTCCAGAGAGCGGCCTATTGCCGGAAGGCGTAGAGGCGCAGACGCATCAGAGTCTGAAGAATCTTGCCGTTGTGCTGGAAGCAGCGGGCAGCGATCTTGACCATGCGGTAAAGACTAACGTATTTTTGAACGATATCAATGATTTTACCAAAGTAAATGAAATCTATGCACAATATTTTCGTGGAGAAACCCCAGCCCGTTCCTGCGTACAGGCAGCAAAGCTGCCCAAAGGGGGACTTGTGGAAATTGAAGTGATTGCTGTAAAGAAAGATTAAAGGAGCAAAATCAGTGACGGTAGATAGATTGGAAGCGCTTCGTGCAGAAATGCGTATGCGGGGGATTGACGTATATCTCGTGCCCGCTTCAGATTTTCATGGATCTGAGTATGTGGGAGATTATTTCAAGGCAAGAGAATATCTCACAGGTTTTAGCGGTTCGGCAGGAACTGCAGTGATAACTTTGACAGAGGCGGGTTTGTGGACGGATGGAAGATATTTCATTCAGGCAGAACGCCAGTTGCAGGCAGGCCATGTGACGCTTTATAAAATGGGAGAGGAAGGGGTTCCTTCTGTCGAAGAATATGTGGAACGAAAACTTCCCGCAGGCGGATGCCTTGGTTTTGACGGTCGGGTAGTGAGTGCCGGAGCCGGAGAAGCGTATGCGAAGCTTGCTTCTGAGAAGCAGTGCAGGCTTGCCGCTACCGAGGATTTGGCAGGAATTATCTGGAAAAACCGTCCGCGGCTGCAGCAGAAGCCTGTATTTGTCCTCGAAGAAAAATATGCAGGCGAAAGTGTGGAAAGTAAGTTAAATAGAGTGCGGAAGAAGATGCGGGAAAAACAGGCGGATGTGCACATCCTTACTTCATTGTATGATATTGCCTGGCTGTTTAATATCCGGGGCGGAGATATTGCCCATGTGCCGGTAGCGATGTCTTTTGCGTCTGTGACGATGGAGGAAAGTTATTGGTTCGTCAATGAGGAAGTTCTTGGGGAAGAAGTACAAGCATACTGCAGAGAGCATGATATTTCGTTAAAGCCCTATTGGGATATCTATGACTATGCAGAGCATATTGCGGAAGAGACAAGGGTACTTCTTGACAAAGGAGCTGTTAATTACAGAATTGTCAGCAGTTTGCGGGCGGGCGTGTCAGTACTTTCCGATAAGAATCCCACAGAGCAGATGAAAGCGGTAAAAAATCAGACGGAGCTTTCCAATATCCGTATGGCCCATGTGAAAGACGGCGTAGCTTTTACAAAGTTTATGTACTGGCTGAAAACCAATATTGGACGGGAAATGCTTACGGAACGTTCGGCGTCAGATTATCTGGAAACATGCAGGCGGGCACAGGAAAACTTTGTAGATTTAAGTTTTGATACCATCAGCGCGTACGGGGCGAATGCGGCAATGATGCATTATACGGCGACGGAAGAGACGGACGCCAGGCTTAAGCCGCAGGGTTTTCTGCTGGTGGACTCCGGAGGGCATTATCTGGAAGGGAGCACGGATATTACCAGAACGATTGCCTTAGGCGCATTGTCCAAAGAGGAAAAGCTGTACTTTACGACAGTCTGCCGTGCCAATCTCAATCTGGCGGCGGCGAAATTTCTTTACGGATGCCGGGGAAGCAATCTTGATATTCTGGCAAGAGGGCCTTTGTGGAATCTGGGGTTGGATTATAAGTGCGGAACCGGACATGGAATCGGATATCTTTTGAATGTCCATGAAGGGCCGAATAATTTTCGCTGGCGCACCGCCTCAGAAAACAGTGGCGACTGTATCCTGGAAGAAGGTATGGTGACAACGGACGAACCGGGTGTGTATCTGGAAGGAAGATTTGGCATTCGCACCGAGAATGAGCTTCTATGCAAAAAGGCTGAGAAGAATGCGTATGGACAGTTTATGGAATTTGAAACCATTACGTATGCGCCGATTGATTTGGACGCCGTTGTTCCTGAGCAGATGACGCAGACAGAACGTGGATTGCTCAACGACTATCATAAAATGGTCTATGAGAAAATTTCCCCCTATTTGGAACCGCAGGTAAAAGAATGGCTGAAAGTATATACGAGAGAGATATGAAACAGATGCATAGATGTAATAAAGTGTGAAAAATATAACAAATGCCGCGGCCTTCTGGCACATGTGGGGCAATGTCTGACGGAATGCGGCTTCGCATACGTTCTGAGGTCTTGTATTAGAAAAATACAGGGCAGGGGAAAAATAGAACTTTTAAAACGTTTCCATTTGGTGTAAAATAGAAACGATATGGTTAAGGTACAACGAAAAGCAGAAAGAAAGTAGGACAGAGGTCACAGCATTTTATGAGTAAAAAAATAGTTTTGATTGATGGACACAGTATTTTGAACCGCGCTTTTTTTGGGATTCCAGACCTCACCAACGCCGAGGGGCTTCATACCAACGCCGTGTATGGATTTTTAAATATCCTGTTTCGGATTCTGGAGGAGGAAAAGCCGGACTATCTGACGGTGGCATTTGATGTGCATGCCCCTACGTTTCGCCATAAAATGTATGAAGCATACAAGGGTACACGAAAGCCGATGGCGGAGGAATTAATACAGCAGGTTCCGGTAATGAAAGAAGTGCTGAAGGCAATGGGCGTCGTCATTGTGGAAAAAGAAGGTTATGAGGCGGACGATATTCTGGGGACCATTGCCAGGAGAAGCGAGCGGGAAGGGCTTCAGGTTTCACTGGTTTCCGGAGACAGAGATCTGCTGCAGCTTGCCAGTGATAAAATCAGGATCAGGATTCCCAAGACGAAGCGTACCGGTACGGAAATTGAAGATTATTATGCAGAAGATGTGAAGGAAAAATACCGGGTGACGCCGGAAGAATTTATTGATGTGAAAGCATTGATGGGGGATACTGCAGATAATATTCCGGGAGTACCGGGAATCGGAGAGAAGACGGCCACAAATCTGATTGTGACATATGGAACTATTGAAAATGCCTATGAACATATTGAACAGGTGAAACCTCCCCGCGCACAGAATAACCTGCGCGAGCATTACGACACGGCAAAGCTGAGCAAGGTTCTGGCGACGATTGACGTAAATGTTCCCCTTGATTATGATGTGAATCAGGCAAAACTGGGCAATCTGTTTACCCCTGAGGCGTATGTGTGGATGAAAAAACTGGAATTTAAGCATATGTTAAACCGTTTTTCTGTGGAAGCGCCGGAGAATCCTGTGGAGCAGTATTTTCAGACGATTACCAAGAAGGCGCAGGCGGAGAAGGTGATTGCGGAGGCGTGGAAGACAGATAGCGCAGGTTTTTGCCTTTTTGCAGATCCGCGTTTGGAACCGGCAGAGGCGGAAGGACAGTTGACCCTGGAAAATGTGTTTGGAGTGGACTCCAAACAGAATGCAAAGAAAGACCGCTGCGGAAAGGAAGCGCAGATATTGGGACTTGCCCTGGCGTACGGTGAGCAAAAAATCTGTTTTCTGATGGCAGGAGGCGAACTTACAGGAGAGTATCTGGCAGAAGAGGCAGAAAAACTGGTCAGACAGGTGAAGACGGCGGCGACTTTTGATCTGAAATCCCAGCTTGGATATTTTTCTATTTCAGAGGACGACAGAAATCATGTAGACGATGTACTGATTGAAGCGTACTTGCTGAATCCTTTAAAAAATGATTATGCCTATGATGATGTGGCCAAAGAGCATTTGGATTTGCTGGTTCCTGCACGGCAGGATTTGCTGGGAAAATTGTCTATGTCGCAGGCAATACATGAAAAGAGGAACGAGGCGTCCCAGTACGCCTGTTGGATGGCCTATACGGCATTTAAAGGAGCCAGGGTATTGAAGAGGAAGCTGAACGAGATGGGAATGTGGAAGCTTTATCGTGAAATTGAGCTGCCGCTGGTCTATACCCTTTATGATATGGAGCGGGAGGGGGTAATGGTGAACGCTTCACAGTTAAAAGCATATGGAGAAGAACTTTCCGGCAAGATTGGGCAGCTGGAACAAGAAATCTGTGAGGACGCCGGGGAGGTATTCAATATCAATTCTCCCAAACAGTTAGGGACCATTCTCTTTGATAAGCTTAAAATGCCTTACGGAAAGAAGACAAAGACCGGGTATTCCACTGCTGCAGACGTATTAGAGAAACTGGCGGGGGAATATCCTCTGGTATCTAAAATTTTAGAATACCGCCAGCTTACGAAATTAAAATCCACCTATGCAGAAGGGCTTGCAAATTACATTCAGGCAGACGGCAGAATCCGTTCCAGTTTTCACCAGACAATTACGGCGACCGGGCGCATCAGCAGTACGGAGCCAAACCTGCAGAATATACCAATCCGCATGGAATTAGGCAGACTGATACGCAAGGTATTCATTCCCAGAGAAGGCTGCGTATTGATTGATGCGGATTATTCACAGATTGAGCTGCGGGTACTGGCCCATATGTCCGGAGATGAAAACCTGATTCATGCCTATCAGCAGGCGCAGGATATCCACAGGATGACGGCTTCACAGGTATTCCATGTGCCGTTTGAGGAAGTGACAGCGCTGCAGAGAAGGAATGCCAAGGCCGTTAATTTTGGAATTGTATACGGAATCAGTTCGTTTGGCCTCAGCCAGGACTTAAGTATTACCACAAAGGAAGCGGCGGCGTATATTCAGTCCTATTTTGAGACGTATCCGGGCGTGAAACAATTTTTGGACCGGCAGGTGAAACAGGCCAGGGAACAGGGCTATGTTGCAACCATGTATGGCAGGAGAAGACCCGTTCCGGAATTAGCTTCCAGCAATTACGCACAGCGTTCGTTTGGAGAGCGTGTAGCGATGAATTCTCCAATACAGGGGACTGCGGCTGATATTATCAAGATTGCCATGATCCGGGTCAGCCGGTCTTTAAAGGAACAGAACCTGCGCTCAAAATTAATTCTCCAGGTACATGACGAACTCCTGATAGAAGCCTGGGAAGATGAAATAGAGCAGGTAAAAGCAATTTTAAAGAAGGATATGGAGTCCGCAGCAGAACTTTCGATAAAGCTGGAAATCGATATGAAACAGGGAAAAGACTGGTACGAAGCACATTAAGAGAAAAGGATGGAGGGAATTATGCAGATAATTGGAATTACTGGCGGAGCCGGAGCAGGGAAGACCGTCGTTTTAGATTATTTGGAACAAAATTATAAGGTAAAGAATCTGGAAGCGGACAAAATTGCCCAGATGTTGATGGAGCCGGAGACAGATTGTTATCTCAGGCTTCAGAAATTTCTTCCAGCTGAAGTTTACAATGAGGATGGAACCATTAACCGTGCGGCGTTAGCAGAGGAACTGTTTCGCTCCGACGAGCTGCGCCAGCGTGTGAATGAGGTGGTGCATCCGGCTGTGAAAAATTATATCCTTGCCCAGATTACCGAGCAGGAAAAAATTGGCGTCATGGATTTTGTCATTATTGAAGCGGCGCTGCTTATCGAAGAACATTATGAAGAAATTTGTGACGAACTCTGGTATATCCATGCGGAGGAGGATATCCGCAGGCAAAGGCTGATACAGTCCAGAGGCTATTCCAGAGACAAGGTAAACCGGATTTTTGCCAGCCAGCTTCCGGAAAAGGAATACCGCAGATTTTGCCGGGTAGTGATTGATAACAATGGGACCAGAGAAGAGACATATTACCAGGTAGCGCAGGAAATTAAAGATAAGGGAGAAATGATACGGATGGAACAGCAATTAGACGGCATGCCGCTGGTTTTTGGCCTTGATATTGGAACCAGGAACGTAGTGGGAACGGTAGGATATAAAGAAAAAGAATCCGAAGAATTTATTGTGGTTGCACAGTACGTAAAAGAACATGAGACGCGTTCCATGCTGGATGGCCAGATTCACGACATCGGCAGGGTGGGGCGAACCATCAACGCGGTAAAAAAAGAACTGGAGCAGCAGCTTCACCTGACGTTGAATGATGTATGTATCGCAGCGGCGGGACGAGTACTAAAAACAGTAACCACAACGGTAGAATATACGTTTCCAGAAGAAACGGTGGTTACAGGGGAAGACGTTCATACCTTGAACCTGCTGGGCGTAGAGAAAGCGCAGGAAATTTTGAATGAAAACAACGATACCAAGTTCAAATTTTACTGCGTAGGCTATTCTGCCGTCAAATATTATCTGAACGGAGACGCTTTTTCTAATCTGGAAGGACATAAGGCGGAGACGGTGAGCGAAGAGATTATTGTGACGTTCCTGCCGGAGGATGTGGTTGACGGCTTGTACTCTGCGGTAGGACTTGCCGGGCTTCGGGTGGCAAATATGACTTTGGAGCCTATTGCCGCTATCAATGTTGCAATTCCGGAGACATTCCGTATGCTTAACATTGCACTGGTGGATGTGGGGGCGGGAACCAGTGATATTTCAGTGACCAGAGACGGCAGTATCATTGCCTACGGTATGATTCCCAGCGCCGGGGATGAGATTACCGAGATGCTGGTACAGCATTATCTCGTGGATTTTAAGACGGCGGAGCATATTAAACTAAGCTCCGGCACGGATGAGGAGATTGAGTACCAGGATATTATGATGATAAAGCATATCATAACAGCGGAAGAAGTGTGGGGGCTGATTAAACCGCTGGTGGATGAACTGGTAGAAAGTATCGCGGCCAAAATTAAAGAATTAAACGGGGATAAGACGGTAAGCGCGGCCTTTGTCGTAGGCGGAGGCGGAAAAATTCACGGGTTTATTGAACATTTATCCGAAGAACTGGAACTGCCGCAGGAGCGCGTGGCGCTTCGCGGAGAGGAAGTGCTGCAAGAGATTCATTTCCTGCAGCCGGATATCAGGAAAGATCCGCTGATTGTAACGCCTGTGGGAATCTGCCTTAATTATTATGACCAGAGAAATAATTTTATTTTTGTGCGGTTTAACGGAGAGCGGATCAAATTATATGACAATGATAATCTGACCATCGTGGATGCGGCATTGCAGGCAGGATTCCCCAATGAACAGTTGTTCCCGAGACGGGGGCAGGAGATTAATTTTACGGTCAATGGCAAAAAGCGCATTGCCAGAGGAGAAACCGGTGATTCCGCAATTGTCAGGGTCAATGGGCGGCTGACAAATATCAACGCGCCGCTGGAGGTAAACAGCGATATTGTAATCGAACCGTCTACTCAGGGAGAACCGGCATACTGCCGTCTGGAGGATTTGGAGGAATATGGCCGTTCTATGCTGGATTTTGAGGTTAATGGCAAGAAGATCTCCTGTCCGAGGTTTGCCGAGGTCAACGGCGTTATGGAGCCGCCTTATTATGAGATCCAGGAAAATGATGAGATTGAGATGATAAATTATTATACGGTGGCCCAGATTATAGAATTTATGGATGTGGAGATTGACATGGACGCCGATATTCTGGTAAACAATAAGCCGGCAGAGCTGGATACACTGGTGTACGAAAATTTTTCTATTGAGTGGAAAGTGCTTGCGTATCGTACCCATCCGTCTGATGTGGGAAGGCGGCACCTTAGCAAAGAAGAGCTGAGGGAACAAAGAATCCAGAAAATAATAGAGAAAAAGCAAATCCGGGAAGAAAAAGAAAAGGAGGAGAAGGAAGAGAAGGAATTGGATAGGGCGGAACCGGAAGAAGAAAAAGCAGAGGCCAAAGAAGCGGAACAGACAGAACTTACAGTGATTGTAAACGATTCTCCGGTAACTTTAAAAGGGAAAAATTCCTACGTGTTTGTGGATGTATTTGAGTATATTAACTTTGATTTACATGCAGGAAACGGAAGAGCTGTAGTAACCAGATTAAACGGGGAATTTCCTTCTTATATGGCAGAACTTGCGGAAGGTGACAAGATAGAAGTGTACTGGGAGGAATAACAGGGCATGAGATTATGCAGCATTGCAAGCGGAAGCAGCGGAAATTGTATTTTTGCAGGCTCTGACAGCACCAGCCTTATGATTGATACTGGAATCAGCGGCAAGAGAATAGAGGAAGGGCTTCAGGAAATTGGTCACACTACCAGGGAGGTAGACGGGATTTTAATTACACACGAGCATTCTGACCATATCAGCGGTCTTGGAGTGGTGGCAAGAAGGTACGGGATTCCGATTTATGCCACGAAAGGGACCAGAGAGGCAGTTTTAAGAAGTAAAAGCGTGGGCGAGATTCCCCGGGAGCTGTTTCGGGAAATTCAGCCCGGGGAGGACTTTATCATTGGCGATATTAGCATAAGTCCGATTTCCATTTCACATGATGCGGCGCAGCCAACCGCATATTTGCTGCGCCAGGGAAGAAAATCCATGGCTGTAATGACAGATTTAGGCAGATTCGACGCTGACATCATAGCGAAACTGCAGAATCTGGATCTGATTTTTTTGGAAGCAAACCATGATGTGCATATGCTGCAGGTGGGAAGTTATCCATATTATCTGAAACAGCGGATATTAGGGGACAAAGGACACCTTTCCAATGAACTTTCGGGGCAGCTTTTAAGCCGGATTCTCCATGACCATATGAAAACAGTAGTTCTTGGACACTTGAGCAAAGAAAATAATTATGAGCAGTTGGCATATGAGACAGTACGCCTGGAAATCGACCTGGCAGAAAACCCCTATCATGCTGGAGATTTTCCGATTCATGTGGCAGGGCGTGACAGGATATCCGAGATTTTTGAAATCTGATTGAAGTTACATAATGCAGCTATTACACGAACGGCGAAGGAAGTTATTTAATTTGGGAATCGCAGACTGGAGGAACAGGATGGAAAAAAATATGGACAGAACAATTATTACCGTTGTGGGAAAAGATACCGTAGGGATTATTGCCAGGGTTTGCACGTATCTTTCGGAACACGGCATCAATGTGCTGGATATCAGCCAGACAATTGTACAGGAATTTTTCAATATGATGATGATTGCCGATATGAAAAATGCAGATAAACCATTTGACCAGTGCGCCCGAGATTTAGAGGCCCTGGGAGAAGAAATCGGCGTGAATATCAAGTGCCAGCGGGAAGAAATATTTCAGAAAATGCACAGGATTTAAGGAGAGGCCATGATAAATATCTGGGAAGTAAATGAGACAAATAAGATGATTGAGCAGGAAAATCTGGATGTGCGCACCATCACGCTGGGTATTAGCCTGCTGGACTGTATGGATGCAGATTTGCAGAAGTTAAACGATAAAATTTACCAAAAGATTACCACCGTGGCAAGGAAGCTTGTGGAAACCGGAGAGGAAATTGAGCGGAATTACTGTATTCCGATTGTTAATAAACGGATTTCAGTGACGCCCGCCGCACTGGTTGGGCAGTCGGCCTGTAAGTCGCCGGAAGACTTTGTGACGATTGCAAAGACGTTGGACCGGGCGGCAAAGTCGGTGGGAGTTAATTTTATCGGCGGCTACTCTGCCCTGGTGTCGAAAGGCATGACAGCGGGAGACGAACACCTGATTCGTTCCATTCCGCAGGCGCTTGCAGAGACGGAACGCGTCTGCAGTTCTGTGAATGTGGGTTCTACCAAGACGGGCATTGATATGGACGCTGTAAAACTGATGGGTGAAATTATACTGCAGACGGCAAAACTTACCAAGGACAATGATTCCCTGGGATGCGCCAAACTGGTCGTTTTCTGCAACGCGCCGGATGATAATCCCTTTATGGCGGGAGCTTTCCACGGAGTGACCGAGGCAGATGCCATTATCAATGTGGGCGTGTCGGGGCCGGGCGTAGTGAAAAAGGCACTGGAACAGGTAAGAGGCAAGAGCTTTGAGGTGCTCTGCGAGACGATTAAAAAGACGGCGTTTAAGATTACGCGCGTGGGTCAGCTTGTGGCTCAGGAAGCGAGCAGGAGAATGGGGATTCCTTTTGGCATAATCGATTTATCCCTGGCGCCCACCCCGGCAGTAGGGGATTCTGTGGCGGAGATTTTGGAGGAAATCGGTCTGGAATATGCGGGGGCCCCCGGAACCACCGCAGCGCTGGCGCTTTTGAACGATCAGGTGAAAAAAGGCGGGATTATGGCGTCTTCCTATGTGGGAGGATTAAGCGGCGCCTTTATCCCGGTCAGTGAGGACCAGGGCATGATAGACGCCGTGGAGGCAGGGGCATTGACTTTGGAAAAGCTGGAAGCGATGACGTGCGTGTGCTCCGTGGGCCTTGATATGATAGCGATTCCGGGAGAGGTGCCGGCCTCTACGGTTTCCGGTATCATTGCAGATGAAATGGCAATTGGCATGATAAATCAGAAGACAACGGCGGTCCGTTTGATTCCGGTTATTGGTAAAGGTATTGGAGAGACGGTAGAGTTCGGAGGATTGCTGGGACATGCGCCGGTTATGCAGGTCAATTCGTATGGATGCGAGGCATTTATCAATCGTAAGGGAAGAATCCCGGCTCCGGTACACAGCTTTAAAAATTAAAATAAAAAATTGTGTAATCAGGTTTAGTGTGTTATGATAGAAGTACAGTATGAGAAAATGCACCGGAGGTGGAATCTTGAACGAGAGAGAAGATTACCTGGACAGATTGTTACGGGGAATGGATGAAGAGTCTGACAATAACGAGACGGAAGAAGATTTTTTCAGCAGTCTTGGCGGTACGGTTTCCCAGGAGGCAGAGGATGATTTTCTTAAGGAATTTGAAAAGAGCAGAGCTCAGTGGAATGACACGTCGAAAGAGGAACAGGATTTCGATGCGGATGATGTTGATCAGATTGTGAGCAATGTTAAAAACGGTATCCTTGAGGATATGGAGGAGTACGGCGGTCTTGAAGATTATGGCAGTCTTGACGACGGAACGGATCTGTCCATTGAAGAGTCTTTGCAGAATTATACGGAAAAAGACGAAGGACTGGACGAAATTGGCAATGGATATAAGGACGATGATGCCGGGATTATGGTGAATACCATGGACCAGGAGGAGCAGGGGCAGGAGACGGACTATACGTCGGGTGAGGCGAATCAGGAACTTTTAGATATGCTTTCAGGTATAGGAGAGGACGATGGTCCGCAGACTGGCGATTCACAATCAGAGTTTTCTCTATTGGGAGATGACCCTTTGACAGGGGACGAAGGAGAGGCGAGCTTTCAGGATTCTTTGGATGATTTGGAACCTTCAGATACGTCGCAGCCGGCAGCTGGAGAATCAGCAGCAGAAAGCCTGGCAAGGCAGCTGGAGAATCTGGGGCTTGATTTGGAAGAAGAGGACGATTCGCAAAAGGAAGAAGCTGCGAAAAAGAAAAAGGATAAGAAGAAAAATAAAAAAGCTTCGGCAAAAGAACAGGAAAAAGGGGAAAAGCAGGGCTTTTTCCAGAGACTTTCCAAGCTGTTATTTGACGGAGAGGAATTGATAGAACTTTCCGAGGAAGAGACGAAAAAGGTTAAGGAAGAAGAAAGTAAGAAAGCTGCGGAAGCTGCGGAGGCCAAAGAGCGCAAGAAACAGGAGCAGCAGGAGAAGAAAGAACAAAAGAAGCAGGAAAACGCAGAAAAGAAGGCGCAGAAGGAAGCACGTAAGCAGGAAAAGGCGAAGAAGAAACAGGAAAAG
Organism: Lachnospiraceae bacterium; assembly: GCA_009911185.1. Lineage (GTDB taxonomy): Bacteria > Bacillota > Clostridia > Lachnospirales > Lachnospiraceae > Petralouisia. Next base: position 47,473 of record QXWW01000032.1, read on the forward strand.
AAAGAGACGATGGTGATTGAGAAGACCAAGCCGTTACCAAAGGGGCCAGTCTTCCTGATTATTATGCTGGGCCTTTCACTGGTGTTATTGATTAATCTGCTTACTAGTCAGACTGGCTACAGTCTCAGTATTGCCCAGGCAAAAGAATATTATGAACAGGGTGAATATGTGGAAGCTTACGCATGTTTCGACCAGGGCACGAAGGTGCGTAAAGCGGATGAGGAATTGTACAATAAGGCAAGGCTCACCGCGTATTTGCAGCAGCCTTTGTACAGTTACCAGGTGTACCGGAAACAGAAGATGCACCAGGAAGCTTTGAACGCGCTGATTCTTGGAGTTGGAAGATACGACAAGAATGCTTATGAAGCGGCGTCGTCAGGAGCGGCGGTTGAATATGACAATATGTTGGCGAAAATAGAAAAGGCGTTGAAGAAAAAATATAAAATGACCTTAGATCAGGCGAGAGAACTGTATAAGATTCGGGAGAAAGAAGAATATACTTTGGAATTGTATAAAGTTATAGAGGAACTTGGACTGGAATAAAGACAGGCGGGAGCGGTGGCATGATAGCAATCATAGATTATGATGCGGGTAATTTGAAGAGCGTGGAAAAAGCATTGAGCTGTTTGGGCGAAGAAAGTGTGATTACCAGAAAATCAAGTGAAATTCTGGCTGCAGAAAAGGTGATTCTTCCGGGAGTAGGCGCTTTTGGCAGGGCAATGGAACAGTTGAAGCAGTATGACCTGGTTCCGGTAATTCATGAGGCGGTGGAACAGGGAAAGCCTTTTTTGGGCATCTGTCTGGGACTGCAGCTTTTGTTTGAGGGAAGCCAGGAAAGCAGCGGGGTGGAAGGTCTGGGAGTCCTGAAGGGTGAAATTGTAAAGATTCCCAAGAAAGAGGGCCTGAAGATTCCACATGTCGGTTGGAACTCTCTCTTCCTGCAGAATCATGGCAGACTGTTTGAGGGTATTTCTCAGGGGGCCTTTGTGTATTTTGTGCATTCCTATTATTTGAAAGCCAAAGATGAAGACAGTGTGAAAGCTGTTGCAGATTATGGCGTCAGGATTCATGCGTCAGTGGAGGCGGGGAATGTATTTGCATGCCAGTTCCATCCGGAGAAAAGCAGCGGCGTGGGCCTGCAGATACTGCAGAATTTTGCAAAGGCAGGGAGGTACAACTAATGTTTACAAAGAGAATTATTCCCTGTCTGGACGTACATAACGGACGTGTGGTAAAAGGAGTTAATTTTGTCAATCTTAAGGACGCAGGAGACCCGGTGGCGGTAGCGTCAGCCTATGATAAGGCAGGCGCGGACGAGGTAGTATTTCTGGATATTACGGCCTCCTCCGATGCCAGGAGCACCGTGGTGGATATGGTGCGCCGGGTAGCAGAGACCGTGTTTATTCCCTTTACGGTGGGCGGAGGAATCCGCACGGTGGAAGATTTTAAGGTTTTGTTGCGGGAAGGGGCGGATAAAATTTCTATTAATTCCTCGGCGATCAATACGCCAGAACTGATCAGCGATGCGGCAGATAAATTTGGCAGCCAGTGCGTGGTAGTGGCGATTGACGCCAGACGCAGAGAAGATGGCAGCGGTTGGAACGTATACAAAAACGGCGGCAGAATTGATACCGGACTGGACGCGGTTGCATGGGCCATGCAGGCGAACCGGCTGGGCGCGGGTGAGATTCTGCTTACCAGTATGGACTGCGACGGGACGAAGAGCGGCTATGATCTGGAGCTTACGAGAGTGATTGCAGATCATGTGTCCATACCCGTGATTGCCTCGGGAGGCGCCGGGACGAAGGAGCATTTTTATGAAGCACTGACGGCAGGCAGCGCAGAGGCGGCGCTTGCAGCTTCTTTATTCCATTACAAAGAATTGGAGATTTTGGAATTAAAGCGGTATCTGGCGCAAAGAGGCGTTTCCGTAAGAATATAAGAAATGAGCGGCTGCCGCAATAAAATTGATTTATGCGGAATTATTGACGATGAAATGTAATTACCGAAGATAAGAAAGGGGTGTCTCCTGTGGGAATGTTACAGAATGATTGGGCCAAGGCAGTTGGTGAAGAGTTTAAGAAACCGTATTATGCCAGCCTGTACAAATTTGTAAAAGAGGAGTATAGTACGAGAGTTATTTATCCTCCGGCGGATGATATTTTTAACGCCATGCATTTAACTCCTTTAAGTCAGGTGAAAGCGCTAATTTTAGGACAGGATCCTTATCACAATGAAGGGCAGGCGCATGGTTTGTGCTTTTCCGTCAGGCCGGAAGTGGATATTCCGCCTTCTTTGGTGAATATATACAAGGAGCTTCAGGACGACCTGGGCTGCAGTATTCCCAACAATGGTTATCTGGTGAAGTGGGCCAAACAGGGGGTTTTGATGTTGAATACGGTGCTTACAGTTCGGGCGCATCAGGCGTTTTCCCACCAGGGACAGGGCTGGGAGCAGTTTACAGACGCTATTATCCATGCTGTTAATGCGCAGGATCGTCCAATTGTCTATATGCTGTGGGGAAAACCGGCGCAGAGTAAGATTTCTATGCTGAATAATCCGAAACACTTAATTTTAAAAGCGCCCCATCCGAGTCCGTTGTCAGCGTATCGTGGTTTTTTTGGCTGTAAGCATTTCAGCAAGGCAAATGATTTTTTGAAAGAGCATGGCGCGGAGCCTATTGACTGGCAGATTGAAAATGTTTAAACTGTCTGCGCCTGTTTCAATTAATTGGAAAATATGGTAAAATGATATAAAGGCGGGACTGTAAAGTACCGATATAATATGAAACAGGTAATTGTTATTTCAGCACAGCAGAAATTAAGTTTTTATGATCGGCTGGGAATTTTCAAACATGCTTTGCACTTCTATCCGGATGTAAATTCAGACAGGAGGAGCAAAACGACAACATAACAGCGTGCGCTTTCAGTTTGCGGCGAAGCAAAGGGAGAAAAGGACTGGTGTCGCGTAAAGAAGCTTAAGATCTGTTCACTAAGACAGGGAAGTCGCCAATAATCAAAGGAGTGGATGTTATGTCATTTTTTGGAGTAAATGATGCAAGTACGGTGAGTACATTATTTTCCAGTTTGAATTCGAATTCTAAGGGAGGTTCTGTTAGCGGAACGAATTTTCTGGCAGATTACGCAAGTATCCGTAGCGGCAGCTATTTTAAGCTGTTGAAGACCTATTACGGTTCGGACAGCGCTTCCAGTTCGAGAGTTTCCAAGTTAGCGGAGAAGAATAATGCTAAGACCTCAACTTCTGTATCCAAGGACGCTACCAAGAAGCTGACGCGGATTGAGAATAGTGCAGAGGCCTTGAAGGAATCGGCAGATTCATTGCTGGCGAAGGGAAGCAAGAGCGTATTTAACAAGGTGGAAGTAAAACAGCAGGATGGAACCGTTAAGAACGATTATGACAGAGAAGCGATCTACGATAAGGTGAATGATTTTGTTAAGGATTACAACCGTGTAATAGATAATACGGAGGACACTAATACAAAATCTATTCAGAGGAATGTAGATCAGATGGTCGATCTGACAGACAGCAAAGAGAAAGCGTTGGACGAGATTGGAATCAGAATCAATACGGACGATACATTAAGTATTGATAAGGATACTTTTATGAAAGCAGATATGGAGAAAGTAAAGAGGTTATTCAGCGGATCTGGTTCTTATGGATACTCTGTTTCTGCGAAAGCTTCTATGATAGACTATCAGGCGCATAATGAAGTAAGTAAGGCAAACACTTACGGCAGAAGTGGTTCTTATAGTTCTAACTATAGTTATGGAAGCAATTACAGCAGTTATATCTGATAATATGCTTTATAAATACCTCGTAACTTGTTACGGGGTATTTTGTTGTGCGCCCGGCGGGCGCACGTTCTAACGGGTGAAAGTCCCGAATCCACCCGGCAGTGGGAAGGATATAGCTGAACA
>QXWW01000033.1 GCA_009911185.1 Lachnospiraceae bacterium
AGAAAAATTTGACAAAAAAATAAGCCAAGAATAAGGCTTTGAGGTGATTTTTTGATTATTGATGTGTCAAACTCCCGCGTAACAGAATAATTACATATTTATTACATTTTTTAAAAAAATATTGACGAGCGCAGAGGAACGTTATATAATAACAGTAATGTAAAAAACTACGAAGGAGTAAGGTATATGAAAATGAAAAAAATGAAAAAAGCTGCCATATTATTGGTAGCAATGTTAATGGCAACTGTATTGGGCGGATGCGGAAGTTTTGATGCCAGCGGCTACATAAAAGCACTTCTTGACAATTCCTACAAGAATGATTCCGCAGCGTTTGTAGAGCAGAAGATAGGAACTAAAGAAGAAGCAAGCGAACTGTATGAGTTAGGCATTGAGAATGCATTGAAGAGTCTGACCTCCGGAACACAGATTTCTGACGAACTGCAGCAGGAATATGAGACGGTTGTAAGAGACATTTACAAAAGTGTAAAGTACACGGTTGGAGAAGCAACCAAGAAAGATGACGGTTCCTACGAAGTAGAAGTTAAGTACCAGAAAATGAAAGTATTTTCAGCAGCTATGGAGAAGTATGAAGCGGCCAGTGATGCTTATGTGCAGGAAATGACTGAGAAGGTAGGCAATGGAGAAGAAGGGCCTTCTGAAGAAGAGGCGCTGGAGCAGTCTTTTAGTATGCTGAAGGATGCCATTCAGGAGTCTTTGGGAAATGTAGAGTATGAGGATGAGCAGTCTGCAACGGTACGTGTGGAGCTGAAAGACAAGGTTTACACGCCGAATGAAGATGATGTGTTCAATCTTGAACAAAAGATGTTTGATATTGAAGCGGTAACGGAAGCACAGTAGAATTGCAATAACAGAATAGTAAGATATTACTCCGGCATTTGGATGCCGGAGTAATTAAAATGAACCACTGTATAGACTGGGAACAGTTTGTACAGTGGTATCTTGCTCTTGCGGTATTGGCTTATTTTGCGCTTTTCCGCAAAGAGGAGAACAGGAGGGAAATTTTATGGCAGAAAATAAAACATGCAGCAATGCGTCAAGTTGCGGAAGAGAGAGCTGCGAGGGATGTCCCAGCCAGGGAAATCCAGGGAGCCTGTTGGAAGCGTGTAATCCTTTTTCCAGTGTAAAAAAAGTAATCGGCATAGTCAGCGGAAAGGGCGGTGTGGGCAAATCCTTTGTCACTGCGTCTCTTGCCGGCGCGATGCGCAAAAAGGGATATGAGGTAGGGATATTGGACGCCGATATTACAGGACCTTCCATACCCAAAATGTATGGCGTACATGGACCGGCCGAGGGAAGTGATATGGGCTTATTTCCCATTGTGGGAGAAGACGGTGTGAAGATCATGTCCCTGAATCTTCTGATGGAAGATGAGGAGGCTCCGGTTGTATGGAGAGGACCGGTGATCGCTTCTACCGTAAAACAGTTTTGGCATGACGTCTATTGGGGCGACCTGGATTATCTGTTTGTGGATATGCCTCCGGGAACCGGTGATGTTCCGCTTACGGTATTCCAGTCTCTGCCTGTGGACGGAATTGTTATTGTGACCTCTCCTCAGGAGTTGGTGCAGCTCATTGTAAAAAAAGCGGTCAATATGGCAAATATGATGAATATCCCGGTATTAGGGCTGGTGGAAAATTACAGTTTCCTTAAATGTCCGGACTGTGGAAAAGAAATCAGCCTTTTTGGTGACAGCCAGATTGATGAAGCGGCTGGAAAAATGGGGATTCCTGTTCTGGGAAGGATGCCTTTGGATCCTCAGTTTGCCAGGATGGCAGATGAAGGCGCGTTTTATAAGATTGAAAATCCATATGTAAGCGGTGCAGTGGAGAAGGTGGAAAATCTATAGAATTTATTACGGTGCCGAATATGCTTTTGACATCAAGAAGCCTTGTGGGAAGCGGATTTGCTTTTTGCAGGGCTTTTTTGCGTTAAAAAATTTGTGAGAATTGCATAATTGATTTTTGAAAAATCTGGGTTTACAATACCTATACGGAATTTCTTTCCGTAATATTTTCCAGCCGCCGGCAGTCTCTGTGCCGGCAGAACATATCTTTTATAATTCTGCATAAGGATTTCTCCAGCAGTTTCCAGACGTGGATTTGCGTGGGATTCTTAATCAATTGGCAGCAACGTTTGCCGATTACCAATGCATGAATGTAAGTAAAATACGCAGAAGGGTACGATGCCATTCCGCAGAAAGGAGGAACAGGCATGAAAGTTATTTTTGAAGAGTACAGCGGCATTATCATCACGGCTGTGGCGATTGTCGCTCTGCTTGCCATAATAGGACTGCTGCTTGCCAGTAATGGTCCTGTTCATAAGGCGTTTGCAGACCTGATTCAAGGTTTATTTAAAGAAGTAAAACTGCCCTGACGGCAGACAGGCAGGACAGCCTGAAGGCCTGGGCTGTCCCCTGTGCGTCGGGGAAGCATATGGAATGGAGGTTATAAATGAAATATGACTGGGAATTAACAGAGGAAGAGTTTGGTCCTTTTTATTCCTATATTCAGGATAAAAATGTCACTGATATTGATTATAATGGAAAAACCCTGTGGATTGCGGACTTAAGACGTGGAAGATTTAAAGCGCAGGTTTCCATCACAGAAGAGTTTGTGGAGCGGTTTACCCATCGGATCGCCAATCGTGTTAATAAGCCATTTAATCGTGCCAATAATGTCCTGGAGGCAGAGACGAATGAGCTTCGGATCAGTATAATTCATGAATCTGCGGCTGTGTCAGGACGCAGTATCTGTATTCGCAAATCCCTGCCGAAAGTCCGGCATACAGTAGAAAGTATGTTAGACAGCCAATATTGTACCATAGAAATCTTAAGCCTTTTGATTAATTGTGTGAAAGCAAAAATGAATTTTGCTTTTTGCGGGGAACCGGGAGTGGGAAAAACGGAATGTGCTAAATTTTTTTCCCGTTTTATTCCGCCCAATCAGCGTGCCATTACCATTGAAGACAATCTGGAGATGCATTTTCATGAGATTAATCCGGAAAACGACTGTGTGGAACTGCAGGTCAGCAAGGATTTAAGCTATACGGACGCCATTAAACTTTGTCTGAGGCAGAATCCAAAGTGGATTATATTGTCGGAGGCAAGATCGACAGAGGTGCAGTATCTTTTAGAACAGTGGTCCACCGGAGTCTACGGGTTTACAACCCTGCATTTAGATGATCTGAGAAATCTTCCGGATCGGATTATGAACATGATCGGCCGTTCCAGAGATGCGGATCGTTTGGAAAATTATATTTATGAATTTATAAGCGTAGGCGTGCTGATTCGGCAGTTTGAAAATGACCAGGGAATCTTGGAGCGGTATATTGATCAGATGTGTTTTTATGATCGTTTTTCCGGAAAAAATGAGATGTATATGCTGGTCGAAGATGGAAAACAGGTTTCCGATGTGATTCCGGAAGATATTTTGAAACGTCTGCACCGCGCGGGCATTAAGGAACCTTTTCACTGTCCGGAAACCTGTGCGTACGAACCTTTGGATATTGGACTGGTACAGGAAGTAAGAAAAGAAGGACAGGAGGTCATATGAGCAAGAGGCTGCGAAAGCAGAAGAAAATAAACCGACAAAAGAGAAGGAGCAGATTTGAGTTGTTCCATCCCGGAAATCTGCAGCGGAAAATTGATAGTTATGGTTATAGTTTTTCTATCGGAAGGTATGGTGTATTCCTGTTTATAGCTGCAGCGGCCGCGATAGGATGCGGCTTGTTGTTTTGCCTGCGCTGGTATTTCATTTGCCTGGTGGCGCTGGCATGTATGGCAGTTTTGCCTTTTCTCATTTTGGATGGCTATAAGCAGATGTTTGAACACAGGAGATTTTTGGATATCTCCGATTATATGGAACAGATTTTGTACTCCTTTCGTCTGAATCCCAAAATTTTGCTTTCTTTAAAAGATACCAGGACTTTATTTACGAAGGGGCGGATGCATGAGGTTTTGGGTGAAGCCATCCATTATATCCAGCAGGGCATTTATGATAAAGACTTATATCGGGAAGCGCTCAAAATCATTGAGGATGCTTATCCTGCCAGCCGCCTTAACGCCATACATGAATATATGTGTACGGTGGAGAGTAACGGCGGAGCCTGCACAGAGGGAATTGACCTGTTGTTGCAGGACAAGGCGGTATGGGCGGATAACGTAATGCTGCTGCAGGAAGATAAAAAGGCGGCGCGGATCAGAGTGATTTTTTCCCTTGTAGTTACGGTGCTTCTCGCGGTTGTTTTTCATTGCGTGTATCGTTCCATGCCGGAAAAGTATGCGATTGTCAATCATCCGCTTACGCAGGTTAGTACGACGCTCTATCTGATTTTAAATATCGGCATTTTCCGAAAGGCGAATAAACAGATTGCCAAAAGCTGGATTGAGCCGGAGGATGTGGACGAAGAGAAGCTTTCAGGGTATTTTCAAATGATAACGGATTTTGAAGACAAAAAGGAAACGAAGAAAAGCCTGCGGATTGGAGGAACCGTGTTTGCGGCGGCAGTTTTGGCAGGCGTATTTGGACAGTTATTTGCGGCGGCGTTTTTGGCGGCGACAGCTCTTTTTCTGCTGAATCAGCATAAAATCGGCTATCGGCTTGCATATGACCGGGTGGTCAGGGAGATTAACCGCGTGTTTCCAGGCTGGCTCATGGAAATGGCGCTGCTTCTTCAGGGAAATAACGTGCAGGTTTCTATTGAGAAGACCATTGAAACTGCGCCGGCCGTTTTAAAGCCTGATTTGCAAAAACTTTCAGACAGCCTGAAACAGACGCCTGATGCGATAGATCCATATCTGGATTTTTTAGGGATGTTTCAGTTATCATCCGTATTGTCCTCTATGAAAATGCTGTATGCGATTTCAGAGTCCGGAAATGGAGACGCGCAATCCCAGATTCGTATTTTACTGCAGCGCAACAGTAAGATGATGGATAAGTCTGAGAAGCTGACGAATGAAAAAAGCCTTGCTGGAATCAACGGGGTATTTTATCTGCCTCAGGTGACCGTGTCGTTTCAGACTATAGTAAATATGGTAGTGTTTATGCTGGTATTTTTAGGTCAGATGAAATGATAGAAGTATATGCAGAATTTGACGGACAAGCAGGGAAAGGAGAAGAGAGTTTGGGACAGGTAATAAAGACTTATCTGGGGATGTTCTTCCTATTAGTAACGGGAATGGTGGGAATCGGCGTGGTGACAGCAGGAATCCAGTCGGCAAATGCCAGGAATTATCATGCAGATGTAATCAGCGAGATCGAATGCAGTAATTTTAACGAGTCTGTGATAACAGCCTGCCGGCAGCAGGCACAAAAAGAAGGTTATAAGCTAAGTGTGAAAACAATGGTCTATGATGCCTGGGGACACACAAAACGGGCAGAGGTCATTTTGGATTATGAATATGCAATTCCGGCGCTGAATTTGGTGACAGCGCATCAGGTGCGCGGATTTGCAAAATAAGATGAAAGTATGGAGAAAGGAGAATCTGATATGAAACAGGCGATAGAAGAGTTCGGAGGAGCCGTTATTTATACGATTGCAGGAGGCAGTATGCTGGGCGTTTTTGTATATTTGCTGGAACAGTTGCTTTTATAAGAAAAGAACAGGAGGAGAAGGTATGAGAGAAATATTTGAAGAATATGGAAAGACAGTAGTTGCAGCGTCCGCGTCTGTGCTGCTGATTGGATTTGCAGCGGTTTTTTTAACGCAGGGGCAGGTATTTGAGGTAATCAGAATATTTTCCCAAAGTATTTGTTAGGAGGAAACATGGAGAAAGTATATGAAATAGTATCGGACATGATTCTTCCAGGGTTTGTATTTGCATTATTGGCAGTAATTTTCATAGTGATTTCACCGCTGGGAAAAATCGGAGAACGCGTGGACGGAGCAGGGGAGGATTTTTCCAATATGGCAGATACGCAGGCAGTAGAGGCGGTATGCAATAGAGTGGCTCCGCAGATTGAGCGCATTGGGAAAAAAGTATGGAAGCCAGGGGAACTTATCATGATTTCGGATTTGTTCGCAGCAGCAGATGCAGAAGGGAGGAAGCTTGATTTTCTGGTTACAGATATTACGGATCAGAATGGCGGCAGTGCGTTAAACTGTTACCAGGAAAGCGGAAAACAGGCAGTTTTCCAACAAAGCGGAGTGTATACGTTTTGCTTAAAAACAATGGACAGAGAACGGAAGATCTCTACGGAACAGTTTGCTATTCTTGTGGATGACAGACAAAGGCGTACAGATTAGAAGGAGGGATCATGAAACATATAATTTATGGAACGGCCCTGTTGTTTATAGTGATTATGGTGATTGCGGGAGCTATGATTGTCAGCGGCAAAGATGTCCGGGAAAATGAGTTGGATAAAGCGTTGAATACAGCAGTAGAGCAAACGCTGGAACAATTAAAAAAAGAAGGGGGATATGAGATTAAAAATCCAGAAGAGCTGATCGCAGATTTTCAACAGACGCTTTTGATGCACATTTCTTCAGACAGCCGGATACAGGTCAATGTGCTTACTGCAGATGTTGAGAAGGGGGTACTGGACGTAGAAGTTATGGCTCAATATCAGACCATTAGAGGAACCGGCAAACAGGCTCTGTGCAGGAAAACGGTGATTTTGGAGGAGTATTCAGAACGCCGCGGGTATTGTGCTGCGCAATTTGTAGTGGATGGAACAGTTTATGAAAAATATTCGGCATATCAAGGGAGTAAGCTTATCCTTCCGGCAGAACCAGTAAAAAACGGATATGTTTTTCGGGGATGGAAGGATTCGGAGACTGGGGCAATGTTTTCAGAAGATATGCGCCTGGAGAAAGATGCGACATTCCATGCGGTTTTCCGGCATTAGTATTGATATTGTTAATAGTTAAGTAAGAAGGAGAATCAGATTGAAAATTTTTTTAAGTATACTGTTGTCTTTGGTCATTTCGGTAATGGGATTTCCGATGGCGGATCAGGCGAAAACAGGGGAGGACGGACTCAGTGAACTTACGGCGGAGAAAAATATAACAGATATAATAGAAAGGGCGACGGGTGATACAAAACAGAAGGAAAAAACAGAATCTGGAACGAAGATAGAAAGCGAGAATATAAATCTTCTTAAAGAGGATAAGATTTCTTGCGGAGAAACACGAGAGAATACGGAAAAAAAAGCGGAAAATACTGGGAAGAAGAAAGGAGGGCAGGAGAATAAAAAGGCGGATAAAAAACGACGGAAAGAACTCGCACCCAAGGATCCAAAAGCGGGAGAAACGCATGAAAAAGAACAAAAGGATCCAAAGCAAGGCTTAAGTACAACTGAGAGAAGCGGGGAAATAAAAACCGGGGATAAAGAACAAATCCAGGAACAACAAGGCGAGGAAAAAGAGCAGGCGCTGGAAGCAGAAACTCAGGAAAAAGCGGCCTCTTTGAAGCTTGAAGATCTGATACAGAATACAGAAAAGAAAACCTTAAAACTCAGGGACTATGAGATGCTTGAGAATAATGGAAAAACAGGATATACCACAGAAATAAGCAGGAAGATTAATTGCAGACATACAACGGGCGATATAGACGGAAGTATTCGATGTAATGTGGCAGAAAAACCTTTAAATCCGTCCCAAGAGGAGTTAAAGAAAAATATTGTGCTGACTGGGAAATTAAAAGGGAAGTCGGTTATAAAGAACGTGGAACGTTATGACGCCGGGGGTAACGTAAATACGGTAACGCACCAGCGGTTAAAGGTTTATTTTAAGGATGTGCCGGAAATAGAACCGGAATTTCTGGCAAGCCCTTATATTTGCCCGGATGGTAACGCAGGGTATGCATACTTTGAATTTCATTATTCTTATTGCCCAAATACAGAAAAATTTTATAAGGTGCAGGAATCTCATGTATGGCTGGGATGTACCAGAGGGGACGGAGGATTTCAGGAAATCCGTCCCCTGAAACTCAATCACACCTTTGAAATATATAAACTTACTCCCAACAAATATAAAGTTGCCTACGATGCGAATGGAGGGAGCGGAGACGTCAGTGAACAGAATGCGACCTATGACACTGTCTTAACGCTGCGGGAAGGGAGAAATTATAAACGCACAGGGCATACCCTTACCGGATGGAACACCAGGAAAAATGGGACGGGAAAAGCATATCAGTTAGGTGAAGCGGTAACAAACCTGACGTCCGTAAATGGAGGGCAAGTGACTTTATATGCGCAGTGGGCGCCTAATGTCCTGACTATAAAATATGATGCAAACCGTGGGATTTCTTCTGGAAGCTCCAATTTCCAGATTGAAACATTTTTTCGCAACTGGAAATATGGAGGGAATGAACAGGATCCGGTGGATGTCGCTTCTTTTGGTTTATCCAGACCGGGATATTCCATAAAGGAAGGCGCCGAATGGAATACAAGCCCGTCTGGTACAGGAGTTTCTTTCGACCAGTCAAAGGATTATGCTATGACAGCTTATGCACCAGCTCTTATATATGGAAATCAGACGGTAATTCTATATGCCAACTGGGAGCCTGATATCTATACGATAACTTTAGACCATCAGCTCACAGGCCCGGAAACAGCCGGAACAGAAAAAATATATAAAAAATATGAGACCGGGATGTATGTCGATAAGAGCTGTACAGAGGAGATGGATGGAAACCAGATTGGGCGGCCCCAAAAGGATGGATATATATTTCAGGGGTATTACAGTGAAAAAGCCGAAGGTACAGAAATGATTAATGCTTCTGGCCAGTTGACGAAGGAGGGACGGGAAAGAAGAAACAGTTTAGGAGATGAAACCTGGTACGCCCGTTATGCCTATATGGTGAAATGTGAGGATTATGCAGATATTCCCTGCGATCTTGAGAAGGCAGATAAAGATAACAGAGAAGATTTGGGGGTGCGCCTGACCTATAACCGCAGCACCAGAAAAGTGATGGTCTATACAGGCCGGACGAAATGCAGCGTATCCCTGGAGGGAATGAAAGCGGGTACATATATTGGAAAGGTTCCGTCGGTACTGAGCGCAGGTTCTATATCTGGTCATACGGGCGGGACGCAGACTGCAGAACTGCCTTTTACAGTGTTGGAGGGTACTGCTTATCGGTTAAAAGTGGAGGAAAATGGCATGATATTCTGTGACCGTCTGGTTTATTACAAAGAGGGACGTTTTCGTACCCTGGCAAAGCTGGGAAATCTAAAGGAGAAGAAAGCCGCGCATGGAAGCAGCCTTGCAGGAAGCGACTGGAATAAGGAAGAAGAGGGTTACAACCTGTATCAGTATTACGGATGTTCGGAACTTCGTGACATTCAGGAGCCAGGAACGGTACAACGATATTTTCAGTATAAAAGTGTCAATATGGCGTACAGCGGCAACGGTGCCACTACAGGAAAGAATATTCTGGAGAATAATGTCTCCCTGGAGGACAATTATCGGTTTCGTGACAATGGTTTTACCAGAAAAGTTACTGAGAAGAAATATACAGAAAAGAATAAGGAATATGAATGTGAGGTAATATACAGTTTCCAGGGATGGGAGATGAATCAGGAAAATATTTATTCGGAAAAGCAGGAGGAACATGCGTATGCTATTTATGATGCAGCAAAATTAGGGGGAGGGATTTCCGGCAACACGATAGAGGATATCAGTACTTATGAGTCAGAAGAGCCGGTGCGCCGCAACTCAGCGTCACAGGTAATAAATTTGCATGAAACTGTCCGCGGTAATCAGGAAGCCGAAAAAAAAGCTTTAATAGAGGGGGGCGTTCATACAGTGGAATACATCAATTTCCAGGCAAAATGGGATGCGTGTCCAACAATTGTAGTGAACCCGGAAGAGAAGCTGGAATTTTTCGAAGGCGAAGAAGTTACAAAAGAAAAAATCATCAGCCATTTAACAGCGCATGATAATGAAGATAACAAAGATACGGCAAAGCGGCGGAATTTGAATGACAAGCTGCGTATTGTAAAAATATCTTATCCAGAGTCACAGAACAAAAGTCAGGCGGCTTATGAAAAACAGTATAAGGATGATGTGCCAAAAAATTTCCTGCTTGACACTTATTATCTTAAACTGGAGCAGGATGAAACCGTGGAAGTGTTTGTAACCTTTGCCGTCACTGACAGTAAAGGAAATACTACGGAGGAAGAGTTTCCGCTTACTGTAAAGTATAATCATTATCCTGAAATTAATAGCAATGATGTTTTCTATTATATGAAGGAAGAGGCAAATCATGGTGAAATTACCGCAGAAGCGCTTATTAGCAGAGCGTCGGCAAAAGATGAAGAAGATGGCAGCATCACCAGTAAACTTGAACTGACAGACTTTGATCCTCAGGAGTTTAAATTGCAGAGCGCGTCCCAAGCTGAGTTTGATATTACCTATCAGGTGACAGACGCCTATAAGAAGACGACGTTCAAGACAGTAAAGGTGCTGGTGTGGGATGAGCAGGCTGCCAGAGCAGAAAAACCAAAATACTATGTCCGATTCATATCGGAAAAACATCTGGATACCCTTGAGAATAATTCTATCTGGCGAAGACCGGAGAATTTTGCATATCTAAGACAAATTTTGAAAAACGAGACCCCAATAGAAACCTGGATATTTTCCAAGGAGGATGTTCATGCTGTTCAAAAGTGGATAACCGCAGGAGGAGAAGGAAACTGGAAGATTGGCCAGGAGGCGAATCGGGCATTTTTAGTGAAATTTATTCATTGCAGACAGTAAAGGAAAACAAAGGATTGCTGCCAGGTGAAAGAGTTCCGTGGCATATGCTGCAAATACGGGCTGTATGGTAACGACAGATTGCCGAATCTCTGTGTTTTGCAGCAGTCCCGGAATGTCTAAAATTAAACAAAGAGGTTCTTATCTCGAAAAGCCCTGATGTACGGGCATTCACTCAGGATTGCAAGCCTGTTTAGCTATATCTGTGTTTGGCAACTGGCGGGAGCGTTTTTTCAAACCCTCCCCTCGGGTCTGCAGGCATTTTCTGAACGGGAAAAAAGGTGGGAATGGCAATGCGCGTCCGTTTGGGTGTCTGGGAAGGTTAGATATACCTATATTCTGATGTCAAAAGAGGGCACCGCTTTTGGATGCAAGCTGGAAAAGTCGGGGGTCTTTGATACTAAATATTTTAATATTGTTTTGTAATGAGTGACAATTACCTAAGAAATTATCCTGCCAATATAAGAGACATGCGAGTGTCATTAAAAATCGGTTAAATGATGAATGGTGCAATTTTGGAAAGTATTTTATAAGATAACGCGCAATTTTTAGAATCTGCTCAAAAGTTCCGTGTGAATTAGATACTTGTTGATAATAAGCATGAGATAAATATTGATGTGTCATAACAACTTTGAAGGAGAGGAAGAATCTATTATGGAATTTAACGGAGATTTCAAACAGTTTGTTTTTGCGTATAACGGATTGATTTTTGCTTCGGATGAGAAACCGGAAGAGGGTTACTTAGGACAGGTAAAAATAATATCAGAGAATTATTTTGCACGCCTGAATCAGATTATTCATTTTGTGCTGCCTGAAATGGCAAAGCTTTTTGGTAATTTCAGCGTTAACGAAGTGAAGGAGAAGTTAGGAGAACCTGTTATTTGTTATGACGTGTGTTACGTTCCTATGAAATAATAACCACCGGGAAATGCGCATGAGAGTAATTATGCGTAAAAGCACCGTGTGCAGCAGAGAGTGCAATATCCTTAAGATGGAGGGAATCACTGAAGAACTCAATTTCTGTAAGTGCAAATCGCCATATATAGCATCCAATTCGGGAAACGAACCGATAGATGGTATATTGATTTCAGTGATTAGGGCTTTTTCCGCGACCTTAGTTGAGGGGAGAGGAAGGGGCTTGCCCACTTTGTTTCCTTCCATTTTCAAAAAGAAAAATGCTTTGGAGCATATACCCTAAAATGCCGGAAAAGCCCGCAATACGGGCTATACCGACATATAAGAACTTTTAAAAAGATAACTACATTTACCAATAAGTTTTGTCAGATAAAATTATTTTTTAACTGCTTCTTTGGCAAAAGAAGTATCTACAAGTTCTTTATAGGGGGGCTCAGAGGATAATTCATCGGCATCTGAGAGAACATCTAAAAGCAGTTGGTAGCTGCTCTCTTCAAAAATGAGATTTTCTTTCCAAGTATCCTGTTCGTAGTATCTGGTTACAATTGCAGTAAGGGTTTTGGCATCTGTTTCTTTGAATTGAGGGGCAATGGCCTCTGCGATCTCCTCAGGGGAATGATTTTGGACATAATCTAAGCCTTTTTGAAGTGCATTGGTAAACTGCTGAATAATTTCAGGATTTTTTTCAATATATTCTGCTTTCGCGCTGAAGGCAGTGTAAGGAACATAGCCAGAATCCACGCCCAGGGAAGCAATAACATATCCGTTTCCTTCCAGTTCCAGAGAAGTGGCGCCCGGTTCAAATTCCACAGAAAAGTCACCTTTGCCCCCGGAAAATGCAGCGGCTGTTGAACCAAAATCAATGCTTTGGTCAATGGAGAGATCTGTTTTAGGATCGATGCCATTCTGCCTTAAAATGTATTCAAAGATCATTTCCGGCATTCCGCCTTTTCTGCCGCCCAATACTTCTTTTCCTTTTATATCTGTCCAGGTAAAATCAGGCATTTCTTCTCGTGCCACCAGAAAATTTCCAGCGCGCTGGGTCAACTGGGCAAAATTTACTACATAATCCTGTGCGCCTTCGTTATAGGTATAAACGGTTGTCTCAGGTCCCATAAATCCAATATCTGCCTCGCCGGAAAGAACTGCTGTCATCGTTTTGTCCGCGCCAAACCCGGTAACCAGGGTCAGGTCAATATTTTCTTCCTGAAAGTATCCTTCTTGAATAGCAACATACATTGGCGCGTAAAAAACAGAATGCGCCACCTCATTGAGCGTAAGTTTTACGGCGTCTTGTTTGGTCTTCTCCGTGCCGGAACATCCAGTGAGGATGGAACTCCCGGTAAGCGCGGCAAAGCATATCAGCATGGTGAAAAAGCGAAAAAAAGTTTTTTTCATGTTGTCGTCCTTTATTCTTTTTTATTATGGTATGTGGAAGAGGGGGTAATGTGTTAATTCTTATCTTGTTTTTTTGGGAAAAAACAGCTAAAATACAATTACAGGAAAAAGTTTTGCTTTGAGGCAATATAGGAAATTCGTCGCATCTTATAATTAGACAAAACGACACGGGAGGAAAAGATGACAGATAAGATAGATTTGCATAGCCATACCATAGCAAGCGGTCATGCATACAGTACCAGGAATGAGATGATTGCGGCAGCGTACCGAAAAGGAATGGAAGTGTTTGCAATCACAGAACATGCCCCTGCTATGCCGGGAACCTGCCATGAAATGTATTTTATGAATTACAGGGTGCTGCCAAGAACATATCAGACAATGACCGTTTTATATGGTGCGGAACTGAATATTCTGGATTATGAGGGGCATGTAGATTTGCCGGAGTCTGTGTTAAGAGAAATGGATTTAGTTCTGGCAAGCATTCATCCGCCCTGTTTTACATCTGGAAGTATTCAAGATAATACTTTGGCGTATCTGGGGGCCATGAAAAATCCTTATATCAATATCATTGCTCATCCGGATGACAGCCGCTTTCCGGTAGATTACGAGAGGTTGGTCAAGGGGGCGAAGGAGTACCATGTGCTGCTGGAGGTAAACAACTCGTCCCTTTCTCCTTTAAGTTACAGGGGAAATGCCAGAAAGAATTACCAAGAAATGCTGAAACAATGTGTAAAGTATCAGGTTCCGGTCGTAATGGATTCCGACGCTCATGTAGACATTATGGCAGGGGAGCATACATTTTCCCGGAAATTGTTGGAGGAAACAGATTTTCCGGAACGTTTGATTATTAACGGTCACAGTGAAGAATTGTTTGATTATATCAATTACAGCGGAAAATAAAATATCTATTTACGTTATGACTTTAATATGTTAAAATCATAAAGAGATTTATATTTTTCATATAGGAAATACATAAAAGGAGAATGGATATGAGCAAAAATTTGAAAACAGAAGCCGTAGACCATTTGTTTGAAGCGATATTGAGCCTGAAAAATAAGGAGGAGTGTTACATATTTTTTGAGGATGTGTGCACGGTTAATGAGTTGTTGTCTTTATCCCAGAGATTTGAGGTGGCAAGAATGCTCAGGTCCCAGAATACGTATCTGGATATTGCAGAAAAGACAGGCGCTTCCACGGCCACCATCAGCAGGGTAAACCGTTCCCTCAATTATGGGAATGATGGATATGATATGGTATTTGCGAGAACGGGTTTGGAGAAAAAGGAAGAATAAATTGAAAAGTGGAAATGCCTTCATGTTCAAAGTATCAGGAACTTGGTATCATTTCCACTTGAATTTTATTTCTTTTTTTGCGGTGCTTCTGGCTGGGGACTGTTTCCGGCAAGTTTAGCATCTATGAGTTTTTCAATTAATTGCTTTTTTAAATAGACATCAAAGCTCAGCATACATATAAAGGAAAAACGCTGGAGTTCTTTCTGTTCTGCTTCTGGCAACTCGCAAAAAGTCTGCTGGCTTGTATTATATTTTCGGGTGATATCTTTTTGTAAATTTAAGATTTCCGATTCCTCCAGACGAAAAACTTCTGAGTAGATATCTTCCAGGTTGAAGTTCAGATCGGAAGCAAAATATTTGTCGGTCAGAGGATTCAGGATTGCCTGGATGTCACCGATACTGAGAATATTTTTGAAATAGTAAATAAAAATTAAGGCCAGAAGGTGCTCTTTGGAGTATTTTTTCTTTACAGGGGGGGGCAATAGATTATTTTTTGCATAGTTGTTAATCATGGTCTTGGTTAGTATCTTGTCTTCAGGGTGGCGTTTGGAAATAGAGAGCTGAGCGTCTATAAAGGTTGTCACCTGATCCATGTACAAATCTATATTTGGCAGATCTTCCGGTTTGATATACTCAATACGGGCGAGACTGTCCAAAATACTGTTTAGTAAATCTTTTTCGTCTATCGTCATTTGTTTCACCTCAAAAAGTATTATATAGTATCAAAAACCAGATGACAAGCATTTTGTTGTTTTTTGGGGAGAATAATGGAAAACTGGTTGAAATGTGACAGATTATTTACTATAATAAACATATGTTTGAATATAGGAAGGAAAACAAAATATGTATGACAAATTAAATTCTATGCAGCAGGAAGCGGTATTTTGCACAGAGGGACCTCTGCTGATTCTGGCGGGAGCAGGGTCTGGCAAGACCAGGGTGCTGACGCACAGAGCGGCTTATCTGATCGAAGAAAAAAGAGTGAATCCATATCATATTATGGCGATTACTTTTACAAATAAAGCGGCCGGGGAGATGCGGGAGAGAATAGACCATTTAGTAGGATTTGGTGCAGAAAGCGTATGGGTCTCTACGTTCCATTCTACCTGTGTCAGGATTCTGCGGCGCTATATTGACCGTTTAGGGTATGATAACAATTTTACCATTTATGATGCAGATGATCAGAAGACAGTAATGAAAGAGGTATGTAAGCATCTGCAGATTGATACAAAGATGTACAAGGAAAAGAGTTTTCTGGGGGTGATTTCTTCCGCGAAGGACGAGCTGATTTCACCAGAGGAATTTACATTGCGTGCAGCAGGTGACTTTGCCAAAGAGAGGCAGGCAGCAGTGTATCGGGAATATCAGGCGGCTCTCCGCAAAAATAATGCGTTAGATTTTGACGACCTTATTGTAAAAACGGTAGAGCTTTTTCAGAATGATGCCCAGGTTTTGGACAGCTATCAGGAACGTTTCCGATATATCATGGTGGACGAGTATCAGGACACTAATACAGCGCAGTTTCAGCTTATCAAGCTTTTGGCAGGAAAATATCGAAATTTATGCGTAGTGGGAGATGATGATCAGTCTATTTATAAATTCAGGGGCGCTAATATTAGAAACATTCTCAATTTTGAAGAGGTTTATCCGGACGCCAGAGTGATTAAACTGGAACAGAATTACCGTTCTACGAAAAACATCTTAAATGCGGCCAATATGGTAATTGCCAATAATGTTGGCAGAAAATCAAAGGAATTATGGACAGATAATGATGAAGGGGAGAAAATTAATTTTCAGCAGTTTGATTCTGGAAGTGAAGAGGCGACTTATATTGTAAAGGATATCAGGAATAAGGTGCAGGAAGGAAAATGCCAGTATGGGGATTGCGCGATTCTTTACCGTACGAATGCCCAGTCCCGTCTTTTTGAAGAACGGTTTGTAGTAAGCGGCATACCCTATCGTATTGTTGGCGGGGTTAATTTCTATGCAAGAAAAGAAATTAAAGATCTGCTGGCATATTTGAAGACGATTGATAATGGCAGGGATGACCTTGCCGTGCGTCGTATTATCAATGTGCCAAAGCGCGGAATTGGAGCCACTACTTTAGGGCGTGTACAGGAGTATGCATTGGAGAACGATGTAAGTTTTTATAATGCCCTGAAGATGGCGGATGATATTCCAACCATAAAAAAGGCCGGAGTAAAAATAAAGCCTTTTGTAAATTTTATACAAACTATGCGGAGTAAGGTAGAGTTTTTAAGTGTATCTCAGCTTTTACAGGAGATTATTGAAGAAACTGGGTATGTTGCGGAGCTTGAAGCGGAGGATTCTGAGGAGGCCAGAGCAAGAATTGAGAATATTGATGAGTTAATAAGCAAGGCGGCAGCCTATGATGAATCAGAGGAGATGCCTACGCTGAGTGGTTTTCTGGAAGAAGTGGCGTTGGTTGCAGAGATTGATAATTTGCAGGAAGGCAATGATTATGTAGTATTGATGACTTTACATAGTGCTAAAGGACTGGAATTTCCCAGTGTATATCTGGCGGGTATGGAAGATGGAATGTTTCCCAGTTATATGACAATTATGTCGGACGATCCAATGGATATTGAGGAGGAGCGTAGACTCTGCTATGTGGGAATTACCCGTGCTATGAATGATTTGACAATTACATGTGCCAGACAACGTATGGTTCGAGGGGAAACGCAATATAATAAAGTATCCCGGTTTGTAAAGGAGATTCCCATGGAGCTTTTGGGAGGAGCAGAGAGGCGGCAAACTGAGGAAAAGTCTGGAAATGATGAACCGAAAAAACCATTTCGGCTGGCAGGTTCTAAGGTAAATCCAATTTTTAATACCAGAAACGCATACCAGAGCAAGCCGTATCAGAGCACATTATTTTCCAGCGCCAGTACCAGTAAAATTACCTTGGAATATGTGAGCGGAGACCGGGTAAAGCATGGGAAGTTTGGAGAAGGAACTGTGATGCAGATTGTGGAAGGCGGCAGAGATTATGAGGTGACTGTGCAGTTCGACCGAGTAGGAATGAAGAAAATGTTTGCCTCTTTTGCAAAACTAAAAAAAGTATAAAATTTCAAAAATTTGGTATGCTAATCTGTAAAGATGTGTTATAATACCATCAGGCAAAAGTTTGATGACTTACAAGTTTTCCAGAGAAGGAGAGGTAATCATGAATAAAGAGAGGTTTGATGAATTGTTGAGTTCAGTAAAATTAAACGAATTATTGCACAAGCAGGACTGCTGTGAGAAAAAGAAATCAAAGGTACTTTGGATTTGCGCTATAGCCGGAGCAGTGGTAGCAGTTGCAGCTATTGCATATGGCGTATATCGTTTCTTTACACCAGATTATCTGGAAGATTTTGAGGAAGATTTTGAGGATGACTTCGAGGACGATTTCTTTGATGATGAGGATGAAAGCGAAGAATAGGAAGTAATCCATAATGCAATGGCCTTGATAGAATGAATGACCCGGGGTATATCTGTTGAAATGTTTGAACTGCCATGAGGTGATATCCCGCAAGGGTGTATTTTATGATGAGATATGTGTTAAAATGAAGAATCCCGAAAAGGATGAAACAGGGGCTTCCGCAGAGATGTGGGGGTCCTTTTACTTTCTGACAGTAAGAAGTTTTTGCATCCTTTACGGATGGAGGAGATTATGAAAAGAGGACAGATATGTGAGGGAATCGTGGAGCGGGTAACGTTTCCAAACAAAGGGATTGTA
Source organism: Lachnospiraceae bacterium (assembly GCA_009911185.1). Taxonomy (GTDB): domain Bacteria; phylum Bacillota; class Clostridia; order Lachnospirales; family Lachnospiraceae; genus Petralouisia. The sequence continues at coordinate 18,067 of QXWW01000033.1, forward strand.
ACAATGCAGGATGGAAAAAAAGCAGTGGTGAAAAATGTCTTACCAGGGCAGAAGATTTCTTTTTCTATCCATAAGGTCAGGAAAGGAAGAGGAGAAGGCAGACTTTTGCAGGTTTTGGAAAGATCGCCTTTGGAATTGAAAGAAGTGCCATGTGAACATTTTGGTATTTGCGGTGGCTGTACATTTTTGAATTTACCTTATGAACGCCAGCTCGAATTAAAAGAACAGCAAGTCAGGGAACTGTTGGAGCCTGTTTGTGGACCTTACGGGCAAGGGCGTGGGAGAAAATCATTTGTTGATATTTTTGAAGGTGTAAAAAAAAGCCCGCGACAATTTGCATATCGAAATAAAATGGAATTTTCTTTTGGAGACAGTGTAAAAGATGGACCTCTTTCTCTTGGAATGCATAAGCGGGGAAGTTTTCATGACATTGTGACGGTATCCGGCTGTAAAATAGTGGATAAGGATTTTTCCGATATACTGTTGACGGTACTGACGTATTTTCAGGAACAAGGAATAGCATATTATCATAAAATGCGTCACACAGGATATCTGCGGCATCTGCTGGTGCGAAAAGCAGCAAAAACGGAAGAGATTCTGGTAGATCTGGTGACTACAAGCCAGATTACAGGTGAAGAACAGAATCGGCTTTTGGAAGGATTAAAAGAAATTTTACTGCGGCTTCATTTGGAAGGAAAAATTGTAGGAATTTTGCATACCCTAAATGACAGTTTGGCAGATGCTGTAATTAATCAGGGAACAAGTGTGTTGTATGGACAGGAGTATTTTTACGAAGAAATTTTGGGACTCCGTTTTCGTATTTCACCGTTTTCTTTTTTTCAGACTAATTCTTTGGGGGCGGAGGTACTGTATGAGACGGTACGGGAGTTTGTTGCTGATGCAGGCGATGGCAGAGTGATATATGATTTATACAGTGGTACGGGAACCATAGCGCAGATATTGGCTTCAGTGGCGGAGAAGGTCATTGGAGTGGAAATTGTGGAAGAGGCTGTGGAAGCTGCGGAAGAAAATGCCAGGCTTAATGGACTGTGTAACTGTAAGTTTTTAGCAGGAGATGTGCTGAAAGTTCTGGAACAGATTTCGGTCAAGCCAGATTTCATAGTGTTGGATCCGCCTAGAGATGGGATTCATCCCAAGGCGTTGGAACGAATTATAAGTTATGGAGTGGATAAGATGGTTTACATTTCCTGTAAGCCTACCAGTTTAGCGCGAGATCTTGAAATTTTGCAGATACACGGATATATGGTGGAAAGAGTTTGTTGTGTGGATATGTTTCCGCAGACGACACATGTGGAGACGGTTGTACAGCTTTCCCACAAAAAACCCGACAGCGTAATCAACGTAAAAGTCGAGTTTGGCGAGGGTGAGGGCAAAGTTCCGCTTGATAATATCGCCAAGAGAGCCGCAGCATACAAGCCGAAAGAGCGGGTTACATATAAGATGATTAAGGAGTACATAGAAGCGAAGTATGGCTTCAAGGTACATACCGCATATATCGCAGAGGTCAAAAGGGAGTTAGGATTGCCGATGTATGATGCTCCTAATGCGGTAGAGGAATTAAAACAGCCGAGGAAACATCCGACAGAGGAGAAGGTAGAAGCAATAAAAGATGCTTTGAAGCATTTTGAAGTCATCTGAAATCATGAGCGTATCATTAGAGATAGTGGTACGCTTTTCTTGAAAGAATTAGTTGAAGGTAGTAATATGAAAATATTCGGATGTATTTGAGAGGAGGAAAAGAAAGTGAATCGCATCACAGAAATAACAAAACGTGACATTTTGGATTTATTTAGAAATGGATTAGAAATAGAAGATTTTTTTGAAACCAGAACAGTTCCATACCCCTATTTCGGTCGGCTTGAAGAATTAAATTTTCTTAAAAGGTTATATAAGTTGAAAGATATGCCAAGTAATGATTCAAGATATGAAAATGCAGAACAGGATATTTGGCAGCATACAGTTAATAATGATGATTATCCTGACTGTTGGGTTTTTGAAGATGAACGGTTTTATTTGCAAAATGGTGATGATGAAACATATTTGAAATTTTTATGTGAAGTGTTCCATCCTGCTGTCAGATATGAAAAAGGTTACTGGAAAGAGTTTTTGACAGAAATCAATAAATTATTGCAAAATGATGGATATGAGCTTTATCCTGCGGAAAAAGTATCTAATCGTGATGTTTATAGATGGAGAATATTTCAGCGGGAGGAAAGTGCATTGTTTGTTCCATATTCTCAAAGAAATGCTAAAGATATAAAAGAAAAAAAGATAGCTTTGTCTATAAACCGAAAAGCCAGAAATCAGATTTATCAATTTTTGGAGCGGTGTAATGTTGAATATCAAGCAACCGATGATACAGGATGGAATTATAGTACAAATATAGCAGCAGATGTTTTTTACGACATAAAGCAGTTTTATGTACCAAAATGCTTTAATAGCCAAAAGGAATATGTTGAAACTGATAATTTGCAAGATTTTATAATCTCTAATTCACCATTTTGTGTATTGGATGCAATAGAGTTTTTTGCCAGACATAGTATGTTAGATGACTTTGAAGACCAGATTAACACGATACTAAAATTGAATGATATTACGTTCCAGTTAAGTAATGGGAAAATAGTAAATTCATTCGATGTACAAATAACTCAAAGCTCATTGGGAATAGTGGAAGAAGCAGGATTGAAAGAATTGTTGCAAGAGGCGTCTAAATATTATGATGCGAACAATTTGCAAATTGCAGTAGAAAAACTTTGGGATGCGTTTGAAAGATTAAAAACATATTACTGTTCTTCAACCATAGACAAGAAGAAATCTGTAAATAAAATCGTAAAAGATATGGGAAATAATCAACAGGCATTTATGGAATTGTTTGATAGAGAGTTTCGTGAGCTTACATCTCTTGGAAATGATTTTAGGATTAGACACCATGAAACAACAAAGATTGATATTCAAGATAAAAGGCATTTTGAATATTTTTATAAGAGATGTCTGACACTAATTTCAACAGCGATTGAGTATTTAGATGGGAGATGTGTATAAAACTTAGAAATCAAGTTTTTTATAGTTTTGCATGGGCATGGATTTGAGCTTATAATGAGGCTGTAAGGAGGTTGATGTTCTATGAGTGAAAAGAAAATACATTTATATGTGGATAGCCAAGAAAGAACATTGCTTTTACATAGCCTTGTGGAGCTGAAAAACCAGCTCATACAGCAGGGCAGATATACGGACTGCGTTGACGAGCTGATATTCAAGGTCGTAAACGCACCAATTAAGAGAATGAAAATTGAATATGTCTAAGGCACATCACCGAGCCGCTTATTCTTATTTATTTTTTAAGGGTAAGCGGCTTTTTTGCGTTCTGTCGTTCTCTGGTACTGTTACATAGCCACCTTGACAAAGTGGCTAAATCTAAGCGAAAGGAGGACGCACCCTATGTCAAATTGCAAAGTAATCGCTCTGACAAACCAGAAAGGCGGTGTCGGTAAGACCACCACGGCGGTCAATCTGGGTGTCAGTCTGGCACAGCAGGGCGAAAAGGTACTGCTGATTGACGCCGATGCACAGGCAAATTTAACGATGTCGCTTGGTTACAGCCGACCAGACGATTTGCCCGATACGCTCTCAACCATCATGCAGGACATCATTGATGATAAATCCGTCGATGTTTCCAGAAGTATCCTGCACCATGACGAGGGCGTTGACCTGCTCCCGTCCAACATTGAGCTGTCGGGACTGGAAGTGCGGCTGATAAACGCCATAAGCCGTGAAAGTGTGCTGAAAACCTGCATCCATGAGGTAAAGAAGAACTATGATACAGTCCTTATTGACTGTATGCCGAGCTTGGGTATGCTGACCATCAACGCACTTGCGGCGGCTGACAGCGTGGTTATCCCGACACAGCCACATTATCTTTCCGCAAAGGGATTAGAGTTATTGCTTCGCTCCGTGTCAAAAGTCAAGCGGCAGATAAACCCCAAGCTGCGGATAGACGGCATCCTGATGACGATGGTAATGCCACGCACGAACATCTCAAAAGAGATAACCGCCACGGTAAAGAGTGCCTACGGGCAGAGAATAAAGGTATTTGATTCCCAGATTCCACACTCCATCCGTGCGGTGGAAGCCACCGCAGAGGGTAAGAGCATATTTGCCTATGACAAAGGCGGCAAGGTAGCCGCAGCCTATGAAAAATTCGCAAAGGAGGTGGCAGAGATTGGCGAGAAGCAAAAGAACAGGAATCGAGCTGACCGCATACGATGACCTCTTTGAAACGGACGAGAGCCGTGCAGAAGCAAATCTAAGCAAGATAAGGGAAATACCCATTGTGGAGATTGACGAGTTCCCAGACCACCCGTTCAAGGTTTTGATGAATGAGGATATGGAACAGCTTGTGGAAAGCGTCAGTCGGAATGGTGTAATGACCCCCGCCACGGTTCGGCAAAAAGAGGACGGGCGGTATGAGCTAATCAGCGGTCACAGGCGAAAAAAGGCTTGCGAGCTTGCAGGGCTTGAAACGCTGAAATGCGAGGTTAAGGAGCTGACCCGTGACGAAGCGATTATTGTCATGGTGGAGAGTAATCTGCAACGGTCTACTATTCTGCCAAGTGAGAAAGCCTTTGCGTATAAGATGCGGCTTGAAGCAATGAACAGGCAGGGACAAAGGAGTGATTTAACTTCTGTGCCAATGGCACAGAAGTCAGAAAATAAGACTTCTCGTGAAAAATTAAGTGAGCTTGTTGGCGAGAGTCAAGACCAAGTACGTCGATTTATCCGCTTGACCGAGCTTGTACCCGAAATTCTGGAAATGGTAGACGAACGCCAGATTGCGTTCCGCCCTGCGGTGGAGATTTCCTATCTTTCCGAGGAACAGCAATATTCGCTCTTAGAAGCGATGGGCTACAACGATGCCACGCCCTCTCTTGCACAGGCTATCAAGATGAAGAAATTCATGCAGGAGGGAAAGCTCACGGATGAGGTTATCCAGTCCATCATGCAGGAGGATAAGCCGAACCAGAAAGAAAAGCCTGCGTTCAAGGACGAGCGGATAACCAAGCTCATCCCGAAGTCCATCCCCAGAGGACAGGAAACGGATTTTGTGGTAAAGGCATTGGAGTTTTACAACCGACATTTACAGCGGAATAAGGCACACGAAAGGTAAAGCAGGAAAAATAGGAGTGATTGCATGGGACACCGAGGGAGAAGTCTGTCCTTTGGGGAACAGCCAATTTTTTTAGGCTTCCCCCTCTCCACACCTCTCCCCCTTGATACTGCCAGTAACTATCCGAGAAAAGAGATTATTTAAGGCTGTCCACATGGGCAGCTTTTTTTGACGCAACTATCAACCAAGAACGAACAGGAGGTAACGATGAAGATTCGTAAATTATTCAAAAGGGCTACGGCGTTTGCGTTGGCTGCGGTCACGGCATTGTCCGTCATCCCTGCATCGACAGCGTTTGCGGCGGGCGACATCGGCACGATTTCCTTTACCCACACCTACGACGGTGCAGGAAACGCCATGAGGTACAATTCCAGTGCCAATATCGGCGGTCATACCGCAGGAGGGGCGGGGGAATATAAATACCGTATGTATGTGGACGGGGAAACGGCGTTCTGCCTTCAGCCGGGGGTGTCGCTGAAAACAGGCAATTCTTTGAAGAAAGCGTCCTCTGACGCATGGAACGCCCTCTCCGCAGACCAGAAAAAGGCGGTGGGGCTTGCCCTGCTCTACGGCTATCAGGGCAACAGCGGGAATCTGTCTGGGAGCGACGACGAGAAATGGCTTGCCACCCAGACGCTTGTATGGGAGTTCGTGACGGGATGCAGACAGGCGGCAAGCCCGTACAGCCAGACCAGCACGACGGTTTACAGCCTGCATTTTGGTTCAAACCAAGCCAACAGCGGGGCGAGGGCGGCTTACGACCAGATTGTGTCCCTGCTTACAAGGCACAGCACGATTCCGAGCTTCATGTCGGCAGGGAAGAAAGACATCACAAAGGAGCTTGCCTATAAGGACGGGAAGTACAGCCTTACGCTGACCGACAGCAACGGCGTTCTGTCCGAATATTCCTTTACCAGCTCCGACAGCAATATAAAAGTGTCCAAGTCTGGAAACAAGCTGACCATCACATCCGCAAAGGCGATTAACGGAAAGGCGAGGATTACCGCCACAAGGAACAATACGCCGACGGTCAGCAGCGGGGCGAAGATGATTGCCTACGGCGACCCGAACTTGCAGGACGTGATTACGGGCGTGGAAAACGTGGATACCATGATGGCATATATCAACGTGGAAACGCCGACAGGGACAGTCGCACTCAAAAAGACTTCCGAGGACGGCGTTGTCGAGGGGATTTCCTTTACCATTAAAGGCGACGGATTCAATAAGACCGTGAAAACCGACAAGAACGGAAACATTACCGTGGAGGGCTTATTCCCCGGCACTTATACCATTACGGAGCAGTCCATTGACCGCTATGAGCCGCAGAAAACCCAGACCGTGACGATTATCGGCGGGAAAACCTCTACGGTCACATTCAGCAACACCTTGAAGCGTGGCAGCTTAGAAGTCGTAAAAACATCCGAGGACAATCTGGTGGAGGGCGTGAAGTTCCATTTATACGGAACATCATTAAGCGGCTTGGCTGTTGACGAATACGCTGTTACCAATGCAAAGGGCGTGGCAAAATTTGAGAACGTCCTTATCAGCGGCAAGACCCCGTACACCCTTGAGGAAGTGGACACGGCAGTCCGCTACGTTGTTCCTGCGTCCCAGACCGCACCGATTGAGTGGAAAAAGGTCACAAACCGCAGTTTCCACAATATTTTGAAGAAATTCAATGTCACAGTAACAAAGACTGACGTGGAAACGGGCAGCAAGCCGCAGGGCGACGCTTCCCTTGCGGGTGCAGTCTACGGCATCTATAAGGGCGAGGAACTCATTGACACCTACACCACCGATGAAAACGGGCAGTTTACGACCAAGTATTATATCTGCGGAGCTGATTGGAGCGTCCGTGAGATTACCCCGTCCGAGGGCTATCTTCTGGATACGACAGTACACCATGTAGGAGCAGAGCCAGAGCTTTACACCATTGAATACAATTCCGCAAAGAACGATGTAAACGAGCAGGTCATCAAAGGGAATATCGCCATCATCAAGCACACCGACAACGGCGAAACCCAGATTGAAACACCAGAGGAGGGGGCTGTCTTTGAAGTGTTTCTAAAATCCGCAGGCAGTTTCGATGCGGCGGAGGAAACGGAGCGTGACACGCTTATCTGCGATGAGAACGGCTTTGCCCAGACAAAGGATATGCCTTACGGCATCTATACCGTGCATCAGACCTCTGGATGGGACGGGCGTGAGCTGATGAAAGATTTTGACGTATTTATCTGCAAGGACAGCCACACCTACCGCTACCTTATCAACAATGCCAACTTTGAGAGCTATATCAAAATCGTCAAGAAAGACGTGGAAACGGGCAAAGTTATCCCGTATGCGGGTGCGGGATTCCAGATTTACGACCCAGAGGGAAACCTTGTAACCATGACATTCACCTATCCCGAAGTAACGAAGATTGACACGTTCTACACTACTGCAGACGGTGAGCTTATCACGCCGCAGACATTGGAATACGGCAAGGGCTACTCTCTTGTGGAGGTGCAGGCTCCGTATGGCTATGTTCTGGATTCCGAGCCAGTCTATTTTGACGTGGAGCAGGAAAATTCCGAGGAAGAAAGCGGCATTACCTTAATCAAGGTGGAACGCTCCAACATGGCACAGAAAGGGAAAATCACGGTATCCAAGTCTGGCGAAGTGTTCAGCAGGGTATCGGGAAATAAGGGGCTGTACCAGCCGATTTTTGCAGTAGACAGCCTTGAGGGAGCGGTTTATGAGATTACCGCAGCCGAGGACATCATTACGACAGACGGCACGGTAAGGGCAGAGAAAGGCGAGGTTGTGGATACCCTCACTACTGGCGAAGATGGAACGGCGGAAAGTAAGGAGCTTTATCTCGGCAAGTATGAAGTTAAGGAAGTGACCGCCCCGTATGGCATGGTGCTGAATGAGGAAGTCCATGCCGTGGAGCTTGTGTATGCGGGGCAGGAAATTGACGTGACGGAAACAGGCACGGATTTTTACAATGAGCGTCAGCGTGTGGAAATCGACCTTAATAAGAGCCTTGAGGTTGACGAAGCCTACGGCGTGGGCAATAACGGCGAAATCAAGGATGTCACGTTTGGGCTGTATGCCGCCGAGGAACTGACTGCCGCAGATGGCACGGCAATCCCTGCGGACGGGCTGATTGAGGTTATTTTTCTTGATGAAAACGGTCACGGGAAAGCCATCAGCGATTTACCGATGGGCAGCTACTATGTGCAGGAAACCAGCACAAACTCTGCTTATCTGGTAAGTGACGAGAAATACCCTGTTGATTTTGAGTACGCAGGGCAGGAAACCGCCGTTGTAAACATCACGGCAAACGAGGGCGAATCCATTGAAAACGAACTGATTTACGGCTCTGTCAGCGGTAAGAAATCCAATGAGGACGGGGAAGATTTAGGCGGTGCTGTTATCGGCATCTTTAAAGTCGGGACAACAGAATATACAAAGGAAAACGCAATCGCAACTGCCACATCCGAGGATGACGGCAGCTTTTCTTTTGAAAACGTACCCTATGGCACATGGGTAATCCGTGAAATCGAAAGCCCGAAAGGATATGTACTCTCCGAGGAAGAAATCAGCGTGACAATCGGCGAAGTGGATGAGGTTGTGGAGGTTGAGCTTGTCAATTACTTCATTACGGGCAATATTGCTTTAACAAAAGTGGATAAGGACTACCCAGAAAACAAGCTGACAGGTGCGGTATTTGAGGTTTACTCCGACACGAATGAAGATGGGAAACTGGATAAGAAAGACGAGCTGCTCGGCGAGATGGGCGAGGTGGAGAAAGGCATTTACCAGATGGATGACCTGCGTTACGGCAAGTACCTTGTTCGTGAGAAAACCGTCCCGACAGGCTTTGTTCTGGATGAAAATGTCTATCCCGTATCCATTGAGGAAAATGGCAAGACCTACAACGTGGAGAATGAAGCGGGCAAAGGCTTCTTAAACGAAGCACAGAAAGGCTCACTCAAAATCGTCAAGACATCTTCGGACGGCAAGGTGGAGGGCTTTTCGTTCCGTGTCACCGGCAAGGATTACGACCAGACATTCACGACGGACAAGAAAGGCGAGATTACCATTGAGGGGCTGCGTATTGGAGAGTACACCGTATCAGAGGTCAGCGACAAGGCATCCTCTGGCTATATCCTGCCCGCCGACCAGAAAGTGACCATCAAGACGGACGAAACAGCGACCGTGACCATGCACAACGAACTCCGTGACACCCCGAAAACAGGCGATGACTTCAGCTTAGGATTGTGGGTGAGCCTTGCGGCTGCGTTTGCCATCGGTGCGGGAATCTTCGGGTTTGCAGGCTACCAGTGCGGAAAAAAGAAAAAGGAGGACTAAGCAGAATGAGAATGAAAACAGTGATGACAGCCGTTCTTGCGGTGTTTGTAGTCGGTGCTATGGCGTGGCTGCATACCCGCAGGAAGAAATAAAACAGGATTAGAGTGGATTGGGGCGGTTGAAAGATACCGCCCTCTTTCCATTTATAAGGAATGTTAGGCAAAAAAATATACAGAGAGGAGGAAGTCATGGACAGTCTGAAAACCATTGAGGGCAAAGTCAGAAGTGTCCTGCAAGAGAATGAGGACGCCAGAAACGACGACATGGTATTATACCTTGCCCTCTGCAATCTTTATTTAAAAGATGCAGGCACGATGCCGCTTGCGGAGATAATGACACAGCATAAGGAGCTTGGCTTGCCGAGCTTTGAGAGCGTGGGCAGGACACGGCGAAAATTGCAGGAAAGACACCCAGAGCTTTTAGGGAATGTGCGGCGGCAGAGAATCAGAGCCGCAGGCGAAAAAGCATACCGTAAGTATGCAAAGACGTAAGGAGGTATTTATGGAGGGAACAAAACGCTCCAATCAGGGCTACGAAATCATAGAGAGCTGTACTATCGGGAATACAGAGCTTGTCATCGGGCATCATCCGACAGCGCCCAACCCCTATGTGTGCTGGTACTGCAAGGGCGGCGACAATTATTACTGGGGCTGTTACTGCAACACCCTTGAAGCCGCAAGGGAAAAGCTGAACGAACGCTACCAGTCGGAATGTGATATGCCGTATAACCAGCCGCCCGACAGAAAGGCGAAGCATCACGATGGGCGTGAGCGGTAACGAAAAGAAATATGACTGTACGGACTGCCCTTATCCCCGATATAAGGACAGCCGTGTCATCTTCTGCGATGTCTGCATCCGCAAGATTTTAGACTGGCAGAGGGAGAAAAAACAGGGAAAGGAGAAGCACGATGGAGAATGAGGAAAAGCGGATGATTAGCTCCTATGAGGTCACGCAGAGCATCCACATCGGAAAAAAGGAAGTGGTGTTCGGCATAGACGAGAAAGAGGAATACCCCTATTTAGTCTGCTGCTGCACTTATGACAACCCCTTATCCGCAGAATGGGTGGAGGATGCGGTCGGCTCGGATGACTATCTGGAAGCCATGCAGATTTTCACAGACAGGGTGCAGGAACAGATAGGAATTGTGCGGGCTGAACAGGAACAATTCAAATTTGATATGACCCCGTTTACCATAGACGACTGCATCCCAGACGATAAATGCGGCAGCATTGTGGGAAAAGTTGTCGTTATCAATGCCGAGGTCAACCGCCATGAGTACCGCCATTCCGCCTACCAGCTTGTACTGGCGGACGGCGGACACGGTGCGATGGGCGGCAGGGGGCAGGCGGTGTTCGGGACAAGCCTTGCGGACGGGAAGCACGCCCGATGGGAAAGGTGCGACGTGCTTGGAGAAATCAAGCCAGAGAAAATGCCCACATGGGCGAAAGAAGCCCTTGCAAAAATCAAGGCACAGGAAAAAATAAAGAAATCAAAGAGCAGGGAGGAACGCTGATGAAGATACGGGCTTTAACGCAGCCAGAACAGAAATACACCTATGCCCAGAGTATGCAGCTTGAGGGACAGACAGGGTGCATCGGTCATCTCCGTGGGGATTTTGGCAGCTCTGGGAATGGCTTTTACAGCACATGGTTCGATACCAGAGAGCAATGGAAAACCGATGGATTTAAGGCGGAGCTTGATGATGCCATCAATGCCCTGCGTGAAGATAAGGGGCTTCTGCACAGCCGCCGTGATATGTCGGTTTTTGCAGGGGCGAACCCCGAAAGTCTTTTTAAGGGGAATTATTGTGCGGAGTACGGATTCCGTGCGGACACGGATAAACACGCATTTCTGTTTCGCTGTAACCCGACAAAAGGCGACTATAACTTTTACTGCTACTGCTATGTGAAAGAATGGCTTGATAAGCATATCCAGAAAGCTGAGCAGGGAATCCGCTTCATTGACCCGCATTACAAAGAGCTATTCCGCATCCCAGACGGCGGCAAAATCCTCATCACTTATGATTGGGGAGAAAAGGCGGAAAAGACCTGCCGCTTCATCGATGAGTACCATACCGAGGTAGGCAGAAACCTTTACCATATCTGCGAGTTTGCGGAGCGTATGGAGAAAAACGGGGCAACCTATGAGCCGAAGCCCGCCGAGCCGCCGCAGGCACAGAAAGCCCCGAAGTACAAAGACCGTGAACGATAGGAAATGTGGCGATGAATATTCAGGATATAGCAAAAAGCAGGGAAAAGAAAGCGGTTTTTAACATGGTATTGGAGGAATCCTGCCGCCAGTGGTGCGACGGTATTGAAAATGCCCCAGAGAGGAAAGACGGCGAAGGCTTTGCCGATTTTTTCTATGAAGTTTTTGAGGATAAGGAAAAAGAATATGTCCAGCAGATAAAAGAAATGAATGGCGGCAGGCTTCCCACCTTGCAGCCGAAAGGCAAAGACCATGAACGATAGGAGGAATTTAAAATGGCTGTCAACCAGAAAGCCGTAAAGGTTTTAAACAAGATATTAGAAGCAGGATTTACCGAGGAAAAGGCGATTGCCGCCATGACAATGGACGACATTCTCTCCATGCAGGGGATTACCGTAGCTGACATCATGCTCATTAATGAGCTGCAAAAAAGCATCAAAGGAAACAAGGTCATCTCTTTTCTGGGAGGCGGCATGGAATGAGCGAGGAAAGGAAAATCCGAATAACGGACAGCATGGGAAAGGAACTTTTTTCTGTCCCCGACGGCGGCATTCTCCGTATGCTTTATGGGAACGGGGAGGATTATTTTGCCGTCTGCCGCTATCTGGACGAAACTCATGCGGTGATTGACGGCGTAAGCTATGCCGTCCGTGAGTTTGCAAAGCGGATGGAACAGAATGGAATCAGCTACGCCCCTGCATAAGCGGGGGCAGGAAAAACAGGAGGATTGATAGTTTTATGAAGCAGATTATTTTATTTTCGGGCGGTGGTACAGCATGAGTACCGAGCTTATCAACCGCATCACGGTAAAGAAAGACGGCGTGTATGTATCTTCCCACAGCTCCAACGACACCTCTCCCTACCATTCGTGGAGGTGCAAAGGCTTGTCAGAGGTTTATGCTGCCGAGGTGCAGAAAGGGCTTGACCGTGAGGTTGTCCGTATGCTCTACGAATACGCACAGCTCCGTGGAAGCCACAAGAGCCTTGACCGTTACCGATACGCAACGGACAGCCCGCAGGCACACGAAATCTATAAAAGATATACCGACCAGATAGATGACCGCTATGAGCAGATGGATAAGGCAGACCAAGACAGCGTCTGGTACAAGCCCACCGAAAAAGCGAAGGAATACCGAGCCTATGAGCGGGAGATGCGGGACAAGATGTATTCCGAAATCGCCGATCGATGCGGGGAATACGACAGGAAACACAGAAACAGGGATTTAGGACGATAAGGAGGTGTGAGCCTATTGGCTGCAAAGTACCAGCTAATCACGGAGCTGTACCGTCGGACGAGCGTTGCGGTGGCGAAGAACCCGCAGGCGTGGCAGGGCTTTTTATCCTCTGCCTGCCGCAATTACAAGTGCCGCTTTGACGAGCAGCTCCTCATCTACGCCCAACGCCCAGACGCCACCGCCGTCGCTGAAATCGGCACATGGAACAGGCTCTTTAAGCGTTGGGTAAATAAGGACAGTAAGGGCATTGCGGTGTTCGACCCGAAAGGACGCAGGAACACGCTGAGATATTATTTTGACGTGTCTGACACCCATGAGGGCTATTATGGCAGCCGCCCCGTACCGATATGGCAGATGGATAAGCGGTACGAGCAGCCTGTCATGGAACGGCTTGCGGGCAGGTTCGGGGAAACAAAGTCGGAATATTTTGCGACCGCCCTTTTGGAAACGGCAGAGAACGCCGTGGAGGACAACCTGCCCGATTACCTTTTACAGTTGAAAGACTGTACGAAAGACAGTTTTTTAGAGGAACTGGACGACTTTAATATAGAAGTGATTTGCAAGCGGCTTGCCGTAAACAGCGTGGCGTATATGCTGATGACACGGTGCGGCATGGACACGGAGGGATATTTTGAAACGGAGGATTTTGCCGACATCACAAATTTCAACACGCCCGCTACCCTCAACGCCATCGGCATCGCAACGAGCGACATTTCCGAGATGGCGTTGCGGGAAATCTCTGCGGCTGTCCGAAATGTGCAAATCGAAGAAAAGCGGCAGAACCGCACATTTGCAAGGGACATCGCAAGCCAGTATGATAAAGGCAGGAAACAACCCGAAAGGAGCGAATACAATGAGCGAAATCACTTACACGAAACAAAACGATTACCTTATACCCGACCTGACATTACCGACAGAGCCAGAGCTTCCGCTTGGCAAGTACGCTTTGATGCACAGGGATTATCTGGAACAGCACAAGCGGGTGACGTACCTCAACCTGCTGACGTCGGGCAGGCTGAACGAACACCTTTACCAGACCGAGCAGACGGCACTCAAGAGATTGGAGGTTATGACAAAGCAGCTCGCAGCGGAGCAGGGCGTGACGGAGGAGCTGAAAGAGAAAGCACCGATGCAGTGGGTACAGGCGATGAACGCCATCCGCAGCCAAGCAGAGGAAACGATACTGGACGAACTGATTTACAACTGACGTCCCAAGAATCCGAGCCAACGGCGGAGGATGATTGGCAGACGGAAGGAGTGCCTGCGGTACAGCTAAAATCGGAATCAGAGCCAGAGGAACGGGCAGGAAACGGCGGCAGCGTTGCCACCGAGGAAGAAGTAAGGGCGAATCTCCCGACCGTGGAGGAACAGATTGAAAGAATGGTTGAAGCAGAGGAAGAAAAAACCTCTGCTTTTTCCATTTCACAGGAAGATATAGATACCGTCCTTGTAAAAGGGAACAGCGTTGCGAATGGGAAGTACCGTATTTACCACCAGTTCCAGAAGCAGGAAGATAAAAGGAGCAACATTGAATTTCTCAAAAGGGCATACGGCACAGGCGGCTTTTTTGTTGACTTTTCAGACGGGACGGAGGGCTATGCGTGGTACAGCGGCAAGGGCATCTCCATTGACCGTGACGGCATTTCCACCGAACACGACCTTGTTTTAAGCTGGTCTAAAATAGAGAAACGCCTGCGGGAGCTGGTTAAGGATAACCGTTACCTTAATGCAAAAGAGAAAGACCATTACGCCGATTATCTGGAAGAAATCTCTGCCCCGCAGCACGAGGTTGACACCCAGAGAAAGCTAAAAAGACAGCGTTTCATTGACAGCCAGAGGGATTTGCCGCCCGCCGACAAGAGGGACAGCCTTGCACTGCGGCTCTCTGATTTTATCCGTGACTTGGACGGTTATGAGAAAGCCCTGCTTGAAAACGTGGGGCGTACCGACCTTGCCGACGTGACGGATGGGCAGATGGAGCAGCATCTCTCCGACCCTGCCACTGTCCAGCAGCTCCTTGATTTCCTTAAACTGGTGCAGGGCAGGACAAGCGACGTTTACAGCAGGAGCAACGCCTACCGTTTTTCACAGGAGCTTACGGAGCTGTACCCGCTCCGCCATATCTTCCATGAGGGCGACGTGGTGTATATCGGTGCGGATAAATATGAAGTCATTGCCTTTGATGAAAACGCCGTGTCTGTACGAAATGCGGAGTTCCCGCTGTTTGGCAAAGAGTTCAGCAGGGAGGATTTTGAAGAAAAACTGAAGGAAAACCCTGCGAACGACCATCTGAAAGTTATTGTGACCGAGCGGCAGAAAGCGGAAACGACAGCCGAAAAAAAGCCAGACAGCCTTATATTTTCCATTGGTTTTTCCGAGCATCCAGCCTTTTATGACAGGGAGCTGAACGACCGATTTACGGATTTGAGCTTTGCTTTGGGGAATAAGCTGCTCGGCGTTCTGGATGAAAAACAGCACCGTGAGCGGCAGGATAAGAGCAGGCAGGTCGGATGGTATAAAAAAACAGATTTTGAAATCCATGCGGTTATCGGCGGGGAAGAATTTAATTACGAGGGGCGGTTTGACATCGGGGACGGCGAGGGCGACTTGATTGCCCATATCCAGAACTTTTATGACTATTCCCTCTCCCCCGACTGTCCGTTTGTCCCAGAATGGAAACGGCAGGGCGAAGATTACTACCGAGAGCAGATGGAAACCCTGCGTTTCGGGCAGGAGGCATTTATACCGTTTTTAAAGCAGCACACCGAGCTGACCCCAGAGGATGAAAAGCTGCTTGCCGAGATAATGGCTACCGAAGCCGATTGGAACAGAAAGGCGGAGGACAAGATACAGCCCGAAGAAACGAAAAGCATTGAGGAAATACCAGAAGAATTACTGGAACAGGCAAAGAGCTGTATTGACGCTTATTGCGATATGGAGTTTGGGATTGACGCAGAAGCGGACTATACGGATTTGTCCAATGTTAAGATTGCGTTCAAGACTACCGAGGACGGGCTTCACGGGATACAGGCATCCGTCAACCTCTTGCAGTTCCGCATGGAAACCTATATCGACAACGTACTTGTGGATTATACGCAGTACGATGACCTTGCCGACCTTATCCAGAACGCACTCTCCAACCTATACTACCATGATTTAGTGTCCGTAACGGAGGAACAGCTTGAGCCATTCTATCGGGGAGAAGGCGGGGAAGAAATTGAAGAAACCAGCCCAGACTCTAGGAACGATGCCCCAGAGCATACACCGCATTACACCGTAGAGCAGACTTCCGATGCCTTTGCCGACCCTTTCATTATAAGGGACAATGCCGTACCAGAGGGACAGGACGGACAGTATTATGATGTAGGCGGCATTTACCAGACGTTTGAAACTGAGGAAGAAGCACAGGAATATGCCGATACCCTAAACAGTGCCGAGCATATCACAAAACTTTTTGCGGCGAAAGATGCAGAACGTAAGGCACAGCAGGAACAGACTACCGAGCCGATTGCAGAGGATAATTCAGACCTTATCGGCAGGGAAATCACCATCGACAACCGCAGGTATATCATAGAAAGCGTTGGCACAATCAGCGGCGATGTTTCCATGCGTGACGTCACATTCCAGAACAGTACGGGCTTCCCGATAAACCGTGTGGAGAAAGTCGGCTATGTCCGCAGGCTCTTGGAACAGGCACAGGAAGAAATACAGCCCGAAGAAAAAGCGGAAGTCGCTGCTATGGAAAAACCGTCTGCCAATCCTCTCTCCCACGACCGCCATAATTACCGCATTACGGATGACGCTTTAGGCGTTGGCGGTGCAAAAGAGAAGTTCCGCAGCAACATGACCGCAATCCGACTTCTCCACGACCTTCAGATAGAAAACCGTCTTGCCACACCCGAAGAACAGGAAACCCTTGCAAAATATGTGGGTTGGGGCGGTCTGTCTATGGCGTTTGACGAAAAAAATGCGGCATGGGCGGATGAGTATAAGGAGCTGAAAGCGGCTCTCTCCGATGAGGAATACCGTGCCGCTATGGAATCCACGCTGACCGCCTTTTATACGCCGCCCGTTGTCATCAAGGCGATGTATGAAGCACTTGACCGTCTGGGATTCTCACAGGGGAACATCTTGGAGCCGTCCTGCGGCACGGGGAATTTTTTAGGCTTGCTCCCCGACAGCATGGGAAAATCGAAGCTGCACGGCATTGAGATTGACCCCTTATCGGGCAGGATTGCGAAGCAGCTTTACCAGAAAGCCAATATTGCCATTGAGGGATTCGAGGACACAAAGCTGCCAGACAGCCATTTTGACGTGGTGATTGGCAATATCCCGTTCGGGGAGTTCAAGGTCAACGACAGCCGTTACAATGCCCAGAAGTTCCTAATCCACGACTATTTTATCGCAAAGGCTCTGGACAAGGTGCGGGCAGGCGGCGTTGTGATGTTCATTACCTCTAAGGGGACGATGGACAAGGCAAGCCCAGACGTGCGGAAATATATTGCACAAAGGGCGGAGCTTCTGGGAGCGTTAAGGCTTCCCGACAATACGTTTCGGGCGAACGCAGGCACGGAGGTCACGAGCGACATCCTTATCTTGCAGAAGCGTGACCGCATCATGGAGATTGAGCCAGAGTGGGTACACCTTGATACCGATGAAAACGGCATCACGATGAACAGCTATTTTGTGAAGCATCCAGAGATGGTGCTTGGCGAGATGAAGATGGAAAGCACGAGGTTCGGCATGGACAGTGCCTGCAAAGCAAGGCAGGATAAACCGTTGTCGGAATTGCTTTCTGAAGCTGTAAAGAGGATAAACGGGGAAATCCCAGAATACGATTACAGGATTGACGAAATCTCTGATGAGCAGGATGCGGAAATCCCCGCCGACCCGAATGTGCGGAACTTTTCATTTACCCTTGTGGACGGAAAGGTCTACTTCCGAGAAAACAGCAGGATGACCCCTGCAAAGGCGTCCGTGACCGCAGAAAACCGTATCAGAGGGCTTGTGGGAATCCGTGACTGCGTGAGGAAGCTCATCCAGTACCAGACCGACGATTACCCAGAGGAAATGATACAGACCGAGCAGAAAAAACTTAACAATCTTTACGATGCGTTCACAAAAAAATACGGCTTAATCAACAGCAGGGGGAATTACCTTGCATTTGCGGCAGACGAAAGCTACTTCCTCTTATGTTCTTTAGAAGTGCTTGACGACGAGGGGAAATTCAAGAAAAAGGCGGATATGTTCTCAAAGAGGACGATAAAGCCCCACCGTGAAGTGACTTTTGTGGAAACGGCGAGTGAAGCCCTTGCCCTCTCCATCGGGGAGAAAGCCCATGTCGATTTACCCTATATGGCACGGCTCACAGGCAGGACACAGGAGGAAATCATTAGCGAATTGCAGGGAGTTATCTTTAAAGTGCCGCTGTCCGAGCCTGCAAGGTATGTGACCGCAGACGAATACCTGTCGGGCAACGTGCGTGAGAAACTGAAAACCGCAGAGATAGCGGCAAAGGCAGACAAAGGGCTTGCGGTCAACGTGGCGGCTCTGGAAAAGGTCATCCCAAAAGACCTGCCCGCAAGCGAAATCTCCGTCCGTTTAGGCACGACATGGATACCGCAGGAAGATATACAGCAGTTTGTTATGGAGCTGCTTACCCCGTCAAGCTATGCGGCGGGCAGGCTGAAAGTACGCTACACGCCCTATAACGGTGATTGGTTCATCGAGAATAAGAGTTCCGACGTGGGGAACGTCAAGGCGGACAGCACCTACGGCACGAAGCGGGCGAGTGCCTACCGCATCATTGAGGACACGCTGAATTTAAGGGATACCCGCATCTTTGATTACGTTTATGACGAACACAACAATAAGAAAGCGGTGCTGAACCATAAGGAAACCACGGCGGCACAGGCAAAGCAGGAGGTGATAAAGCAGGCATTTGGGGATTGGATATGGAAAGACCCAGAGCGGAGGAACAGGCTTGTACGCTACTACAACGACACATTTAACAGCATAAGACCCCGTGAATATGACGGAAGCCACATCACGTTCGGCGGCATCAGCCCAGAGATAAAGCTAAGACCGCACCAAGTCAATGCGATTGCCCATATCCTTTACGGGGGCAACACGCTCCTAGCCCACAAGGTAGGGGCGGGCAAGACCTTTGAGATGGTAGCCGCCGCACAGGAAAGCAAGCGGTTAGGGCTATGCCAGAAATCCATGTTTGTCGTGCCGAACCACCTTGTCGGTCAGTGGGCGTCGGAGTACCTGCGGCTCTACCCAAGCGCAAATATCCTCGTGACGACCAAGCGGGATTTTGAAACGGGAAACCGCAAAAAATTCTGCGGCAGGATTGCGACAGGGGCGTATGATGCGGTGATTATCGGACACTCTCAGTTCGAGAAAATCCCCATCAGCGAGGAACGCCAGAGGGAGCAGCTCATGCGCCAGCTTGACGATATTGAGCGTGGCATCGACGACGTGCAGGCATCCCACGGGGAGCAGTTCACGGTCAAGCAGCTTGTGAAAACGAGGAAAGCAATCAAGGCGAAGCTCGACAAGCTCAACGACACCAAGCGGAAAGACAGCGTGATTACCTTTGAGGAATTGGGCATAGACAGGCTCTTTATAGACGAAAGCCATTTTTACAAGAACCTTTACCTTTACACCAAGATGCGGAACGTGGGCGGCATCGCCCAGACCGAAGCACAGAAAAGCTCCGACCTCTTTATGAAATGCCGTTATCTGGACGAAATCACGGGCAGCCGTGGGGTTGTTTTTGCCACGGGAACTCCCATTTCAAACTCAATGGTAGAGATGTATTCCGTGCAGAGGTATTTGCAGTATGATACCCTTGCGAGGAACGGATTGCAGCATTTTGACAGTTGGGCGTCCACATTTGGCGAAACGGTCACGGCTCTGGAGCTTTCCCCAGAGGGGACAAACTACCGAGCAAAAACAAGATTTGCGAAGTTCTACAATCTCCCAGAGTTGATGCAGATGTTTCGAGAGGTGGCGGACATCCAGACCGCCGATATGTTAAAGCTGCCCGTGCCAAAGGTCAATTACCACAATATCAAGACAAAGCCAAGCCAGATTCAGACAGAAATGGTGGCGGGGCTTGCAAAGCGGGCAGAAAGGGTAAGGGCAAAGCTCGTGAAGCCCAACATCGACAATATGCTCAAAGTGACAAATGACGGGCGGCAGCTTGCCCTCGACCAGAGGTTGATAGACCCGATGCTACCAGACGACCCAGACAGCAAAGTCAACGCCTGCGTGGACAACGTGTACCGCATCTGGGAGGAACACGCCGACACAAAAGCGGCACAGCTCGTCTTTTGTGATTTATCGACGCCAACAAAAAAGAAGATAATAGAAATGCAGGAGGTCAGCGAAAATGTGTTTAAGATGATACCCGACCAGTTTGAGAATGTTTATGACGATATGAGGAAGAAGCTCATAGACCGTGGAATCCCTGCGGAGCAGGTGCGTTTCATCCATGAAGCGAATACCGACGCACAGAAAAAAGAGCTGTTCGCAAAGGTGCGGAGCGGTGAAGTCCGTGTGCTGTTCGGTTCTACACAGAAGATGGGTGCAGGTACAAATGTGCAGGACAGGCTTATCGCCATCCATAATTTAGATTGCCCGTGGAAACCCTCGTGCCTTGAACAGCGACAAGGCAGGATTGAACGGCAGGGCAATATGTTCCCAGAGGTGGAGGTCTACCGTTATGTGACGGAACAAACCTTTGATGCGTACCTCTATCAGCTTGTGGAGGGAAAGCAGAAATTCATCTCCCAGATAATGACGAGTAAAAGCCCCGTGCGTTCCGCCGAGGACGTGGACGAGGTTGCCTTATCTTTCGCCGAGGTGAAAATGCTTGCTACGGGCGATGAACGCTTTAAGGAAAAAATGGATTTGGATATGCAGGTATCGAAGCTGAAAGTACTGAAGCAGAGCTACCTTTCCGAGCATTACGACCTTGAGGACAGGATATTGAAATACTATCCGAGGGAGATAAAAGAGCTTGAGGAACGGATTGCGGTCAATGAAGCGGATGCCACACTTGCTGACCAGCACAAGCCGCAGGGCGAGGATAAGTTCTGCCCGATGACCATAAGGGGCGTGACCTATCAGGAAAAAGCGGACGCAGGCGAAATGCTTATCGCCGCCTGCAAGGAAAATCCGCTGTCAGAGCCAGTGGGAATCGGAAGCTACCGTGGCTTCAAGATGGAGGTGTTTTATGATGCGGTCAACGCCCATTACTGCCTAAACCTCTGCGGCACGGGCAGGCACAAGGTAGACTTAGGCTCTGACGCTTTGGGAAACCTCACCAGAATCGAGAATGAGATTGGGAAATTCCCTGTCAGACTGAACGCTGAAAAGACCAGAAAAACCGAAATCCTTGAACAGCTTGCCAATGCAAAGGTCGAGGTAGAAAAGCCATTTGCCTATGAGGATGAGCTGAAAGAAAAGACAGAGCGGCTGAACAAACTCAATATCGAGCTGAATCTGAATGAAAAGGACAACACTGTTATTGACGATGAGCCAGAGCAGGACGGCGAGCCGCCAGAGAAAAAAAGTGCGGACAGGGAGAGGTAAAATCCCGTTTGCACATTTGTATTGCGGATTTTTGGGAAGTATAATAAAAGGCGGCAAGAAAAAATCGGAGGTGAGGAAGAATGTCTGATGCGTTCAGATTTGAAACATTTGTAGATGTCCACAGCAATATCTTTGAAGAATATCTTGGCTCTGTCATAGCGAAACTGTCAAAAGAAAACGAGGAATACCGTGCCGTGAGAGCCGAGATTGAGAGCATTTATAGGAAATATCCGAAAGTCTTAGGCGTGTTTGACACGGAAACAGCGGCGGAACTGACCGAGGAAGAATGTGCGGCACTCATTCAAGTGATGGAGCTTAGGAACAAGCTCACGGATATGGAGATGCAGGCGGTCTACTTCCGTGGCTGCTATGACAGCGTAGGGTATCTGAAAAAGGCAGGGATTTTATAACGGACTGACCGAGGGAAAGACGGTGTTGGCGTGAAGCTGATGCCGTCTTTTACATAGCAAGCAGAGATAAGACATCTTTCTTGCATATGTGAAATAACCTGCCGTGGTAGATTTTTTTATAAATGAATGGTATAATCAGAGCTACAAATCGGGATTGATGGAGGTAATAATATTGGATATTCAGGAAGCAAAGAATGCGGAACTGCAGGAGATTATGTCTTTTTATAATATGATGTGCGAGGAACTTGGCAAAAAAGATTTCCTTCCAGAAGGCAATAAGGGCGGTTTTCCTTCGCTTGATATGGTTGTCAGTGCCATCAAAAACAGGGAGTTATATATCGGCAAGGAAGACGGCATTATTATGGCTGCGTACATTATGAACAACGATGCCGATCCTGTCTATGATACGGTCAAGTGGCAGCTTAATGTTCCGAAAGAGCAGGCATCCGTCCTACATGCTCTTCGAGTGCATCCGTCATTTGGCGGCAAGGGTTACGCATCACAGCTTGTTGTTCATTCGATAGAAATGGCAAAAAAGAAAGGGCAAAAGGTAATACGTCTTGATTGCATTGAGGGTAATTCTGTGCCGCATAGAATGTATCATAACCATGGATTTCAGTACATAGATACTGTAGAAATTTGCTATGAGGATATTGGGATGCCGAGAAAATTTCTGTTGTTTGAAAGGGTACTGTAACTTCCAGTTTGTCGCTCCGAAAAATTGAACAGATTTCTACATAGCCGAGAGGTTTTCATTCACGAAAATCCCTCGGCTTATTTTATTTTAGGGAGGTGATTTTATTTATTGAGAAGTAGCAGACCCTATGTGCAGATTGCTCCAGACGTGCTTGAGCAGATAAGGCAGATAGATTTGTTATCCTATCTTAGAACCTACGAGCCGAGCAATCTGGTAAAGGTCAAAGGCACAACGAACGTGTACTGCACAGCCGAGCATGACAGCCTAAAGATTTCCAACGGCAAATGGTACTGGTGGTCGAGGGGCTTCGGCGGCTATTCCGCCCTTGACTATCTGATGAAAGTTAAGGAATACGGCTTCCTAGAAGCCGTGGAAATCCTCATGGGGCAGACGATGGCGGACTGGAAACCGCCGCCCCCTGCCGTGAAAAAAGACGAGCCGAAAGTGTTGCTCCTGCCGCCAAAGAATAAAAACTGCGACAGGGTGGAGGAGTATCTTTTCGGGCGTGGCATTGACTACCAGCTCATCCAAGACTGCATTGCGGACGGCGTGATTTTTGAGAGTGCCGATTACCACAACGCCGTTTTTATCGGAAAGGATGAAAGCGGAACGCCCAAGTATGCCGCCTACCGTGGCACGATGGGGAACTTCAAACGTGACGCATCGGGCAGCGACAAGCGGTATTCGTTCCGACTTCTGGCAGGAGAACCGACAGACACCGTGCATTTGTTTGAAGCCGCCATTGATTTACTGTCCTATGCCACCTATTTAAAATGTGAGGGGAAAGATTACAAAGCGGAGAACCTGCTCTCCTTATCGGGCGTGTACCAGCCAAAGAAAGAGATAAAAGACAGCAAAATCCCCGTCGCCCTCACGACTTTTTTAAAAGCAAACCCAGAGATAAAGACCATCTATCTGCATCTGGATAAGGACAAGGCAGGTCGGCTATGCACCGCCACCTTAAAAGAATTATTGCAGAAAGACTACCGAATCGTTGATGAACCGCCGCCAGCCGGTAAGGACTTCAACGATTTTTTAATGTCCTATCTGGGGATTGCAAGGCAGAAACCGAGCCGTGAAAGGGGTGATGCACGTTGATTGTTTAGGAATTTTTTACCAGAAATAACTGAAGCCACAGTTAAAATTTAAGACCGAAAAGGAGGAAAGACCGATTGAAAAAATATGATGTGACGCTTGTCGCCCACTATGCAAAGACCGTTTCCATCCATGCCGACAGCCCCGAACAGGTGGCGGAAAAGTTAAAGACCGTCCTGTTTGACACCGACCTTGTAAGGTTTTCCGACAGGGATTTTGTCTGCGGGGAAGCCGAGATTGAGGATGAAAATGAGGACGGTTGTGAAGAAAATACGGCGGAGAATGAGGATGTGGAGGGCGTATGCTGTCCAGACTGTCCGTACTTCTGCCCCGTGTGCGGAGAATGTATGTATGAGGGCGGATGTTAAAGACACGTCTTACCAAGCACTGAATTTGGTTATCCATCTGCCGATGGAAACAAAATTCGCTTGTTAGGGGTCACAGCCCCTAATACCCCGTAAAAAGAATAACGCCAAGTATGCCGCCCTGCCATAAGCGGCACGGCGGTCACAGAAAGGAATCCAAGAATGAGTGAGTTTTTATCGTTTGCCATCGGCACGATGGTCGGCGTGGCGTGTATGTGTTTGTTGCAGATTAACAGGCTCTCAGGCAGAGAGGAGGAAATGAATGAGAAAACGAAACGTGCAGGTGCTTTTCCGACTGACCGAGGAAGAAGCTGAATACCTCTGCTCCCTTGCGAAGCGGGCGGGGCGTTCCAGACAAGCCCTGCTTCAGTCGATGGTCATGGGCTACCGCCTATGCGAGAAGCCAGACCCAGAGTTCTATAAAATCATGCGGGAGCTATCGGCTATCGGCAACCGCATCAACCAGCTTGCGGCAAAGGCGAACGCCCTTAACTTCGTGGACACGCCGATGCTCTATGACGAAGCCAAGCGTTGGCGGGACTTCCGTCTGGACGTGGGCAGGAGCTACCTTATTCCGAGGAAGATGTCGGGCTGATGGCAGTCTGCGAAATCTGGGATGTGAAAGGCAGGCTCGACCATCCCATCGACTATGCCGAGAACCCAGAAAAGACCGCCAACCCCAGATACACGGATGCGGACTTGCAGGCGATGGGCGACGTGATGAAGTACGCCACCAACGGCGACAAGACCGAGAAACAGTTTTTTGTCACGGGCGTCAACTGCGACCCCGACACGGCGAGGGACGAGATGATGATAGCCAAGCGTCAGTGGAACGATGAAAGCAAGATTGTCTGCTACCACGGATTCCAGAGCTTCAAGGCGGGCGAGGTCACGCCAGAGCAGGCACATGAGGTCGGCGTGAAGTTAGCCGAGAAGATGTGGGGCGACCGATTTCAAGTCGTTGTGGCGACCCATCTCAATACGGAGTGCCTGCACAACCACTTTGTTGTGAACTCTGTTTCCTATGTAGACGGAAAGCACTATCACGACAATAAGAAGAACCTGCGTCTGCTCCGCCAGCGTTCGGACGAATTGTGCCGTGAGTATTCCTTATCGGTCATCGAACACCCAAGCGGCAGGAAGAAACCCTATGCTTTATACCAAGCCGAGAAAAACGGTCTGCCCACAAGGGACACCGTGGCACGGCAGGCGGTGGACGAAGCGATTTCAAAATCCTTTACGCTGAAAGACTTCGACCGCCAGTTGTCGAAAATGGGATACAGCATCAACTTTGACTCTAGCCGCAAATACTGGACGATTATCGGCAAGGGATGGAAAAGACCGAAGCGGCTCTACCAGCTCGGCGACGATTACACCAACGAGAGGATTACGGAACGCATACGGGAAAATTCCTATGCGGTAAAGTTCTCCCGATTCGCAGAGCAGGCAAAGCCCGTTAAGGTGATAAGGGTAAAAGGCACATTAAAGGATGCAAAGAAAATCGGCGGCTTGCGTGGGCTGTATCTGCACTACTGTTACAAGCTCGGCATACTGCCAAAAGGAAAGAAACAGAATTATGCAAGGCTTCATTATCTTCTGAAAGACGACTTGATGAAGATGGATGCCATTACAAAAGAAACAAGGCTACTCTGCCATAACCATATAGATACGGCGGAGCAGCTTTTGTCATATAAAAGCTCTCTGGAATCCGAGATGCAGGAGCTGACCGAACAGCGTAAGGGGCTTTACTCCCAGAGCCGCAAAGCAGTCGGCACAGAAAAAGAAGCGGTCAAGGCTCGGCTGTCGGAAATCACGGGGAGGATGAAAACCATCCGAAAGGAGGTCAGATTATGTGAGGGAATCGAAGCCCGCAGCGAAACCCTCAAAGAAAAATTAGCAGTTATACGGGCAGACGAAAAAGAAAAACAAGGAAAGGAGCTGGTGAAGCATGAACACAGGCGGCGAAGCGGCAGAGCAAATCGTGAGGATGAGCTTGGAGGGATTTGAGGTCGCAGCCAGAATCACGGGGGCGGGTGCGAAGAACATCGCAATCCTGCTCTACTCCATTTTAAAAGAGGAACAGAAAACAAAGGGAAAGGCAAGGCTCACAAATATGCTCCGCTCTGGGAAAGAGCTGAAAGTCTTTACCGTCAAGAGCGGCGATTTGAAAAAATTCACGCAGGAAGCGAAGAAATACGGCGTGCTTTATTGCGTACTGGCAGACCGCAAGAATAAAGACCCCAATGCGGAGGTGGATGTGATAGCCCGTGCGGAGGACGCATCAAAAATCAGCCGCATTGTGGAACGGTTCAGCCTTGCTTCGGTGGATACCGCTTCTATCGTGACCGAAGCGGAGAAATCGAAAGAGGAAAAAGGCAGGACAAAAGATGCCAAGTCCGCAGGAGAAAAAGATGCAGGGGCAAAGGACGGTCAACCAGAGCCAGACATCGGGGTGCAGGACAAGGCGGAGAAGGACAGGCTCATGGACGCTTTGATGGGAAAGCCCATACAGAAAGAGGAAAATGCCCCAAACCCCTCATTGGCAAAGACAGGAAAATCCCCTCTGTCCGAGCCTACCTCAGAGCAGCCAAAGAAGCCCGCAGAGGGGGCTATTATGACTAAGGCAGAGAAGCCTTCGGTCAGAGAGGAACTGCGGAAAATCAAGGAGAACCGTAAGGAGCAGGAATCGGATGTTTCCCCGAACCCTGCGAAAGAGAAATCTCACACAAAGAAACAGCCCGCAGGAAAGACGGAGCATAAGCAGCCCCAGAAGCGGAAACGGAAACCAAAATCGAAAGGAGCGAGATAAGCATGAGCATTTACGACGTATTCAGCGGGGGCGGCAGAGCCTTCAACAAGGAGGAATGGGCTGCCGCCAAGCAGGAGCAGCGGAGGGAAGCCTATGAGCTGATAGACAACACTTGTGCCGAGATTGCGGCGGACGGCGGGGCGTTCCAGAGATACCTTGACGTGCAGGGGCATTTTGACCGCTACTCCGTCAACAACGCAATCTTGGTGTCGGCACAGATGCCCGAAGCCACGCAGCTTAAGGATTACGCAAGCTGGAAACAGAGCCGTGTCTATGTGGATAAGGACGCAAGGAAAATTACCATCCTTGAGCCGGGGAAAGAGTACCAGCGTGAGGACGGTTCAAAGGCGGTCGGCTACAATGCAAAAGTAGTTTACGACGTTTCCCAGACCTCGGCAAAAGACAGGCAGCAGCCGCAGGAGCAGAGAACCATGCGGGAGCTTGTGTCGGCGATGATTGACGCAAGCCCCGTTTCCTTTGTGCCAGTCGATGACCTTGAGCTGCCTGCGTTCTACGACAGCTCACAGCAGACGATATTTATCCGCACGGGGTTAAACGAGGAACAGCTTTTTGTCAGCATGGCAAAGGAAGTGTCGGTGGCGGTCTTTGACTGCAAGCATAAGGAGAGCCGTGACAGCTCCGAGTTCAAGTCGTTCTGCGTCGCCTATATGGTAAGCTCCCGCTACGGCGTGGACACGAAAGGATTCAGCTTTGACAAGCTCCCGAAAGAGTATGAGGAGATGGACGAGCAGGGCTTAAAGGGCGAGCTTGGGAAGATGCGTGACGTCCTCGGCGAAATCCAGTCGGATATGTACAAGAGCCTTGAGAAGAACAAGCCGCCCAAAGCCAAAGGGCAGGAACGCTAATCGGAGGTGCAGCCCATGAAAGAAGAACGCTACCATCTGGCATTGGACAAATATGATAAAAATATTGTCCTCAACGCCCTCAATACCCTGCGGACGCAGCAGATACAGGAGGAACGCCCCACCGAGCCTGTTGACGAGCTGATAAGCAGGGTGGCATACGCCCCGACCAAGAAAGTAAAGGTCGCACCATGCAAGTGCCATGAAGAACGGTGACGACTATAAGACGAGCCTAATCCTCTCTTTCTGCGGCATCATTCCCGTCGTGTGGCTTGCCCTGCTGGCAGCACCTTATGTCAGCGGCGGCATCGTGGAGATAATCGCTAATTTATCCGTGGCAGTCGAGAACCCGTTCTCCATAACGGTATGTAAGGACACTCCCAGAGTTGTCCTTATTTTTCTGTCTGCCTACGGCATGGGAATCGGCGTTTATTTTTCCACACGCAGGAACTACCGTAAGGGGGAGGAACACGGCTCTGCGAAATGGGGCAACGCAGGTACGCTTAACAAAAAGTACCGAGATAAAGACGCATCGGAGAACAAGCTGCTGACCCAGAATGTCCGCATCGGGCTGGATGGGAAGAAGCACCGCAGGAACTTGAATATCCTCGTGGTGGGCGGCTCTGGTGCAG
This sequence comes from Lachnospiraceae bacterium, assembly GCA_009911185.1. GTDB lineage: Bacteria > Bacillota > Clostridia > Lachnospirales > Lachnospiraceae > Petralouisia. The sequence continues at coordinate 46,527 of QXWW01000033.1, forward strand.
GAAAGACCAGATTTTTTTGTAAACCGAATGTCATGCAGTGCAACACGTCAATGGTAATCTTAGACCCGAAAGGCGAGATTGTCCGTGACACGGGCGGTCTGCTTGAGAAGAAAGGCTATGAGGTGCGTGTCCTCGACCTTATCAATATGCACAAGAGCCATTGTTACAACCCGTTTGTCTATCTTCGGAACGACAACGACGTGCAGCGGCTTGTGACGAATCTGTTTAAGGCGACCACGCCGAAAGGAAGCCAGTCACAAGACCCGTTCTGGGACACGGCGGCGAGTATGCTGCTTCTGTCCCTTGTGTTCTATCTGAAATATGAAGCACCGCCAGACGAGCAGAATTTCCCGATGGTGATGGAGCTGCTTCGTGCGGGGGAAGTCCGTGAGGATGACGACAGCTATGTAAGCCCTCTGGATGAATTATTTGACCGTTTGGAGATGGCAGACCCAGAGCATATCGCTTTAAAGTATTACCGAGATTATCACAGCGGGAGTGCCAAGACCTTAAAGAGCATCCAGATAACCCTTGCCGCAAGGCTTGAGAAATTCAATCTGGAAAGCCTTGCATCCTTAACCGCCACGGACGAGCTTGACTTGCCGTCGTTGGGCGAGAAAAAAGTGGCACTGTTCGCACTGATACCAGACAACGACACCAGTTTCAATTTCCTTGTGTCACTATTATACACGCAGCTATTCCAACAGTTGTTTTACCTTGCAGACCATAAGTACGGCGGAAGCCTGCCCGTCCACTGTCAGTTTATTATGGACGAATTTGCGAACGTCAGTTTGCCCGATGACTTTGATAAGATACTGTCGGTCATGAGGTCAAGGGGCGTGTCCGTTTCGATTATCCTGCAAAATCTGGCACAGCTTAAAGCCCTGTTTGAGAAACAGTGGGAAAGCATTGTCGGCAATGCCGATGAGTTCCTCTATCTGGGCGGCAATGAGCAGAGTACGCACAAGTTTGTGAGCGAGCTGCTTGGAAAGTCCACGATAGACACGAACACCTATGGGAAAAGCTCTGGGCGGAGCGGCAACTATTCCACCAACTACCAGATTTCGGGGCGTGAGCTTTTAACCCCAGACGAGGTGCGTATGCTTGACAACCGCTACGCACTTCTTTTTGTGCGTGGGGAACGCCCCGTGATGGATTTCAAGTATGACATCTTGAAACACCCGAATGTGAAACTGACAGCGGATGGAGGAAAACCGCCTTATATCCACGGCGAACCTACACAGGCTGTCGCAACCCTTGTGTTTGGCGGCGACATTCCAAAAGACGCTGTTACGCCAAAAGCCGTCAGCACTTCCTACGAACTTCTGTCCGATGAGGACTTGGAAGAAATATTCAATTTATAAGGAGGATTTACCCTATGAAACTTTTTAAGAAGAACGAGAACAGCCAGAACAAAGCAACCCAGAAACTGCCGATGGGCAGAAAAGGAAGAAAGGCGTTTGCCGTGTATGCCGCCCTTGTATGCTGCATGGTTTTCGGCACAACGACCGCCTTTGCCGCCAACGACCCGATTGCCGTGGTCAACAACCTTTCCAATTTCATCTTCGGGCTGATTAAGGCGGTCGGTATGATTATGCTCGGCTTCGGCATCGTGCAGGTGGGCTTGTCGCTGAAATCCCACGACCCGTCCCAGAGGGCGAATGGATTCCTTACCCTTGCGGGCGGCGTTGTGATTACCTTTGCAAAAGAAATCCTTACCCTTATCACGGGCTGATGCAGAGCAAAAGACAGAGGGATAAAATAACAGACTGATATAAGATAGGACAACGGGGCTGATCCGCCATGCGGAACTGCCCCGCTGCCCAATTTTAAGAACGGAGGTGGTCGAATGTCAGACAACTGGGTAGTCCAGAACTTGGAGAACGCCCTTAACACTTGGAATGAGAAGTTAGCCGAGATATGGCAGCTTATCACCCAGTCCCCAGAGAATTTCAAAGGCGGTGCGATATGGAAAGTCATCGTGGACATCCACGGTGCGTTGCAGGCAATCGGGCTTGCCCTGCTTGTGCTGTTCTTTGTCGTGGGCGTGATGCGTACCTGCGGCGACTTCGCAAGCATGAAGAAGCCCGAACACGCTGTAAAACTCTTTATCCGTTTTGCCCTTGCCAAAGGAGCGGTGACTTACGGCTTGGAGCTGATGATGACTCTGTTTAACATTGTGCAGGGCGTGATTTCCACGATTATGAAAGCCGCAGGCTTCGGGGCGGCACAAAAGACGGTATTGCCGACAGAGATTGTGACAGCCGTGGAGGACTGCGGCTTTTTCGAGAGCATCCCTTTGTGGGCGGTGACGCTCATCGGCGGGCTGTTCATCACGGTGCTGTCGTTCATTATGATAATGTCGGTGTACGGCAGGTTTTTTAAATTATACCTTTATACCGCAATCGCTCCCGTGCCGCTGTCGTCCTTTGCGGGAGAGCCGAGCCAGAGCGTGGGCAGGAGCTTTGTCAAGAGCTATTGTGCGGTGTGCCTTGAGGGTGCAATCATCGTGCTTGCCTGCATCATCTTTTCGGTGTTTGCGGCGTCCCCGCCAGCCGTCAACCCCGATGCGGCTGCGGTCACGATGGTATGGGGCTATATCGGGGAGTTGGTATTTAATATGCTCGTCCTCGTCGGTGCGGTCAAGATGGCAGACCGTGTCGTGCGTGAGATGATGGGCTTGTAAAGGAGGATACGGATGGAACGGGTTTATATTTTTAAGGACGGGATACAGCAGGCAAGCACAGCCACAAGGGAAAGTGCCATTGAGCTTATCCGCCAGTACCAGAAGCAGGATACACACCCCATGCTTCGGGCGGAGTTCAGCATCATTGTCGGGGAGGAAGAAGTTATCCCCTATCCGTCCAGAGAGAAACCGCCCAAGAAAAAATCTGATATGGAGCGATAGTCCAGCTAATAAATGTCAATAGCAAAAATGAAAAAAGTTGATATTTATTGCTGGCTTAAAAAAGGGCGCACT